>CALCCE010000264.1 GCA_937899835.1 uncultured Flavobacteriales bacterium | reverse complement strand
GGATTGAGCCATCCCGATTCGAGGCGCAGGGCAATGGTGAGACAGGTGTAGAGGATGAATAAGTTAACCGAGTGGAGGTGCCAAAAATCGCTCATTACCAATGTTGTACTCGCCTGTATGACTCCTGAAAAGGCAAACAAAAAAAGATTACTTGAATAGTAGAAAAAGATACCACAGACCACCCAAAAACTGCTGTCTTTCATTTTCGGAAGAGAAGAAAAACATTGCATCTGTTCTCTAAAATAGAGAGCGCTGTAGGTAATCATCACAAGCGCCATGAAAACTTTTGTGAAACTGTTGATGCGAAATATACCAAAATAGAGTGCATCTACCACTGCATAAACCAAGAATGGAAAAACGTTTAAGCCAATCCAAACTCGCTTTGATGGTGCCTGAATCAGGATTCGAAAGAGTATGCTAAACACTATTATATCCGCTACTGAGGACAAATGGAATCCAGGCATATTATTTTGAAACAATAATGCCAAAGACTTATTGAAAACTTCGAAGAATAGAGAGACCCAACAATAGTAATAAACCCATCGCATCTCCACTTCTAACCTACTGTAGGTTAAATAACCTATAATGCAAGGCACAATTACAGAGTAGATAGCGATATAATCTAACCACCCCATCCAGAAAGAGATAACCTGTAAGATCGGATAATCATCTCAACAATACAGAAGGTGTCATTCTTTTTAAAAGAAAAGCTACCGAAAAAGAAAGGTAGAATAAAATGAGATTGACCGAATGGATATGCCAGTATTCTGAAAAGCTATAAAAGCTGCTTTCCAATAACAAATTGGATAAACTGAATAGAAAGAAGTTCCCAGCAAAATAATATAAGATACCAGAAACCAACCAAAAGCCATAAAATCGCTCGACAAATTGGATTTGCATCTCACGAAGTATCTGAAAGAGGTAGACAACCGAATAAATAATCAGAAGTATACTTTCTACAATTAGGCTATTCGAGTTAAAGGAAAAAATATCTTGAAATACCAAAGCATTTACAAGCGAAAAGCCAAGGAAGAAAAATATGTTGGCGAACACAACACGACTAATGAAAGAATCCTTGATGAGTCGTTTGAATATCAAACTCAGAAAAGCAAACCTTACAACAGAATAAATATGAATTAGAGGTAAGTTGTTTTGATTCATTTGATTCAAAACTGTACTGATGATTTGAAAAATCAGTGCAACAAATAGATATTGATATCCGAGCTTTTGAACCGGATTTAGTTTTTGATATCTAAATGCTCCAATTCCGATAGGAATAAGCAGCGTGTAAGATGCAATAAGAGCAAATGAGATTTTTTCCACTTATGCTTTTTGAGGATGCTTAGCAATATAGAAAGAAAAGGCAACCTGTGCCAGATACACCAATTCGGGAGAATAAATTAGGGCTTCCATCCAACCATCCAGACCAAAAAAAGGGGGCTAACAGCCCCCTAATGATTTCTTAGTGTAAAGCAGCTACTATGAATTCAGCTTATTATCAGCAGAACAAGTGCTGGGACATGGATCACCAAAATCCAAAATATTCGTCAAAATATCATCCTGGTTTTCTTTGGCGCCCACCAAAACCATTTTAGGCACGTCGTCTCCGTCTAGCCCATAATAAATGCGGATGCCCACCGAGTCAGATTGATTGAGGAGGGTTTCCAATTTGTCTTTACCGAAGAAGTAAGCCTTAATCGCACCAGGGTTGTTTTCCCGATAATGCGAAGTCAATGCTTCACCTTCATCCAATGTAATCCAAGTGCCTTCGTTTCCGTCAAAAGCCATAACTTAAAAAGTTGAAAAGGTTAGTAAAAATGATCCAGTTGCGGATTTAACGGAAGTGCTTTGGAGAAGTTACCGGAAAATAAAAAATGACACCCATGTCATAGGATTGTAAGTTATTATAATACAGACACTTATAAGCCCATCTGCATAAAACCCCCAATTTTAAATTAGAGTACAAACACTTTAAATGACACGTATAAATACGGTATTAATTTACCGTAATATTACGTATATGTCATTTCAGGGGAAACTACGCTTGCCCCGGGTCGTTTTAATTAAGAATTTTGGATATCCGGTTTCCTGCCCCTGAAAAGCCGATTTTTTGTATCACTCGTCGACGTTTTGTCGGCCTAAAATTAATCAATTTACTCACCATGACTCAAATCCGAGACCCGCAACTCCTGCGGCAGGTGGCCAAGCGGATCAAGAAACTCCGTGCTGAAAATCAAGTAACTCAAGACATGCTCTTTCACAAAACCAACATCCATATTGGACGAGTAGAGTCGGGCAAGATCAACATTTCGATCAGTACCTTGAATTCCATCTGCAACTATTTCGACATTTCGCTTTCCGAATTTTTCTTCGAGCTCGAAGAGGAAAAAATGTGATCTCTGCCAGATCAACAACGTAGCTACCTGCCCTGGTACTTTCTCCTCTTAGCGCTTCTTCCCTCCCCGCTTCTTCGTAGTTTTGAATCCGTAATTGCAACGGATGAAAAAGCTCTTTTTCCCTCTCTTTTTCTTATTGGCTGCCTGCAGCTCCCGACCCTCCCACGAAGACTGTAAGTCCTTCCACACGGGTGAGTTTCACTACCACAATGTGCCCGACTCCGATACGCGGATCGTGCGCACCGCCGACCGCCAAATCGAAACCAGTGAAAAAAACGGGTTTAAAGACGAATATGCTGTGGTTTGGGCCAACGATTGCCGTTACCAACTCGTATTGCTGGCCACCAACCGACCCGAAGGCATCCCCATCGCCATTGGCGATACCATTTCTACCCTCATCACCAGCATCGACGGCGACAGCTACGAGTTTCGCTGGAACTACGAGCAGCAGCACTATGGTGCCCAGCTCCAAAAAGTGAAGTGAGAGGCCTTAACCCGGTTGGGCCAGGTAGGTGTATAGGTTCAAAACCACCATCAGCAGGCCAATGAGGCCAAGCACAATCAGGCCGATGCGCAGCGGCCGGTTTTTGCTCAGGTTGAGCGAAATGGTAAGTGTACGCTCTTCCAGTTCCTTGGCCTCGAAAATACGCTCTAACGCTTTGATCAATTCAAAGGCCGAATCGGGATTTTTTTCGAGGTAGTCCATTGCGCCCGCCTTCATCAAATCAATGGCCGCTTCGAGCTTTTTGTTGGCCGAGAGCACAATCACCACCAATTCGGGCTGTCGCTTCTTGGCCTCCTGCAACACTTCCAGGCCCGTCATATCGTCCAGAAAATAATCGAGGATCATCACATCGTATTTGCCGTGTTCGAGGCCAACGAGGCCGTCTTGCCCGTTGGTAAACACGTTGATGTTCACCTCGCCAAGGTTGTTGCGCAAATAGTGGGTGAGAAAAACCGCGTAGAGGTCGTCGTCCTCTACGATCATGATATGTCGCTTCCGAGCGGCCATGGTTGTGCCTCGTGAAGCTACAACAAATTTTTTAGCAGGATGCGGCCCAAAGGCCACCTGAAAGGATGAACAAGTGGATCAGAGATCGAACCAACGGTTTTTCAAGGCCAAAGCCACGGCCTCCACTTTGGAGTGTACCTCCAGTTTGCGGTAGATGTTTTCGATGTGTTTGCGCACCGTTTTGGGACTGATAAAAAGCTGGGTACCCACCTGATGGTAATTGAACCCTTTGGCCGTCCATTCTAAAATTTCCCACTCTCGTCGGGTGAGTGCGTAGGGATTGTCGGCTTTGCTGGCAGTTGGAGCCGGTTGAGGGGCATTTACCCGGAGTAATTTCAAAGCTTTGGCGGCAATCACCGGCGACATGGGCGCTCCACCCTCCACGGCTTCTTCCAGGGCCTCTACCAACTTTTGAGGCCGCTCGTCTTTGAGCAAATAGCCGTTGGCACCCGCCAGGATGGCTTCAAAAATACGGTCTTCCTGATCGAAAACCGTGAGCATAATCACCTTGATTTCCGGGTAGCGCTCCCGCAATTCGCGGGTAGCGGTTACACCGTCCATCACTGGCATTTCAATGTCCATCAACACCACATCGGGCCGGTAGACCTCGGTTTTTACCAAAGCTTCTTCCCCATTGCGGGCCACAAATTTCAGGTCGAGGTGGTCAAAACACCCCAACACGGCGGTGATGGAATCCACCAACCGGGCGTTGTCTTCTACCAAACCGATTGCGAGCTTCATACTTCAAAAATAACCCGAAGTTGCAGCAATCCCAATAAGGCAAATGCCCTAATCCTTTTCAGCGCAAATGAAGCTCAGGCCTCCAATTGCACCACTACTTCGATGGTAGTGCCCCGCCCTAGGGCCGAGCGCAACAAAAATGCGCCTTTGATTTCTTCGGCTCTTGAGCGCATATTGTTCAAACCGTGGTGGCCATAGCCTCCGGCATTTTCTGGAATGCCCTTGCCGTTGTCTTTCAAAATCAATTTGAGGTGGTTCCCTTCTTCCAACACCAACCGCAGGCGCACTTCATCGGCACCGGCATGCTTGGAAATGTTGCTAATGCCCTCTTGCACAATGCGAAACAGGTTGAGGGCTTGAGAAGGTTTGAGCAAGGCTTCTTCCGGGCCTTCCAACTGCACCGAATACTGGAGCCCTGGCGACTCTCCCAACATTTGGTGGGCGTATTCCTGCACCTTGCGGTGAAACTCAGCCAGGCTGAGGTTTTCTTTGTGGATGGCCCAAATGGTTTCGCGCAGCTGCTGCATGGTAGACCGCGCGTATTCGCCCAGGTGTTCGAGCTTGCCCTTTACGGTAATCGCATTGCCGTTTTGATTTTGCAAACTCAAGTAGTCGAGGCTGGAAATGATAAAGGTGATGTGGGCGCCCACGTGGTCGTGCAAATCGCGGCTGATGCGCTGCCTTTCGGCCTGCAGGCGCTGTTTCATTTCCAGTTCCTGCAATTGCTGCCGGAGTTTCCGCTGGGCGTAATAACGGATCACTGCGCCTGCCAAACCCAATACGAGCAAACCCATGCTCAACAAAAACCACCAGGTGAGCCAAAAAGGAGGTTTCACCACCAGGCGCAACCGCAACTCGTTGGCCGACCAGGCTTCGCCAAGGCGGGCGGCCCGCACCCGAAAGGTGTAGGTGCCAGCGGGCAAACTGGAGTAGGTGGCCAACCGCCGGTCGGGTTTGGCCGCTACCCAATCGGGATCAAAACCCTCCAATTGGTAAGCATAGTGGAGCCGGCGGTTGTTTTGCAGGTCCAGGGCAGCAAAGGTGAACGACAGTACTTTTTGATCGTGGGTGAGCACCAGTTCCGAATCGGGAACGACGGCTTCTGGCTGGTAGTTGATTTCCAGGCCGGTGAGCACCACCGGTGCCAGAGCCTGGGGCAGCTGCACACTGTCGGGATGAAAAAACACCACTCCCCGCCCGGAGCCAAAAAACAATTCGCCAATGCTGCTTTGAAAAGCGGCATTTTGGCAAAATTCGTTGAACAGCAAGCCGTCTTCCATGTCGAAGAAAGCGAAACGTTCTTCTTCGGGCACAAACACGGCAATGCCGCGGTTGGTGCTCATCCAAATGCGCCCCTGTCCATCCTCCTGCAAACTATACAAGTGGTTGTTCACCAGGCCATCGGCTTCGGTCCAACGTTCGAACGCACCGCTTTTTCGGTTCATGCGGTGCAGGCCACCGCCCAGGGTGCCCACCCAAAAGTTGCCGGCACGGTCTTCCAAAAAGCAGGTCACCACATTGTGGCCCAGGCTGGTGGTATCGCTGGCCTGGTGGGCGAAATGCTGCCATTGCGTAGCTTCCGGTGGCAAACGATAGGCCCCGGAGGCAGTGCTGGCATAAACGGCTCCCGCCCGATCGCGGTATACGGCCATGGTGTAGGGCGTATGCAAGCCCAGGCTACTGTCGGCCTTCGATAGGTTTTGCCAGTTGCCCTGGTTTTCTTTCCACAGGCCTTCCTGTGAGGCGGCCCAGCGTTGCCCCTGTGCATCCTGGTAAAGCTGGTAAACCCTTTTGGGTAAGTCTGCCGACGAATCGCTGGTATAAGGCACAAAGGCTTCTTTGGCCAAGGGATGGCCACGGTACAAGCCTTTGCCCAATTCGCCCACCAACAGGCTGCCATCTGCTTCGGGCAAAATGGAAGTGATGGTGGCCCCGGGGGGCAAACCCGAGCTACCCGAAAAATGGGTAATGGAAACCAGGCTGTGCCGCAGGTCGGGCTGTGCCGACAAGGGCGTACCGGGCCGGGCCGGCTCTACCAGGTGCAGTCCGTTGGCCGTGCCGATCCACAGGCGGTGTTGCGCGTCTTCGGCTATTTCCCACACCAGCGGGTTGAACAGGCCCAGGGTGTAGGTATCGGCTTTTCCAATTCCACCAAAAACACGCGTGGCGGGATCGTGACAGCTGAGGCCGCCCCCGGCTACGCCCAACCAAATTTGTCCTTGCCGGTCGCGCAGCAGTGGCTCTATCCGATTGCCGGGCAGCCCAGTGGCCAGCCCTTCCCGTTGCCGCACTACCTGCATCGTTACCTTTCCGCCTTGCTCTTGCCAAATCCAAAGCCCATCGGTGGAAGACAACCAATATTCGCCCGGGCGCACTTCTTCTACACCAAAAAGGCTTTCGCCTTCGGGCAAGTTGCTGATCGACCACGCTTCCCAACGGTTTTCAGCGGGTGTATAGCGGTGTACCCGGCGGCTTTCGAGCAGCCACACCCGACCTTGGCGATCGACTTGCAGGTTGCGCACCTCGGTTCGATCCATGTTCGGCAGGTGCGTTTGGGTTTTCCAGGTGCCGTATTCCGTAGTGTGTAGCAATTGATCTTCCTCCAGGGCCCACACCGATTGATCGGCACCGTAGGCCAACCTCCACAAGGGTTTGGGGTATTCGATGCGGCATTGCGCGGGGGAGCGAGGGGATTGATTGCCGGTGGAATCGGGATGGATGGAACGCGCCATTCCTTCCTGATCGATCCACCATACCCGGCCTTCTAAACCAATGCCCAGGCTTTTGATGTTGTTTTGGTCACTGAACAGGTTGTTGGTATCGACCAGCCACTGCTGGAATTGACCGGTTTCGGGAAAGTAGCAGGCCATGCCGTAGCGACAGGCAATCCAGAGTTTGCCGGAGGGGTCGGCCACGATTTGGGTGAGGTAGTGGTCGGTGAGCGAATAGGGGTTGCCCTGCTCGGGCCGAAAGGTGCGAAACTCGTAGCCGTCGAAGCGGTTGAGGCCATCTTGGGTACCTACCCACAAAAAGCCTTGCTGGTCTTGAAAAAGGCAGGTAACGGTGTTTTGCGTAAGGCCTTCGCGGGCGCTATAGTTGCGAAAATGGTAAGACAACTGGCCAAACAAGCCGGTGGCTGGCAGCCCTATCAACAGCAACAAAAGCCAGGGCCCGATCGCAGTCCAATTTAACGACGGAGAGGGTTTCACCGAGGTCAAAGATAACCATTAGAAGGGGTGATGCAGAAGTCTAAATGGCCTTCAATGGAGCTTTATTTCCACTCCCCCGCCTTTTCCAACTTTTTGCGGTACGATTCGAAGAGTTTGCGAATCACCCCATCGGACACGCCTATTTTGGGCACATAAACGTAGCGGGCATCGGTCCACTTCATGGTGTTCACAAAAATGCGCGCGGCAGGCACTACCACATCGGCCCGATCGGGGTTGAGGTCGTAGTTTTGCATCCGTTCTTCCACCGTCATGCTTTTGAGGGTGGTGTAGATTTCGCGCAACTGCCGGTAGTGCACCGGTTCGCCCACTTTTTTACCGGACAGCTTAAACATCTTGTTGATGTTGCCTCCCGATCCGATCACCGAAAGGTTGGGCAGATCGGCGGCATTTTCTTTGACCCATTTTTTCATAAACTCCCACTCTTCGGTAGTCACCTGCTTTTTGAGCAGGCGAATGGTGCCGATGTTGAAAGAGCGCGATTGGAGCACTTCACCGTTGGCAAAAAAGGTCATTTCGGTGCTACCGCCTCCCACATCGATGTAGAGGTAGGGCCGGTCGGCATCCATGGTTTGCATCAAACCGTTGGCGTAGATGATCTCGGCCTCTTCTTTGCCGTTGATGATGTCGATCTTAATGCCGGTTTTTTTGCGAATGTGTTTCACCACGTCCACGCCGTTGGCGGCTTCGCGCATGGCAGAAGTAGCGCAAGCGCGGTAGCGTTGCACTTTGTGTACTTTGATCAGGTGTTTGAAGGCCTGCATGGTGTCTTCCAAATCGCGCAGTTTGCTTTCGGAAATCACGTGGTTCACAAACACTTCTTCTCCCAAACGCAGGGGAACCCGAACCAGGGAAGCTTTTTTGAATTGCACCGCCTCGGGCGATGAGATCATCACATTGGTAAACAACAACCGAATGGCATTAGAACCAATATCGATGGCCGCAAACTTAACTACTTTCAAAGCAAAGGTGCTTTCTCAGGGTTTCGTTACTTCAACAATTGACGGTAGTAGTTGTACAATTCAAATTGAGTCCGTACGGCTTTTTTACCGGTTTTAGACCCTTCTTTGTACATGTTCTTACCGCTGCCGTCCAAAATACGGGCTTTTACCGTATCGGCCAATTGGATGTTGAGCATATCGATCAATTCTTGCTTACAATCCGGGTCGAGTATGGGGCAAGTTACCTCGATGCGGTGGTCGAGGTTGCGCACCATAAAATCGGCCGAAGAGATGTAGCACAGGTCATCGCCCCCGTGGCAAAAAATGTAGATTCGGCTGTGTTCCAGGTAGCGATCGAGAATGCTGATGGCTTCGATGTTTTCGCTCAGGCCGGGCACTCCGGGCACCAGCGAGCAAATGCCTCGAATAATGAGTTGCACTTTTACGCCGGCCTGGCTGGCCTGATAGAGTTTTCGAATCAACTGTATGTCTACCAGGCTGTTCATTTTCAACACCATGTAGGCCTTCTTGCCGGCTTTGGCATTGCGAATTTCGGTGTTGATGAGCCGCACCAGCTTGTTGCGCAAATGCATGGGCGACAACAGCAACTTTTTGTAATAATAGGCGGGCCGGTAAACGTTTTCGCAGATGCTGAATACCCGTTCTACCTCGTTGGTGATGCGCTTATCCGCGGTGATGAGGGAAACATCGCTGTAGATGCGGGCAGTTTTTTCATGAAAGTTGCCGGTGCCGATGTTGGCATACAATTTCATACGGCCCGATTCTTTACGCCCGATGAGGCAAAGCTTGCTGTGCACCTTCAGGCCCGGCACGCCATTGATGACCCGCACACCTTCTTCCTGCAAAATGCCCGACCAATAAATGTTGGCTTCTTCGTCAAAACGGGCCTGTAGCTCTACAACCACCGTAACGTCTTTGCCATTTTTGGCCGCATTGATGATGGCGTTGATGACCCTTGAATCGCTGGCAACGCGATAGATGCAGATTTTGATGAATTTCACCTTGGGATCAATGGCCGCTTCCCGCAACAACTCGATGAAGTAGTTGAACGAATGGTAGGGATAATGCAGCACCACATCTTTGTTTTTGAGGGCTTGCAACAGGCTCGATTGGCCGTGTAAGCTGCGGAGCGGCTCAGGGTCGGCTATGCGGTACACGAGGGTTTTAGAACCTACGTTCGGAAAGCCCATAAAGTCTTTGAAGTTGTGGTAACGGTCGCCGGCAATCTGGTTGCTATCGTCGGTCAGCTTCAGCTTTTTGGTCAAAAACTGAAGCATTTCCGGTGGCATGGTTTTGTCGTGTACAAAACGTACCGGATCGCCTTTTTTCCGCTGCTTGAGGCTGTGCTGCATCTTTTCCAGGAAACTTTGCGACACATCATCGTCGATGTCCAGCTCGGCATCCCGGGTAATTTTAAAGGTGTAGGCTTCGGCATGGGTATAGCCAAACATGTGAAAGATATCGTGCAAGCAATAGCGAATCACATCATCCAACAAAATGATGTATTTCTTTTTGCCTTCTGCAGGTAGCTCCAAAAATCGATCTACCCGCTTGGTGGGTAAATCAACCATGGCCAATTCAAACTTTTTGTCGTCGGCCGGGGTGTGCAGTTTCACCAGCAGGTAAATCGACTGGTCGCGCAACGTGGGCATCTTGCCCACCTGCCGCAGCATGATGGGGTTGACGACCGGGTGCACCTTTTCGCTGAAGTAGTCGCGTACAAACTGGCCCTGCTTTTCGTTGAGCTTGGTTTCGTTGATCAGAAAAATATTTTCTGCTTCCAGCTCCCGGAGCAACTTGCGGTAGATCTTTGAAAATTTCTTTTGTTGGCTCAGTACCACTTCTTGAATTTCCTGCAACACCTCACGGGGGGTGCCGGTGGCCAGGGTCCTGCCTTTTTTGTCGAGGCGCACCATGCGTTTGAGGGTGGCTACACGTACCCTGAAAAATTCGTCCCGGTTGTTGGAGAAGATGCCCAAAAAGCGCATGCGTTCTACCAAAGGCACATTCTCATCAGCAGCTTCCTGCAGCACACGGTCGTTGAATTGGAGCCAGCTGATCTCCCGGTTGATAAACTTTTCCCTGGTTGGCATTTTGGTAGAGGGGGTGTTGAATACGATTGCAGCGAAGCGACAAAAATAGGAATCTACCTCGCTTGATAGGGAAACCTAAAGTTAAAAAGCCATTAAGCTGGTCGTTGGTAAAACAAGAGTTTCCCCTTGCTTTTGGGCAAGTTTTTCCACTTTTCGGTACGAAATTTCATTCCAACTACTCCACCGGCCGATAGCTTGTCGTAAGGCTCTCGGCTGTAGCGGTTGAGCAGGTTGGTGAGCGCAGGGTCGTGCCCCACCAGCATCACCGAATCGTATTGATCGCTCAAACCCGTTAGGGTCCGCAGCAATTGGTCTTTGCCGCCTTTATATAGGTCTATGGAGAGCTGAATCCGGTTCATGGAATATTCCAGCGAACGGGCAATGATTTGGCTGGTGTGCCAACAGCGGTTGGCCGGACTGGACAATATAAGTTGCGGGTCTACTTTTTCGGCTTTCAGGTAGGCGCTCAACGAGTAGGCCTCCCGAACGCCTTTGCCCTTCAATGGGCGGTCGATGTCTTCCACCTGCAAGTTGTTTAAGCTTGCTTTGGGGTGCTTCACCAGGTAGAGTAATTTCATGGTGCTTGAAACGGTAGGTTTGGGTACCCGAAAAATAAACCAAACGCAGGAGCTTCACACCACCGTTTTTTGAATTAACAATTTGATAATCGGCACTTTACCGCTCCTTTACAGCGCTGGGCGCTCCGCTTGACGCAGGTAGAAAATAAGGTCGGTAGCCGGTATAGGGGCTACTTTCAACTGATGGAGCGCTGCCACCACCTGCCCTCGGTGATAGCTGGCATGGTTCACCACGTGCATCACAATTTCCCAAACGGGCTGTGAAAATTCCTTGCCCTTCGAATTGGCATACTTTACGGTTCGGTGCCAATCGGTTTCGTTTTGTGCGTGCACCCACGCTACCCACCTGCCACTGGCATCGAGCAAACCGGTGATGGATTGATCGGGCGCAAAATCGTGAGATGGCCAGCCCTCAAGTGGTTGGCCTTCCAATCGTGCCAGCCAAATCAACTCCGCATCCCATATGTGGAACCAGGTTTTGCGCAAACTCTCAAAGCTTAGCTCTGCCGGTTGGTCCAGGGCCTCAGCCGAAAGTGGAGCACTAATTTCAAGCAAGCGTTCATTGGCCCAATAGTTATAGGAGATGTAGGTTTTTAGCATTAAAAAAGATACTGCGGTTAATAACTTTGTTAAAAAGTAGGGTTATCCACATCTGAAGTAGGAAAGTGATGTAGCTACTTTTGCTTGCATACCCTGTTAAATCACCAATTTAGGGATTTAATATATGCTTACATTATTCCGGAAAAAGAAGCTGGCTGAAGAAAAAGTAGCCAATGTGTTCGTCAATACCTTGTTGGATTTGGTCGATGAAGGCTTCCCGGAAGTAGCAGCTCTTATCAACGAGGATCCTGAGTTTTCTATTTCTCCCAACATCAATGCGGAGGATTCCGATCGTTTTTTGCTCATCATGTTGGCGGGCAATATGAAGTACATCCCCGATTACTTCACCAACTACCAGGATTTTAGATTAATGGATTTGATCAATCGCAAAATGGCCCTGGCCCTCGGGGTAGAAGCCGATGCATTGAAACAGACCATCAGCAATTACCAAAGCTTCTTTACCCGCATCAACCATCCTTCCAAAAACACACACTACGCCATGTCAAAGGCGGTGTTTTACAAGTATGAGTTGAACGATTTTCAGTCCGAATACTTTCGGAACATGAAAACGCCTAATCCTATATTTCTCAAACGGTTGGACGACATTGTTGCACACTTTATTTGGGATTGGGAGAGTTTTCAGAACAAATTTCGGGTGGTAGAATAAAGGAGGTTTTCCCTCCTTCCGTTGTTTTTTCTTCTAATGATTCTTCGTGCTATTGGGTTCGGGCGGAACCTTGAGCATAAAAAAACGGGCTGGTTTCCCAAGCCCGTTTTCTATGCTATTGTTTGGTTGATCAATTCAGTCCAAAACGGTCGCGGGCCATGTTGGCCACTTCTTCGCCAATCGCCAGGCAAGCGGTAGCGGCCGGAGATGGCGCATTGAGCACGTGAATGCTGTTTTCTTTGTATTCGATCTTAAAATCGTCGATCATTTCTCCATCGTTGCCCAAGGCCATGGCCCTTACTCCTGCCCTGCCCGGCTCAATGTCATCCATTGTTAAACTTGGAATGAGGCGTTGCAGCCGGGAGAGGAACAAGCGCTTGGAGAAAGCCCGCCGGTATTCGTCGAGGCCAAATTGCCAGTGCTTGAAAAAGAGTTTCCAGGTGCCGCCGTAGGCCAGGGCATCCATGGTGTCTTTCATGTCGAAGTCGGTTTTGCCGTAGCCTTCGCGCTTGAAGGTAAACACCGCGTTGGGGCCACATTCTACGCCTCCGAGTACCATCCTTGTGAAGTGTACCCCCAAAAATGGAAACTTGGGGTTGGGCACGGGATAAATCAGGTGCTTCACTTTATGCATGCCCTGCTCGGTGAGTTCGTAGTAATCGCCCCGAAAGCCAACCACTTTCATATCGAGGTCTACTCCGTCTTTTTTGGCCAGGCGGTCGGCTTGCAAACCACCGCAAAAAATCATTTTCCGGGCCCGAAAGTTTCCGCGACTGGTATTGATGAGGGTGCTGTCTCCGTCAACCTGGTAGCTCAGTACCTCATGTCCCAGCTTAATGGCACTTTGATCGTTGATGCCGGGCACAAGTTCAGCCAGTTTTTCGGTGGTTCCCCGAAAATCGATAATGCCGGTGCAGCCCACCCGAATGCCGGCAATACCGGCACAGTTGGGCTCAATTTCACGAATTTGTTCCGGCCCTATCTTTTCAATGTCTTCAACTCCGTTTTGCGAGCCGTTGTTGAAAATACGGTCCATGTGGGGCAGTTCACTCTTGTCGGTGGCCACCACTACTTTTCCGCACACGTCGTGCGCAACGTTGTGCTCTTTGGCAAATTTCACCAACTCCCGACGGCCGTCAACACAGTTTTTGGCTTTGTAAGAGCCTGGTTTGTAGTAAAGACCACTGTGAATTACTCCTGAATTGTTGCCCGTTTGGTGAGGGGCCAGGAGGTCCTCTTTTTCGAGCAAAACAATACGTTTTTCAGGGTTGCGCTTTTGCAGCTTGTAAGCCGTGGCGGCTCCAACAATTCCTCCGCCAATAATGGCGACATCATACACTTCCGATTGCATAGTCTAAATCCTTGAAAATCAAGCTTCCACAATGGAATCGTCGACCTTCGTTTCATTTTTCGGCACAAAGGTCAGTAAAATGAAGCCTACAACAAAAAACACGGTGAGAACAAGTGCTGAATTTCGCATGCTTCCCGTCAAATCCTCAATAAATCCGTAGAGGAAGGCACCAATCACAATGCCCAATTTTTCCAACACGTCAAAGTAGCTGAAGAAGCTGGCGTGGTCTTTGGTTTCGGGCAAAAACTTGGAGTAGGTAGAGCGCGACATGGATTGAATGCCGCCCATCACAAAGCCGACGAAACCCGCCAGGACATAAAATTCGATGGGCTCGTGAATCACGTAGGCCATCAAACAGATGAGTGCCCAGAGGCCTACCGTAATTTTCAATACGTTGATGTTGCCCATGCGCTTCGCCAGCCACGCCATGAAATAGGCACCAATGCCCGCCACCAACTGAATAATGAGGATGGCCACCACCAAACCTGAGTCGTCTTGCTCTCCGGTTTCGGGATCAATGGGCCAGTTGATGGCTTTAGCACCAAAAAAAGTGGCCATGAGCATCACGGTTTGCACGCCCATGCTGTACACAAAAAATGCGGCTTGGTAGCGCTTCAGGCGCTTCAACTTTTGCAGTTGGCGGAAAACCTTTTGCAGCTCTACAAACCCCATGAGCACCATACTTTTGCCAGGGACCGGTTGCTGGCCAGCGGAGTTTTCGGGCAGAAAGGAAAGTACGATTTGAGTACCCACCAGCCACCAAACACCTACTAATAGAAAAGCGAGGTTCCACTCCTGATTGAACCCAAATGGCATACAAAGCACCATGCAAAGGATCATTAGTAAAACACTGCCCAGATAACCAAGGGTGTAGCCTTTGGCGCTGAGTTTATCTTGCTCATCTAAAGAAGCGATTTCGGGCAAGTAAGAATTGTAAAACACCATGCTGCCCCAAAAACCAATACTGGCAGTGAACAATGGAATCAAACTCAACTCCAATTGATTGGCATCGAAAAAATAGAGTGCAATACAGGAAAGGGAACCGATGTAGGCAAATATGCGCAGGAACAAGCGTTTTTTTCCGCTGTAGTCGGCAATTCCGGTAAGCAGGGGGATCATGGCCGCAACCACCAGAAAAGAAAACGAATAGAGGTAAGACGTGATGGCGGTGTTGACGAATTCGACACCGAAAAACGTGATGTAGTGTACTGTTTCGCCATCCACCATACGCTCGGTATGGTTGGCAAGCTCTTTTTTGCTGGTTGCACTGGCGTAGTAGAGTGGAAAAACCGCTGAAGTGATGATGAGCGAGTAGACCGAATTGGCCCAATCGTAAAACGCCCAGGCGTTTTTTACGCGTTTGCTTCCTTTTTCCATGTTTCGCAAGATAAACCTATGAATGCTACGTTCCAAGTGCATAAAAAAAGGGTCACTTCAGCGAGAAGTCACCCTTTCTTTTTCATTGACGGGAGCCCTTAGGGCGACATTACTTTGAACGTCACCCTTCGGTTTTGTGCCAGCCCCTGCGTGCTACCGTCCTCGGTAGCCGGTTGCTGGTCTTTGTATCCTTTTACAGTGAGCTGCGAGGCCGCCACTCCGTTTTCAACCAAGAAGGTTTTCACGGCCTCTGCACGTGCCATCGACAAATCGCCTTTGTCTTTGGCTTGCTCAATGGCATCGGCATGGCCCATTATCTCCACTTTCATGGAAGGGTTGGCCTTCAATACTTTTACGGCCTTGCCCATCGCCTCAGATGGCGTAGCATCTAACTTGGAAGAATTGGACTCGAAAAAGATCTTTTGCAGTTCCAGCATGCCTTTGTCGTCGATGTCCATCTCATCACTCACGTTCTGGTTGTACACCACATTCATGGCCGCTTCATCTTCGGCATCAGCACCACAGGCACAATCGCCATCTACTTCGGCCATGTTGATGATCGAAACGTTTTCGATGTAGTAGTAAGAATTGCCAATCTGAGGCGTAGTGAAGCCTTTCGGACGCCTCAATTTCTTGGTTTTCACCAAGTCCTGAGCGGCAAAATTGCCAATGGTCAGGTATTTTTCTTTACCACTGCTTTTGAAGGTTTGGCAAATGGTTTGCCAGTAATACTGATCGTCGTAGATCTTGTTGGCGGAGTGCATGACCTGCGGCTCAATCGAGTTGTTGTTGAGGTCTTTTACCGTCACCTTTTTGGTACTGAGGTAAGCCCCTATGTTGTTGACCGCGTATTTACTGATATCGCTCAGGCTCACCATGAATTTCACACAGTAAATTTTGCCTTCAGTAAGCGGTTTGTCCAGCTCTACGGTGAGGTAAGAACGGGGGGAAGCATCGCGGTAGCTCCAAGCTACGAAGCCGGCGTAGTTATCGCCATCTTCGGGGACCTCGCGGCCATACATATTTTCGGGAGCACTAAAATCGCCTTTGGCGCTTTTAGAAAAAAGGTCGGCCTGAACATCGGTCGGCGAATACCATGGCTCAGCCATTGAAATGGAACCAGCCCGTTTAACCCTTCCACTCACATTGTCAAAACTTCCATTGGGCACCAAATTGTTTTGGGCCATCGCCGTGGAGGCCATCAACATTATGCCCACTGCGGGGAGAATAAAATGAAGTTTCTTCATCAGTTTCAAAATTTATGTTCCTTAACGGTTTGGATGAAAAATTTGACCTGTTCCGGGTCAGTATCCGGATATACGCCGTGCCCTAAATTAGCAATATGGCCACGACTTCCAAAATCGTCCATCATTATTTTGACGGCACGTTTTAGGTCCGGTTTGGGTGCATATAACAAAGATGGGTCCAAATTTCCCTGAAGGGATTTTTCGGGCCCTACAGCTGCTCTGGCTTGGGCAACATCCATGCACCAATCGAGGCCAATCACCTGGCAATCGAGTTGCCCCAATTCCGGGAGGGCATAATAGGCCCCTTTGGCGAAAACGGTGATCGGTGCTTCCTGAATGGCGTCACAAATCTGCTGGAGATAAGGCAAAGCAAACGTGCGGTACAAATGTGGTCCTAAGATGCCCGCCCAACTGTCGAACACCTGCACCAAATCGGCACCAACCTCAATTTGCGCTTTGAGGTAGCGAATGGTGCTGCGGGTAATAAGATCGAGCAAGCGGTGAGACAATGCTGGTTGCTGTTGCAGCATTTTTCTGGCCTTGGAGAAGGTTTTCGATCCTTGTCCTTCTACCATGTAGCAGAAAATGGTCCACGGGGCGCCTGCAAAACCGATCAACGGCACGCGGCCGTTCAATTCCTGTTTGGTGAGGCGGATGGCTTCCAACACATAGTGGAGGCCTTCTTCCGGGTCGGCTTCCCGCAACTGGTTCAGGTCGGCTTCAGAAGCGACCGTTTTTTCAAACCACGGTCCCTTCTTCTCAATCATTTCGTAGTCGAGGCCCATCGCCTCAGGAATCACCAAAATGTCTGAAAAGATGATGGCCGCATCTACGCCAAGCAGGTCCACGGGTTGCAGGGTAACTTCGCAAGCCAGTTCAGGAGTAGAAACCAACTCTTTAAAACCAGATAATCGTCCCCTTACGGCACGGTATTCGGGCAAGATGCGGCCCGCCTGACGCATGAGCCAAACGGGGGTACGCTCAACGGCTTCACCGCGAGCTGCTCTCAAAAATAAATCGTTGGTCAGTTCCATTACCTGATGGCTTCAGAAGCAAATCGGGGCCAAAAATAGGATTTTATGCTTAGCTCTTTCCGCATTATTGCAATAGCTGCCACTTACCTTTAAGATTCGGCCGAACCCTCATTGTGCATTGTCAAATCTGAGGCCTGCTCCTATTTTTGGATTCATAGGCAGAATTAGGGTCTTTCATCCACCCAAAGCGATGAAATTTTACATCCCCCTGAGCAGTTTTTTCTAATCAGAGGTTTGGTTTAGGTTAGAACGAAAAAGGCACCCATCCGGGAGCCTTTTTCTTTTATATGCCTTTGCGTTTTTCCGCACACCTTTTGGTCGGGAAACAAATGGGCAACCAACTCGATTGGATTAAAAGATACAATTGCCATACTCTGCATGAAACGCTGAAGGGCCCATAATTTCTTACCTTGCAGGCACCCTTTGATGCTCGGAATTTCCCTTAACCATGACCCGTCGACTCGCCATTGAAAACTTTAGAATTGCCCTGCGTTCGATCCGCAGCCAATTGTTACGGGCACTCATTACCATGGCCATTATTGCCATTGGCATCACGGCTTTGGTGGGCATTCTCACCGCCATCGACAGCATTAAGCTGAGTTTGTCTTCGGAGCTTTCGCTCATGGGGGCCAACACGTTTACCATCCGAACCAGTCAAAATCGAATTTTCCAGGATGGGATCAGTCGAAAACCCGACCCTCCCATTACCTATTCTCAAGCGCTTGATTTTAAGCAGCGCTTTGATTATCCGAGCGATGTTTCCTTTTTCCACCGGGCCACTTTTGGCGCTACATTGACCTATCGCGGCAAAAAGTCAAAGCCCAACGTTACCATTTTTGGGGTAGATGAAAATTACCTGAGCACCGCCGGATACAACGTAAAATACGGACGCAACATTTCGGAACAAGACCTCAAAGCCAATGCCCACGTATGCATATTGGGCAAAGAGTTGGCCGAAAATTTATTTCCCTACGTCGATCCGCTGGACAAGGTCATCAGTACCGGCAATGGAAAATTCAGGGTCATCGGCGTATTGGCCGAAAAGGGATCGAGCGTACAAATGGGGGCTGATCGGGTGTGTTTTCTTCCGGTGGCGGCTTCCCGGCAATATTATGGTAGCGCTAACTTATCTTATTCGCTCAATGTCATCGCTTACTCACCCGATCAACTCACCCCCGCGGTTAGCGAGGCTACGGGCCTGATGCGGATTCTCCGACGGGTTCCTTTGCGGGAAAAGGATAATTTTATCGTTCGCAGAAGCGATAGTCTTTCCGAATTGTTGATCGAAAACCTTAGCAGCATCACTTTGATGGCTACCCTCATTGCTGTCATTACTTTGCTGGGAGCAGCAGTAGCGGTGATGAACATTATGCTGGTTTCGGTTACCGAGCGCACCCGTGAAATCGGCACTCGAAAAGCGCTGGGGGCACCCAAAAAAACCATTCGGAGCCAGTTTTTGATGGAAGCCATCTTGATTTGCCAGATGGGAGGCGCCATGGGCGTGGTATTGGGCATTCTGATTGGCAATATCCTGGCCTTTACCTCGGGCACCGGTTTCCTCATTCCGTGGGATTGGATTTTGGGTGGTGTACTCACCTGTGCTCTGGTAGGCATTGTTTCGGGCTATTATCCGGCAGTAAAGGCCTCACAACTCGATCCTATTGAGGCCCTGCGTCACGAATAAGCATTTTTTATTGGCCTTTGGCCAACAAAAAAGGGCGGCTTCTACTGAAACCGCCCTTCGTATGAGGTTCGAAACAATCGGGATTACTCTTCGATTACTTCAAAAGTGATGATTTGTTTTACATCGCGGTGCAATACCACTTCGGCTTCGTAGGTGCCCACTTCTTTGATCGGTTCGTTTTTGATAACGATGGTTTTACGATCAATTTCCAAGCCGGCAATCTGAAGCGCTTCCGCCAATTGTACGGTGTTCACCGAGCCAAAGATTTTTCCAGACTCGCCCACTTTGGCGCCAACTCTAATCTCAGCTTTGACCAGTTGGGCGGCCACTGCATTGGCTTCATCCAACACGCGTTGCTCTTTGTGTGAGCGCTGACGCAAGGTTTCTTCACGCATTTTTTTAGCGGAAGTAGTAGCCAAGATGGCCATTCCCTTCGGAATGAGGTAATTGCGACCGTAGCCGTCTTTTACGGTAACGAGGTCGTCTTTGTATCCCAGGTTAGGGATGGTTTGTTTCAGAATAATTTCCATAACTCTACCTCCTTACTTTAGCATGTCTCCTACATAAGGCATCAATGCCAGGTGACGGGCACGCTTCACGGCCTTGGCCACTTTGCGCTGGTACTTCAGGGAAGTTCCGGTAACCCGACGGGGCAGAATCTTGCCTTGCTCGTTCACGAACTTGATGAGGAACTTGGGATCTTTGTAATCGATGTACTTGATCCGGTTTTTGCGAAACCGGCAGTACTTAGACTTCTTCACCTCGATGTTGATCGGGGTGAGGTAGCGGATTTCTGATGAATTTTCAGCCATAATGTTCGCAGATTAGGAGTTCACTTTTTCTGCCGCTTTGCTACGACGTTTTTCAGCATAAACGATGGCGTGCTTCTCCATTTTCATGGAAAGGAAGCGCAAGATGCGCTCATCGCGTTTGTAAGTAGTCTCCAGACCTGAAATGATTGAACCTTCTGCTTCAAACTCGATCAGGTGATAGAAACCGGTGGATTTTTTCTGAATTGGATAGGCCAATTTGCGCAAACCCCAGTGGTCTTCGTGCACGATCTTGGCGCCATTTTCCTTCAGGTAATTTTGAAATTTGTCGACTGTTTCCTTTGTCTGATCTTCAGACAAAACGGGAGTCATAATGAAAACAGTCTCATACCGGTTGGTCATGGTTGTTTAAAATTGGTTTAACTAATCGCCCAAAATTGGGGCTGCAAATGTAAGCATTCCTCGTCTTTTTGTCAAAATCGCCCGGGAGTTTGCCCAAAAACAAAGGGCAGCCACAAAATGGGCCGCCCTCGGTCATCAAGATTGTTATGATTGCGTAACGCTACCGCACTACAATGCGTTCCGTTAGCGTACCATTTCGGTTGGTCAACCGCAACAGATAAGTACCAGAAGGTAGGCCCTCTAATTCCAGTTGTTCATTGATGGTGCTGCCCACATATTGCCGCGACAAAACCGCCCGGCCTTGCAAATCCATCAATTCCAATTGCAGTGGCAGGTTGGGCAGGCCAGTGATTTGAATGTTGAGTTGGTATTGAGCCGGGTTGGGGAAAATCAAGGCATTTACCTCCTTGCCCAACTCGTCGATGCCATTGGGCACCACTCCAATAACAATGGTATCGGTATTGGTACAGCCTGCGGTATCCACCACACTCACCCAATAGGCTCCCGGATCAGAAACGGTGATGGTTTGCGAATTGGCGTTGGTAGACCAGGTGTAGGTAACGTAGCCCGGCCCCGGATCGAGCACTGCCGGAATGTTGTCGAAAATGTTGGTGTCGTTGCCCAGGTTGATGGGAGGTTTGGGAAAAAGCACCAATTCTAATGAGTCGAACCCTTGGCATCCATTGCCGTCGGTTACGGTTAAGAAATGAAAACCAGCAGTATTGAAGAGCGCCACCGGACCAGAGTTTCCATTGGACCAGGAATAAGCGCTCCAGGTGCCGGGAGCCACCAACGAGATCGCAAAGCCATCACAAACGGCCGTGTCGTTGCCCAAATCAATCACCGGAACGGTATCGTTGGTAATTTCGATAGAATCGGTATTGGTACATCCCAGGCCATCGGTTACGGTAACCGTATACGTTCCCACTGCACTTACCTGTATCGAACTGCCCGAAGTGCCATCCGACCACTGATAAGAAGACAAACCGGTAGGCGCAATCAGCGGAATCTGCACATTGGCGCAAATGGTGGTATCGTTGCCCAAATTGACTGCGGGGCTGGGGTTGATGTTGATCTGCACCGAATCCGTGGTTGGCGAGCAACCGTAGCCATCGGTACCGGTCACATAAATCCATTGCGTAGAACTTGGAGACGCCATCACTGTATCACCCGAAGTGGAAGACACTGCTGCTCCCGGCGACCAATCATACAGTTGAGCACCGGTGGCAGTCAACATCGTGGATTCTCCTTGACAGAGTAGCGTGGAAGCGGCCGTTACCATGGTGTTGGTTGGTTGCACATTGCCAAAATTGGCGCGAATCAACAGGCTTACAAAGAAGGGAACGGTTTCAAAGGCGGTCCAGGGAGCAGTTCCAGATTTGAAGTAGGTGACGTCAGGAGTATAAAAGTTGTTGGTATAGCCAATCGAAACGTTGTTGGTATTCAACTGCTCCGCAGCTATGAAGTATTTGCCGGGCTGCAACACTACGCCACATCCCATCCTAAGGGTGTACCAATCTGAGGTAGCCGTTGGAATAACTTGAGTAGAAGATACTTGCAGCAAGGTTCCTGGCAGGGTATCATAGGTGTAGAGGTTCACCCTAAATGAGTCTCCAGCGGTGGGTCCTAATAGGTATACGCTTACCGTAGTGAGCGTGTCCGCAGTAAAGATTTCCATCATTTGTCCAAACTCTCCGGTAGCTCCGTTGAAGCCAATTCCTCCGGTAGTCAGGCCGTCCTCTCGCGCCATAATGGTATCTGTAATGATGAATTCGCGGTTGGCCGTATCATTGAATGCTGTCGTATCCAGTTCGTTGATGTCTACCAAAAACTGAGCATGGTAGGTATCAACCGCAGTCGGGAAAAAAGTATCGTTCAACGTAATGATACTGCTGTTGCCACTATTGATGTTGGCGATACTGGCCGAATCCTGATGTACGGTGGTGCCGGCATCATTGGTCACATCCACCTTCAATTCCACACCAGTAATGCTGTTGCTACCGGCATTCTCTACCTGTCCGTCGAAAGTGTAGCCTTGTGCCTGGTTGAGCGGAGTCATGTAATACTCGCTGGTGTAGACGTTGGCTTCGCCGATGCCGGCATCGTGCTGTGGAAAATCAAATACCCGGAAATCGTCAATGGCGATGTCGTGGGTGAAAGTCGTGGTGCTGTTGTTGACACTGAACCGTATTTGAATAACCCCTGGATAAGCACTGAGATTTACCACCCTTCGGGTCCAGGTGGTGCCAATATGGCCCACAACATCTACTCCTATGTTCCAACTACCGTTGTAAAAAACATCCACGGTCATCAAATTGGAAATTACACTGGCAGCGGCTTCGTTGCTGTGTACCCAATAAGTAAGCCGGGGATTAGCGAGGCTTGAAATATCCATGGTGGGGCTCACCAACCGAACACTGTCGTTGTTTCCAAATCCATCTTCTACATATACATACACTCCCGACCCGGAGGTGTGATCAAAGTCCGGTCCGGTATTCCCCGATGCGGTTCCTACGGTGCGGCCATACCAATCTTGAGGGTCATCGCCCGTTTGTACGTTGGTCCAGTTGTTGGGAAAAAGGTTGGGTTCAGCTCCGGGCTGAATGATCAAATCGTCGAAAGGAAAAGAGTCGAAGTTTTCGGTGTAGGGAAAGGTGGTAATCTGAGCAAACAGACTACCGGAAAATAAAAAACTTGCAAGCAGGGTAAAGAGTTTAGGCATAGCGGATTTTTTCGGATTAGGAATCAATAGGCTATTAAATGTAATGAAAATTCTGACGGAATTTCTGGTCAGGGTCTTGGAATGGCCCATAGAATGACGGGTTTACACCCATTTTCAGTGGGTAAGCCATACCCCAATCCATCAATTCGAACCAAAGATTTGACCTATATTTGCCGTCCGCTTTAGGAAGCAATTTCGGATGGATAAATTTGTGGTTTCGGCTCGGAAATACCGGCCCAACACCTTTGACACGGTAGTTGGCCAGCAGTCCATTACTACTACGCTCACCAATGCTATCGACACCAATCAGTTGGCGCAAGCCTACTTGTTCTGTGGGCCGAGGGGGGTGGGAAAAACGACTTGTGCGCGCATTTTCGCCAAAACCATCAACCTGCGTACGGACGAGACCCTTACGCCCGACGACGATTTCTCGTTCAACTTGTTTGAGTTGGACGCTGCTTCCAACAACTCGGTAGACGATATACGAAACCTGACCGATCAGGTACGGGTCCCGCCTCAAAGAGGTACTTATAAGGTGTATATCATTGATGAGGTGCACATGCTTTCGCAAGCGGCTTTCAATGCATTTCTGAAAACGCTGGAGGAGCCCCCGCCACATGCCATATTTATTTTAGCAACTACCGAGAAGCACAAGATTATTCCTACCATTCTTTCCCGGTGCCAAATTTTTGATTTCCATCGAATTCAGATTCGGGACATGGTAGCGCACCTCCAATCCATTGCCGCCAACGAAGGCATTGTAGCGGAAGCCGACGGTTTGCAGGTGATTGCGCAAAAAGCGGATGGCGCCTTGCGGGACGCATTATCCATTTTTGATCAGATCGTAAGCTTTGCCGGCAAAAACATCTCTTACGAATCGGTGATTGAGAACCTGAATGTTCTCGATTACGATTATTATTTCAAGGTAACCGATGGGGTGCTGACCGGCAACATGGCACAAGTGCTGTTATTGTTTGACGAAATTCTGACCAAGGGTTTCGACGGCCATAACTTTATTAATGGTTTGGCAGAACACTTCCGCAACCTGTTGGTGTGCAAAGACCCGGCAACGCTGAGTCTGTTGGAAGTGGGTGAAAACACGCAGGCCAGGTACCGACAACAAGCTGCCACTTCGGGCCAGGACTTGCTGTTGGAAGGATTAAAGATTACCGCCAAAACGGATGTGCAATACAAAGGCAGCAAAAACCAACGCCTATTGGTGGAAATTGCATTGTTGCAGTTGTGCTCCTTGGCCGCTGGCGGAGAAAAAAAAAACGAGCAACCTCCGGGGCTGAAACCGCCCCAACCCGCTGAAAAACGGCAAGAACAAGTGGCAAAGCCAGTAGCGGCTCCTACTGTGGAGGCGGTTCCTACGCCTCAACCGGTGGCTTCTACGCCTCCTGTAGCTCAGGAAGCCCCACCTGCGCCAGCACCGACTCCAACACCAACACCAACATCAGTAGCTCCGGAAGCTCCACCAAAGGTCGAAGCTCCGGCTCCTGCGCCACCTCCCGCCTTCGAAACACCACCCTCAGCCGCTACACCTTCTCCCCCGCCCTCTCCTCCATTGGGAGACGCACCTCCGCCCGTTAAACGCAGCGGTAGGCAGCGCTTGCATCGGTCAACCGCTTCCATTTCGATGAATAATCGAACGGACAATGCAACGTCTGGTGATGATCTGCAGGCCGAGGAGCCCGATCCAAATTCAATCATCGACCCGAGCAAGCCTCAGCAACTGATTTCCGAAAGTGTGTTGCAGGAGGCTTGGGAAGATTACGCGAATATTTTGGGCCAAAACGGAAACATGAGCTTGAGCAGCTTGATGACTGCCCGAAAGCCACATTTGCGCAACGATACCTTGTTGGTCATTCAAATCGACAGCTCCCACGCAGAACCAATCATTCACAAAGGCAAATCGGAATTGTTGGCCTACCTGCGCGAAAAAGTGAACAATTATGCGCTCCAATTGGAGCACGAACTGGTGAAAACGCCCATCGAGCGAAAGGCCTACACCAGTGATGAAAAATTTAAAAAAATGGCGGAAAAGAATCCTAACCTGGAGACGCTCCGCCAACGACTCGATCTGGACATCGAACGCTAATTAGCCAAACCAATAATTCACAGCACCATGAAACCCTACCGTTTCCTGCTTATAGCCATTTTGGGCATCCTCCTCGGTACTTCGGCTTGCCAATCTCCCAAGGAAAAGGCGGAAGAACCTGCAAAATCAGCCTATAAGTACGACTTCAAGCAAGTGGAGGGCGACCCTACCAATGCCTTGGTCTACACCCTGGACAATGGCCTGAAAGTATATTTATCGGTTAATCGGGACGAGCCCCGCATCCAAACCGTCATCGGTGTACGGGCCGGTAGTAAAAACGATCCGGCAGACGCTACTGGCTTAGCCCACTACCTCGAGCACATGCTTTTCAAGGGTTCCTCCGAAATTGCCACCTTGGATTGGGAAAAGGAAAAAGTGCTGCTTCAGCAAATTTCCGACCTGTACGAACAACAGCGGAACGAAACCGACCCGGCCACAAAAAAGGGCATCTATGCTAAAATTGACAGCCTTTCCGGTGAAGCGGCCAAATACACCGTTCCCAATGAGTACGACAAGATGGTTACCTCTATCGGGGCCAAAAACACCAATGCCTTCACTTCCAGCGAAGTAACGGCCTACATCAACGATATTCCGGCTACAGAACTGAAAAAGTGGATGTCCATCGAATCGGTTCGGATGCAAGAACTGGTACTCCGGCTGTTTCACACCGAATTGGAAACGGTTTACGAAGAGTTTAACCGTGGACAAGACAACGATTACGGCAAGGCTTCAAAAGCGCACGATGCTTTGATGTTTTTGGAGCACCCTTATGGCACTCAAACCACCATCGGAACGGGAGAACACCTGAAAAATCCTTCGATGGAAAAAATTCATGAGTATTTCACCAACTGGTATGTGCCCAACAACATGGCGATTATTCTGGCAGGTGATCTCGATCCGGACGCCACCATGGACATGATCGTGGAGTATTTCGGAGGGTGGAAGAAAAGGCCATTTCCTGAATTCAATCCACCGGTGGAGGCCCCCATTGAGGAGGTTCGCTCGGCCGAAGTACTGGGACCCCGCGGTGAATTTGTACGCATTGGATTCCGTTTTCCGGGAGCATCTTCGGAAGATGTGCTGATGTTGGATTTGATTGACGGTATTATGGCCAACGGTCAGGCAGGTTTGTTGGACCTCAACCTGGAAAAAGCACAAAAAGTAATTGCTCCGGTAAGCTATTTAGATGTTCGGGCGGATTATTCTGGTTTTATGCTTCGGGGCATTCCCAAACAAGACCAAACCTTAGAAGAGGTGCGTGATTTGTTGCTCGGACAGTTGGAATTGCTAAAGGAAGGGCAATTTGAAGACTGGATGATTCCTGCTGTGGTGCGCAATTCAAAACTGAATACCATCCGCCGGATGGCGCGGAGTAGTTCGCGGGCATTCGAAATGCTGGGTGGTTTTGTATTGGGCATGGACCGTGAAACCATTGCTTCGAAATACGATCGCATGGGTGCTTTCACCAAACAAGATGTGATGGAGTTCGCGAAAAAGCACTTCAACGACAACAACTACACAATTGTATACAAACGTACGGGCGAAGACCCCGATTTGCACAAAGTGGACAAACCACAGATCACGCCGATCGACATTAACCGCGAAGTACAATCGGAATTTGCCAAGCAATTCGATGCCATGGAGTCGGATCGCCTGGATCCCATTTTCCTGGATTTCGAAAAAGAAATTGCCCAAAAAGAACTCAACGGTGGTATTGGCTTGAGCTACATCGAAAACGAATCGAATGAGCTTTTTGAGTTGAACTACATCCTCGACATGGGCACCCGCCACGACCGCAAGTTGGGCATGGCGGTTAACTACCTGCCCTACTTGGGCACGGACAAGCACTCGGCAGAAGATTTGAGCAAAGAGTTTTTCAAGTTGGGGGTAGATTTCAATGTTTATGCGGGAGATGAGCGCATTTATGTGACCCTCCGTGGCTTGGAAGAGTCGCTGGAACAGGGCCTCGAATTGTTTGAACACCTCCTGGCCAATGCGCAACCAGATGCCGAAAAACTCCAAGCGCTGATTGCCGACGAATTGAAAAACCGGGCCGATGCCAAGAAGGAGAAATTCTATATTCAGCAGCGGGCCATGGTAAGCTATGCGAAATACGGTGCCGAGAATCCATTTAACGCAGTGCTGAGTGACGAAGAGATGATGGGCTTAGACGCGGAGGAGATGGTGAAGCTGATCCACAGTATTCCCAATACCGAACACCAGGTCTTCTACTTTGGCAGTAAAGAAATGGAAAAGGTAGCCGAAACGCTGAACCAAAAGCATAAGATTGCTGAGCAGCTCAACCCTATTCCTGCCAAAGTAGAATATGCAGAACTGCCTACTGAACGCAACGAAGTGTTTTTTGTGAATTATGACATGGTACAGACCGAAATTTACCTGGTTTCGAAATCGAAACCCTACAGCCAGGAAATCCAGCCCTACGCCTCGATTTTCCAGCAATATTTTGGTTCTGGTCTTTCTTCTATCGTCTTCCAGGAAATCCGGGAATCTAAGGCTTTGGCCTACTCGGCTTATTCGTTCTACAGTACTCCTTCCGAAGCCGACCAATCGCATTATGTATACGGCTATCTCGGCACCCAAGCCGACAAGCTCAACGATGCGGTAGATGCTTTGTTGGAGTTGCTAAACAACATGCCGGAGGCCGAAGACCAATTTCAAAAATCGAAATTGGCGGCCCTCAAAAAGATTGAATCGGACCGTATTACTGGTCAAAGCGTTTTTTGGACTTACCTGGGTTACCAAAAGTTGGGCCACCAAACCGACATTCGAAAAGCGTCTTACGAAGCCATTGAAAAAATGGAAATGAAAGACCTGAAAGCCTTTTTTGACGAAAACATCGCCGGCAGCAACTATAAGTTTTTGGTGATCGGCAACAAAGAGAACGTAGATTTTAAAGCCCTCGAGAAGTTGGGACCGATGCAGGAACTCACCCTTGAAGAGCTATTTGGTTATTGATCGACCTTCGATTTGATACACATTTGCGAAGGGCCGTCTCCACCGAGGCGGCCTTTTTTCATCCCTTTCTATGCACGACGGCAACATCGAAACCAGGGTTTCTTTTCGGGAGATCAACCGATTGGCCTTACCGGCTATTTTGGCGGGTATCGCCGAACCGTTGCTTTCGCTGGCCGATACGGCCATCATTGGTCAGTTGGGTTCTACCGAACAAGGTGCGGTGGGCATGGCGGCTTCGTTTTACACGTTGCTGATTTGGGTGTTTTCCCAATCTAAAACGGCTATTTCGGCCCTCACTTCGCGCAGGTTGGGCGAAGGTCGCCTCACCGAAACGGCCGGCCTGATCCCCCAGGCAGTAGGATTGGTGATTGGCATTGGTATTTTTTTGGCATTGGTGACGCGGTGGTTTCCGCAACCCATTTTTCGACTTTATCAGGCAGAAGGTGCCGTATTGGATATTGCTACGGAATATTATCTGATTCGAGCCTGGGGCTTTCCTTTCACTTTGGCCACTTTTCTACTCTTTGGTGTTTTCAGGGGCATCCAAAATACTTCCTGGGCGATGAAAATCAGCCTGGTAGGGGCGGTTATCAACTTAGGTCTGGATCTACTCCTGGTGTTTGGCTGGGATCCGATCGTTCCAGCTCTCGGTGTGGCTGGGGCCGCCTGGGCCAGCCTTATCGCTCAAGTGGTGATGTTGGGCCTCACCCTGTATTTCTTTCGCAGGAAAGTGCAATTGAAACTCCGATTCATTGGGAAATGGGATCCATTGTTGAGCACCATGATTCAAATGAGCTCTAACCTGATTCTGCGGGCGTTGGCCCTCAACGTGGCTTTTTACTTCGGTACTCGCTTGGCCACGGGATACGGTGAAGCCGCTTTGGCGGCTTATACTATAGGCGTCAACATCTGGCTATTTTCCTCCTTTTTTATCGATGGTTACTCCGGTGCCGGCAATGCCATTTCTGGTCGTTTGATCGGTGCCGGAGCGGTTTCCACTCTCCGCAGACTCGGCATTGACCTTATGCGGTCCAACCTGGTGGTCGGAACGGCACTGGGACTCTGCTATTTAATCGCTTACCCGTGGATGGCTTCGTTCTTCTCAACCGATGAAGCGGTCATCGATTTGTTCAATGGTGTCTTCTGGCTCATCCTACTGGCCCAACCCGTCAACGCTTTGGCCTTTACTTTCGATGGTTTGTTCAAAGGCTTGGGGCGAACTGCCCTGTTGCGCAATGTTTTGATGGGTTCGAGCCTGTTGGTGTTTCTCCCTCTGGTTTATTTGTTGGATGCCGCAGGACTCGCACTTGCCGGTATTTGGTGGAGCTTTTTTGCCTGGATGACGGCCAGAGCCATTCCCTTGGTTTGGATCTTTTTTAAAGACTACCAGTCGTCTTGAATTTCTGACCGGCTAAAAAAGTCGGGGGCAAAATTTACCAGATACAGTTTTTCGGTTGCCCTGGAAATGGCAGTGTAGAGCCAACGTAGGTAATCGGTATCCAGCATTTCGCGCGTGAGGTAACCTTGGTCTACAAAAACGGCTTTCCACTGGCCTCCTTGCGCCTTGTGGCAAGTAACCGCGTAGGCAAATTTTACTTGCAAGGCATTGAAAAAGGGGTCGCTCTTTACCTTTACCACCCGCTCTCTGGCGGTGGGCAAGTGCGCATAATCTTCCAAAACCGAATGGTAGAGCCGTTCTTGATCGGCAGAGGTCAAAGCCGGTGTTTCCACCGTAAGGGTATCCAACAATAGGTTGGCTTCAATCTCTGGTTCGTTGGGATAATCGACCAAACGCAACGTAGCTTCTACAAACCGGAAACCGTACATCTCCTGCTGATTCCCCAGGCGTTGCACTTCCAAAATATCGCCATTGGCAATAAAACCCGCTTTGGATTTGGGGTCGAGCCAATGGTAATTGTTTTTCACCACCATTAAATAGTCGCCAGCCGAGAGTTGATCTTCTTGCCATCGAATGCGTGCTCTGATTTGCTGATTGAAGAGGTTGGCCCTTTTGTTGGACCGGCAGATCACTACCGTTTCCTCGGTGCTGTAGCTGTCGTAGGCATCATTAAGCGCTTCTTCCAACTCATGGCCATTGATACGGTAGATATCCGGGAAATTGTCAAGGCTGAATTTAGGATAGGTCACCGCCTCCAGGCGAATTTTTTCACGCACCGCAGTGGCATTCCATAAAATGCCGGAAGACTCACCTTGTCGCATCACATTTTTTAGCTCTGCTCCCATCACCCGGTAAAAATACCGTCGGTTCAACTGCTCCGGATCAAGTGCCGGACTCAGCGAAGTTCCTACCGGTGGCAACTGGGCAGTATCGCCAATCAACACCAATTTACAACGGTAGCCACTCGCTACAAACTCTACCAGGTCGTCCAGTAAATTGAGGGTTCCCCTACTCTGCCCGCTAATCATCGAAGCTTCATCAACCAGAAAAACCGCTTTTTGGGCTCGGTTGGCTTTAACAGCAAAACTCGACCCACCACCAGCACTTCTCCGAAACTGGTAAATCATTTTATGAATCGTGTAAGCGGGCCTTTTGGCATAATTGGCCAGTACTTTTGCAGCCCTACCCGTTGGCGCCAGCAATACCGGCGACCACCCCAATTGCCCAAGCGACTGGACTACGGCCCCAATAGCCGTCGACTTACCAGTTCCGGCATAACCTTTGATCAAAAACACCGCATTGGGGTCCGGATCACAGAGATATCCGGCAAGGCGTTGTAGCAGAATTTGCTGATCGGGCGTTGGCGTGAATGGGAAATGTCGAAGAAGAATTTCCAGTGTCTGATCCGAGGTCACTGTTAGCGTTTTGTTAAGTCAAATATACGAAGCCGGACGCCCACACCTCATTTAAAAAAAATTGTAGATTTGCACCACTTTGGTTAGAAATAAGCGTTTCTAAGCCAGTTCCATTAACCGATTAGCATGAAAGAGAACGTTAGTAAATTTGCTCCGCCCGTTATCCTGAGTTTGTTAGGCTTATTGCTCTTAATTCTTGGTGGAGCTGATGGCCAAAACCCCATGTTCATGTTTGGTGCAGGCGCCATTTTGATCACAGGTATTTTTAGTTTGCTCTACGCTCTCAACATTGCCAAAGGCGCCCTCAAATTCGTAGTATTGGGCTTGTTGTTGTTGCTCTCCGGTGGCCTGATCTACTCTAATTTTGCTTCGATCAAGAAACCCATCGATTTTCTCGCTGAAAAAGAAATGCGCTATGAGCACATCGTTCAGCGCTTGAAAGATATTCGTGTTGCCCAGTTGGCCTACAAAAAGGTGAATGGAAAATACACCAAGGATTTCGACCAACTGTTGAGTTTCATCAAAAACGATTCTATTCCTGAAGTAATTTCCATTGGTAGTGTCCCCGATGACATGTCTGAAGACTCTGCTTTGTTCTTGGGAATCATTTCGCGCGATACCATGATGATTCCAGTCATCGACTCCATCTATGGAGTTACTTATATGGCTACCCGCTCGGCCAATGTACCGCTTGATATTGACCAGCTTCCTTACGTTCCTTTTGCGGATGGGGAAACTAAATTTAAGATGGAGGCCAGTGAAATCGATCGTAACAGCGTGATGGTACAGGTTTTTCAGATTTCCGATCCTAAGCCATTCGATCCTTCTGAACCGATGAAAGTAGGATCGATGACCGATCCTTCTACCGCAGGCAACTGGAAAGAGGAGCGTTAAAAGCCTGCTCATTGGAGCAAAATTATTTGCTCTTCTCCTTTTCGTTTACTTTTGCCGAATGGCAGATTCTGTTCGTATTCATGCGGGACGCCAGCCCCATTTGTGGGCCGCTTCCCAGGAATTGAACCCAGAGCTTTTACAGCACTGCCACCTCTTCTTGGATGCCTGTGAATCCAGCCTTTCGTTTGCAGTCTTTGATCCTCGAAAAGCTCAATTTGAAGCCGCTGGTAAATTCAATTTTTCTCCGGGCGCTTTTTGGAACGAGATTGACGGCCTTGTAGCTGAAACCAGCTTGCTTCGACAAGAATATCACTCCATGGTGGGCACCTGGTTCAGCCCGTGGAATACCTTGGTTCCATTGCCACTTTTTGATCCGGATAAAAACCGGGAATACCTGGAATTCAACCTCAAGCTTCCGGAATCGGCTGCGGTGTATCACGACCAATTGCAAAACCTCGATGCCTGCCTGGTATATGCCTTACCCAACGATAAAAAGGGGCATCTCAAACGCCTTTTTCCCAAGATGAGCCTACGGCATCACAGCTCGGCCTCTATCGACATCCGGCTGTTGTTGCACAAGCACATCGATACACCGCAGGTGTTTTTACACTTTATCGATCAACATTTTGAGCTGTTGGTAACCCACGGCCGGCAGCTACGCTTTTACAACACTTTTGCCTGGAACAGCCCTGAAGATGTGGCTTATTACTTGCTGTTTGTAGCGGAACAAATGCAATTGGCAACTCATGAGCTACAACCCGTTTTCTCGGGAGAAATTCCTGTGGATGGGCCAATAGCAGCATTGCTTCAGCCTTACGTTCAAAAAATTCAATGGGCTACCCGCCCCAAAGGATACCAGTTTTCAGCAGCTTTTGACGAATTGCCCGAACATTTTTTCTTTCATCCTCTACACCTGTTGCTTTGCGCATAATCAACGGCAAATACCGCGGTCGGAGAATTACGGCTCCTCGCAACCTACCGGTGCGGCCCACCACCGACTTTGCCAAAGAGGGACTCTTCAATGTGCTGCAGCACCGACTTTCCTTTGAAGGCCTTCAAGTGCTCGACCTCTTTTCTGGTACGGGCAACATCAGTTTCGAATTTGCCAGCCGTGGAGCGGGAAATTCCATGGCGGTGGAATTGAATTTCGGAGGTGTTCAGTTCATCAAAAAAACTGCTCGGGATTTGGAATTTGAGCATTTGAAAGTGGTGCGCAGCGAAGTTTTTCGATTTCTGAAGCACAACAACGATGCCTTTGACCTGATTTTCGCAGACCCTCCTTATCAACTTGAAAACCTGGTGCAGCTTCCCGATGCGATCTTTGGCCAGGATCGCCTTTTACCGGGCGGCATGGCGATTATTGAGCACCCTGAAGAATTTGACTTTTCTAACCATGCCCACTTTGAAGAGCACCGAAGATACGGGAAGGTGAACTTCAGTATTTTTGCCTGACATGGAACGTATTGCAGTATTCCCCGGATCGTTCGATCCCATCACCAAAGGCCATGAGGCCGTAGTAAAACGGGCCATTCCTTTATTTGACAAAGTGGTGGTGGCTATTGGCGTGAATTCTACCAAATCGGGCTTTTTTCCTTTGGAGCAACGGCTCACCTTTTTAAAGCAAACGTTTGAAGGCTTGCCAACGGTGGAAGTAACGCAGTATTCAGGACTTACGATCAACTATTGCAAAGGCATTGGAGCTCAATTTCTACTTCGTGGTTTGCGCAACACCGCAGATTTCAATTACGAGTTTACCATCGCCAGCATGAACCGTCAGGTTGGTGCGGTAGAAACGGTGTTCCTCATGACTGATCCGGAGTTTCTTGCAATAAATTCGACAGTTGTGCGTGATATAATCCGCAATGGTGGAGACGCTACTCCCTTTTTGCCAAATGCACTGCAACTGCCATGAGAGGCTTTTTCGCGGCTATTTCAATCATACTATTTGGACTATCGGCTATCGGACAGGCTCCCCTGACGGGAAAGGCTGACCCGATTTACACGGGCCAGAAAATCCAGCTTTTCGCTCTTAGCGACTACATCACCTATGAGTTAGACTCACTTAGTGTAGACACGGTAGCTATGGACGGTAGTTTTGTATTGCCCTATCAAGTACCAAAAGCGACCTTGTGCAAATTGTACATCGGAGAAATTACGGCTTATCTCTACTTAGACCCACAAGAATCGCTTGAGGTATTTTTTCCGGCCTATACTTCGATCGAACGCCTTATTCTTAGCAAAGAAAAGGTAGTGCAACTGAAGTTTAATTCTCAAAATGGTGCCCTCAACCAAAACATTCTCCAACACAACAAAATCTACGATGAGTTTGTGGCGGAGCATTTCTATCGCTTTCAAAACAACAATGCGCACACGGTAGTCGATAGTTTTCTGGTGGCTACCAAAGACAGTTGCCTGGGATGTGAACAGAAATATTACCAGGCATACCGGGATTATAACCGTGCCATTTTGAGGCTCAATTCCAATGCCAGCAAGCCACAGTTGTACCAAGACTACCTCAAAGGACGCGAAGTGCTACTGGCCAACGATGCTTACGTGGATTTTATCAAGCAATTCTACAAAGGATATTTCCAGAATGTATCCTTGTCTGCGAACGCAACTGCACTGAAAAAATCGATCAACGCTTTCAAAAGTGTTCCCAAACTGATGGAAGTCATTGAACGCGACACGTTGCTCACCCATCCACAATTGCAGGAGTGGGTAGCGCTAACCGAGCTCTATGCCAACTACCACAACGAGGTGTTTGACCGCAACAGTATTTTGTGGATGATAAAGGCTTTGGCAGAATCGGCCAACTACCTGGAACATCGAAAAATAGCCCACAATATGGTGAGTAACCTCACCCGATTAGGGCCCGGATCCCGGGCTCCTGAGTTTGCATTAAAGGCTTTCAACGATTCCATTGTGGCCTTGCGCGATTTTCGCGGGCAGTATGTCTACCTTCAGTTTTGGGCTCCCTGGTGCACGTCATGCATCAACGATATGACCCAAATACGGGCGTATCAAAAAAAGTATGGCAGCAGCATCAGCTTCATTAGCGTAATGATCCAGACAGACTCTTCGGATCAGAGTTATGCCCGGATGATGGACAATTTTGATTGGATATTTTTGAAGGACAACCTCGGCCCGGGAAGCTTACAAACCCGCTATGACGTTCGTACTGTTCCGCTCTATTTTTTAATCAGTAAGGAGGGGTACCTTGAGCAGTGTCAAGCTGCCGGACCGGGATATGCCATTGAACGCAGGCTCTACAACATCGACAAAGCCAACTTTCCGGACAAATACCGTCACAACCTCATCATTCAGGATTGATTTCGCGCATCAACTCTACGATGGAAGGAAAGGTATTGGCATACACCATGGACCACTCTGAAGGAGCCAACCAGCGCACTTCGGTGATATCTTCCTCGATTTGAGGGGTGAGTTCACCCGTAAAATCAGTCTCCATTTCATACCAGTAGGTGCGTTTTAAAACCAGTCTTCCACCTTGCGGATAGATATGAAAAGTAGAGGGCAACTTTCGAATGATGGAGAGGCCGGATATCCCACATTCCTCTTCCACCTCGCGAATGGCGGCCACCTTCTTTTTTTCTCCGGGTTCAATTTTACCCTTGGGCAAGTCCCAGCATCCCCGTCTAAAAATAAATAGCCGGCTATTGTTACTGGACCTCACCACACCTCCAGCTGCTTTTAGGTACTTATAAGAAGCTTTGAAGGCTTTCCACATTTTCTTGGGGTTTTCACCAAAAATCAAGAGGGTTCGGATGCCTTTGGTTCGCTCCAACAGTCGGTGAGCTTCTTTAAAAGTGTCAGGCCCTTGGTAGGGTATCTTTTCCAAGCCCTCAAGATGGGCTGAAAAAGTAGATTCGAGCCCTAAAATTAGGGCCTTATCGTATAGGAAAACTTTATACATTTGCGCCATGTATGACCGTGATTCGGCCCTGAAAGTTGCAGAATTTTTGCTCCAAATAAAAGCAATAATTCTTCGGCCTAATGAACCTTTCAATTGGGCTTCCGGATGGAAATCTCCCATCTACTGTGACAACCGTAAAATCCTTTCCTATCCAAGAGTACGCACGTACGTTCGGCAAGAGTTGGCCAAAGGCGTTCAGGACAACTTTGGGAAACCGGATTTGATAGCTGGCGTAGCTACCGGTGGTATTGCACACGGTGTGTTGGTGGCACAAGACCTCGGCACTCCTTTTGCCTACGTTCGGCCCAAGCCCAAAGGACATGGACTTTCCAACCAAATTGAAGGGGTGGTAGAATCTGGTCAGTCGGTTATCGTAATCGAAGACCTTATTTCTACTGGCAATAGCAGCCTAAATGCTGTTGAGGCGCTCCGCGAAACCGGATGCACCGTGAAAGGCATGGTGGCGATCTTTTCTTATGGTTTCGATCAGGCCAATGAAAACTTCAAGGCCAAAAAATGCCCTCTGGTGACCCTGACCAACTACGACGTGTTGGTGGAAGTAGCCTTAGAGCGCAACCACATTACTGAAAAAGACTTGCGCCTGCTTCAAACCTGGCGAGAAGATCCGGCTTCTTGGACCGGCAACTAAAAAAATCGACACGGTATGATGAATTTGCAGAGCGACACCGTAACGGTGGCCAAGCCAAGTGCTACCATTGTGGCCTTTCTATCGGACCTTTCTAACCTTCAGCAGTTGATGCCCGAAGATCGGATCAGTGATTGGGAAGCATCCGAAACCCACTGTCAGTTCCAAATCAAGGGGCTTTCTCGCATCAGTTTTGGGCTCGATCGCAGCGAAGCCAACGGAGTATACATGGTTTCACAGGGCAAAAACCCATTTCCGTTTCAACTCAATATTTTGGTTGCTCCCAACGATGAAGGGAGTTGTTCGGTAAAAATTGAGTTCAACGGGGAAGCCAATGCTTTTCTTAAGATGATGGTTGAAAAGCCCTTGACCAATTTCTTAAACATGCTCACCGCAAAATTGCAGGAGGTCCAGGGATAAATTCAATGGATTTAAAATCCGCCTTAAGGTGATCTCCTGATAAGGTCAACAATCCTAATCTTCCATCCGGTTCAACTCCGGTAACCTGCGCAATGAGGCCTTCCTCCCCTTTGCGGTAGTGGTGCCACTGCCGAAAACCCAGCAGCGCATGCAAGTATTCCTCATCCATTCCAAAGGGATCGGCTTTCAAACGCAGGTAGCGTGCATTTAAAAAAGTACACAAACGGTCCAATAATGCTGCGCAATCGAACCGTTGACCCGTGATTTGCGCCAACGAACTGGCATTAGGCAATTCTGGGCCAAAGTCTAATTGATTGATGTTTAACCCAATTCCTACCACTGCATGTCCCATACTGTTGTTTCGAAAACCGCTTTCTACGAGTATTCCTCCAACTTTTTTGGTCCCGATGTATAAATCATTGGGCCACTTTACCTTCACCGGTTGAACGGTCTTTTCGGTTAAAAAATCGCGAATACCAAGTGCTACCGCTTTGGATAGGCTGAAAAATTGAGCCGCATTTAAAAATGAAGGATAAAGAATCAAGCTAAAAGTGAGGTTCTTGCCTGGTGCTGATGTCCAAAAATTCCCCCGCTGTCCCCGGCCATGGGTTTGTTCTTCGGTCCAAATCATGGTGCCCTCCATGGGGGGCTGGTTTTTCAAAAGCTCACTGGCATAAGAGTTGGTACTTGGTGTAGATTTTAGGCGAATGCGGTTTGCGCCAACAAAGAGGCCATTCATGCGTTTGTTATTGAGGTATTTAAAAGCGAAGGGACTAACCCAGTTCGGATGAAAAATAACTAATTTTGCTGATTATCCATTTGACAAGCATGTCCCTGAAATCCAAGAAAGAAGAAGCCCGAGCGCTGGCCGAATTGGCTGTAAAAGGAATACAAGAAAAGAAAGGGTTAGAGATAATTTGGCTCGACCTTAAAAATATTTCGAATGCGGTAACCGACTACTTCATTATCTGCCATGGTACCTCCAACACGCACGTTGACTCTTTGGCCGATTCGGTAGAAGATGAAGTGCGACTGGGTGCCGGTGAAAAACCTTGGCACAAAGAAGGTGTAGAAAACGCCGAGTGGGTATTGCTGGATTTTGTGGATGTTGTCGTTCACATTTTTCAAAGAGAAGCTCGCGAGTTCTACAAGCTGGAAGAACTTTGGGCAGATGCCGAAAGAATTGAATTGGTGAACGAATTTTAAGAACCGGAAAAAGAAGTATGACGGATCAATCAAATAATCGGGAAGACGACAAAAAGGGCGGAAAAATCAAGGATAAATTTTCCTCCAAGTCTCCGATGGGCAAACGCCCTTTTAACTATTACTGGATTTACGCCATCATCGCTGTACTACTGATTTCCACTCAACTGGTGGATTTCGATCCGCCGACCAAAGAGATCAACCTCAACAGGTTTGAAAAAATGGTGGCCGACGGAGATGTAGATAAGTTGATGATCTACAATACCAAGTGGGCTGAGGTAACGCTGAAGAAAGAAGCGCTGGAGAAGGAGGATTACAAAGAACTCCGCACCAACAACAACTTTCTCACCGGAAACCCCAGTAACGGGCCGCATTTCCGATTCAACATTGGCCCCTCTGAGGCCTTTGCCGATCGGCTGAAGTTTTACGAAGAAACCTACAAGTTTGAAAACTACGACTACGACGAAATTCGTGATTGGAGCACCACTTTAGGCTGGATTATTCCTATTGGTGTGATGATCCTCATTTGGATCTTCATCATGCGCAGAATGGGTGCCGGTGGTGGCCCGGGTGGTCAAATTTTCAACATTGGAAAATCGCGCGCCACGCTTTTTGATCGCGATACCAGCGTAAAAGTAACTTTCGATGATGTTGCCGGATTGGAAGGCGCTAAGGAAGAAGTACAGGAAATTGTCGATTTCCTGAAAAATCCTTCCCGTTATACCCAATTGGGAGCCCATATTCCAAAAGGAGCCTTGTTAGTAGGCCCTCCCGGAACCGGTAAAACCCTGTTGGCCAAAGCTGTTGCCGGAGAAGCACAAGTACCTTTCTTCTCACTTTCCGGCTCTGATTTCGTAGAAATGTTTGTTGGGGTAGGTGCCTCCCGTGTACGCGACCTCTTCAAGCAAGCCAAAGAAAAATCACCCTCCATCATCTTCATTGATGAGATTGATGCCATTGGTCGTGCCCGGGGCAAAAGCCCGGCACAAGGCGCCAACGATGAGCGTGAAAACACCTTGAACCAGTTGTTGACGGAAATGGACGGTTTTGGCACCAACAGTGGTGTCATCATCTTAGGAGCAACCAACCGTGCCGACATTCTCGACCGTGCATTACTTCGTCCGGGTCGCTTCGACCGCCAGATTCACGTGGACATGCCCGACCTCCTGGAGCGGAAAGAAATTTTTCAGGTTCACCTGAAACCCATCAAACTGAACGATACCGTTGAGATTGATTTCCTGGCGAAACAAACTCCAGGTTTCTCCGGGGCCGATATCGCTAATATTTGTAACGAGGCTGCACTGATTGCCGCTCGCAAAAACAAGAAGCAAGTTGACAAGCAAGACTTTCTCGATGCGGTCGATCGAATCATTGCCGGTTTAGAGAAAAAGAGCAAAATCATTACTCCTGCCGAGAAAAAGGTGATTGCTTACCACGAAGCAGGTCACGCTACCGCCAGTTGGTTGTTGGAACACGCCTCGCCTTTGATCAAGGTAACCATCGTTCCACGGGGTAAATCTTTAGGAGCCGCATGGTACCTGCCAGAAGAACGCCAGATTACTACTCCAGACCAAATGCTGGACGAAATGTGTGCGGCATTAGGTGGAAGAGCAGCCGAAGAGATCATTTTCAATAAAATTTCTACCGGTGCTTTATCCGACCTCGAGAAAGTGACCAAACAGGCGCACGCCATGGTGAGCGTTTACGGACTGAACGATAAAATCGGAAACATCAGTTATTACGATTCTACTGGTCAATCTGAATATTCGTTCAACAAGCCTTACAGTGAAAGAACTGCTCAGGTGATTGATGAGGAGGTAAGCAAGTATATCGAATCGGCTTACGATCGTGCCAAGAAAATTCTTTCTGAAAACAAAGACAAGCTCGTGAGTTTGGCGAACCTGTTGCTTGAGAAAGAAGTGATTTTCAAAGAAGATCTCGAAAAGATTTTCGGAGCCCGGCCTTTCGAAAAACCCAGCGAAAACGGAGCAGACCCAACGGTTACCAACGGAAAAGATCAGGAAAAAGAAGGAGCGAGTGAAGTAGTGAAAGGTGAGGCTTCCGCCTCTACTCAGGAAGATCCGGCTACTGAAACCACCTAAATTTTCTGAATGTCACAGGCTTGGATTCCAGTGTTTTCGTCGACCCAAAAGGTGGAAATAGACATTTTCAGTGCCTTTCTACAAGAGCATAACATTGCTACGGTAGTGGTCAACAAACAGGATTCCATGCAGCATTTCCTCAATACCAACCTCGAGGTGCAGCTCATGGTACCAGCCGACCAGGTAATCCGTGCCAAACGCCTGTTAGAACAACGGCTTAAATGAGCAAGTTTCTCACGCGTGCGGTTACTGGGCTCGCTTTCGCAGCAGCATTGATTGGCTGCATTTACTGGAATCAATGGTCTTTTGGAGGTCTTTTCCTGCTCATCACGGTATTGGGCACGCTTGAATTTTACCGCCTTTCAAAAAAAATGAAAGCCCAGCCACGCGCACTCATAGGAGCAGTTGTAGCTGGGCTTTTGTTTGTATTTAGCTTTTGCCTTGCTTCAGGCATAGCAGAAGGAAAACACTTTTTGGGACTGGCTTTAATCCTCATTTTCGGACTGTTTCTAGTGGAGCTGTTCTCCAAATCGAAACAACCGTTTCTCAACATCGCTTTTACCTCGCTGGGCTGGATATACATTGTAGTTCCCTTTGCCTTGCTTCCCTTTTTGGGCTTTTTCCGCAGTGATGTTCGCACCGAAGACTATAGTCCTGAAATACTGCTCGGCTATTTGTTTTGCCTTTGGTTAAACGATACCGGAGCCTACATGGTCGGTTCCCAAATTGGTAGAACTAAACTCTTTGAGCGCGTTTCCCCCAACAAAACCTGGGAAGGCACCATCGGAGGATTAGTATTTGGTGTAGGCGTGGCCGTGCTCTGCTCTTACCTGTTCGATGTGCTTTCATTTAGCGAATGGCTTGGTTTAGGCATCATCACCGTTATCACCGGATCGTTGGGCGATCTGGTAGAATCCAGATTAAAGCGAAGCATTGGAGTCAAGGACTCGGGCAACCTGCTTCCAGGCCACGGAGGAATATTAGATCGTTTCGATGCGGTATTGGGCAGTGCACCTTTCGTAGCTGCCTACCTTGGCTGGTTGCCCTCGTAGTTAGTATGGAATGTTATTTTTGTCAAAACCATCGACATGACCTTACACAAAGAAGGCACTGCTAGTATCATTATTGTTCTGTTGGTTGCTGGGGCAATCATGGGCCTCTCCTACAGCCTTGCTGCTGACTACCCGATCGTAATCGCCTTGGGTTGGCTGGTAAGCCTTTTTCTTGTCATCATCATTCTTCAGTTTTTTAGGGCTCCTTCCCGTCCGGTTTCTCCTGAAGAGGGAGTGGTACTTTGTCCCGCCGATGGGAAAGTAGTAGTCATTGAGGAAGTGACCGAAACAGAATTTTTCGAAGACAAGCGCATTCAGGTTTCCATTTTTATGTCTCCAATCAACGTACACATCAACTGGGCGCCTGTATCAGGCCTCATCAAGTATGTGAAATACCACCCTGGGAAATACCTCGTAGCCTGGCATCCAAAATCTTCTACCGAAAACGAACGCACAACCATCGTACTCGAAACGGCCAATCAAACAGAGGTGCTCATTCGTCAAATTGCAGGAGCACTGGCCAGAAGAATTGTCCACTATGCCGAAGAAGGGAAAAAAGTAGTGCAGGGAGGCCAGGTAGGATTCATCAAATTTGGGTCTCGGGTGGATGTATTTTTGCCAATAGGTACAGAAATCAAAGTTACCTTAGATCAGAAAGTAAAGGGGAACGTTACTCAACTGGCACAGTTGAAAAAAGATTGAACCGCATACGGAACGCTTTACAAAAGAGAACGCAATTCCGAAAGGGCTTCTATGCGGTAGGTTACCGGATGTTCTGTTGTAACTCCATGTGGATCAAAATAAACCTGATCCATTCCTACTCCTTTAGCACCGAGTAAATCTACTTTTACATCATCTCCAATCATCAAACTTTCTTTGGGTGCAGCACCTGCCTGCTCCAATGCGTGATGAAAAATACCCGGATCAGGCTTCTTTACCCCTGCCCCTTCTGAGGTAACCACCAAATCAAAATAACCGCGCAAGCGACTATTCTCCAGTTTCACATGTTGCACTTCTTCAAATCCATTGGTAATGATATGCAGGGTATACCGGTCTTGGAGGTACTCAAGCGTTTCGTGCGCACCATCAAACAGCTTGGTTTTCAGTGGACTCTCCCGGATGTAGTAAGTGCCAATATAGGCTCCTAAATCTTCATCATCGATGCCAAAGCTCTTGAGCGCTCGATGAAAACGCTCCGAACGTAAGGTGTCTTTGTCCAATTCACCTTTTCGGTAAGCATCCCACATTTGGTTGTTGATCTTCCGATACGTCGTAATGAAGTTCTCGGCCGACGGTATGCCTCGTTGAAGGAGTTCGAAATGATCCACAATCTCTTGAAGGGTCCGAGCTGCATTCGATTCGAAATCCCACAAAGTGCGATCAAGATCGAAAAACAAGTGCCGATAAGGAGTTGGATTTATAGCCATCCTATGGATATTAATAGATTGGAAATGGATTTAGAGAAAAAGGTCAAAATTGCCGACCAAACAGCTACAGTAATAAAAAACGGCCATAGGTTTCGGGTTTGAGCGCCAAAATACCGGACCGAAAGCACGACTCCAAGTGGAATGGATAACAGCACCGGAGTAATTACTGCTACTCCCCAAAGACCAAACCTGGATTTTACCCTGACCACTGTTTTATTGATCAGCGTGAATTTTTTCCGCTTTTTACCCGAATAACGGACCAGGTTGACTAACCAGGCAATGGCCGCCAATAGATAAGAACCAAAAAAGTGAAATATCAGTACACCAAACCAGCCACCAGTAGTTGTAACCAATAGAGTTGGCCAAAATCCATAGAGGGGAGCCATCCCCAAAGGCGCTAAAAAGAACTTGACGGAACTCGTCAGGAACCAAAGAAAGTATTCCCAAAAATCCGTCACCTAATCCGAAATTACTCCTGGACTTTCACCCCATATGCGAGGTCTCCGGCATCACCCAACCCTGGTACGATATAGGCTTGTGCAGTAAGCTCCTCATCAATGGCACCGGTCCAGATGGTAATATTCGCCGGCATTTTTTTGCATAGATAATCTAAGCCTTCCGAACTGGCGATGGTGGTAACAATATGCGTGTGGGCAGGCTGCCCAAACTTGATCAGAGACTGATAACTCAACACCATAGAGCTACCCGTAGCAAGCATAGGATCTGCTAAAATCAGGGTTTTACCTTCAAGAGAAGGACAAGACAAGTATTCCACCTCGATTTCAAAGCTGCCGTCTTTCTGGTGCTTGCGGTAAGCCGAAATAAAGGCATTCTCGGCCCGGTCGAAATAACTGAGCAACCCCTGATGCAAGGTGAGTCCGGCACGCAACACAGAGGCAACTACCGGTTGAGCGGTGAGTTGCTCCACATGGGCTTCGCCCAATGGTGTGATCACCTCCTTAGGAGCATAATCGAGTTGTTTGCTGATTTCGTAGGCAAAAATCTCACCAATCCTCTCAAGATTTCTACGAAAACGCATAGGATCTTTTTGGATTTCCTGATCTCGAATTTCAGCGATGTAATGGTTGAAAATGGAGTTTTGAGCTCCGAGGTTGTGAATCTTTTGCACTACTTTTTGAGCCATTTGATCCCGCGGGGGAGGTGGTTTTTTCTAAGCTGCAAATATAGGCAATCTTTCCCGCCGAATTGGAGGTTGAAACGGGCAAGCCCTGGCTCGTTAGACCCTTCAAAATCAAGAACAACAGGCTTTCCAGCATACTGTTGGACCATTTGATCGAGCAGCCAATGAATGGCGCAGCCACGTCTTCCAGGCTCGTTCACTGCCGTAAGCATCGAATAAATGCGCTGGTGGTCCTTAAAAAGCAATACCCCACCCGTAAGATTTCCATCCGATCCAGAAATGGTCCAAACCTCAGCCTGCTTTCTGGAAGCGCATACCTTAGCGAGGCGCAGCAGGGTCGAATAAAAATCCTCTTCCAATTGAGGAAGTAAATCTCCCTTGTAAGCTCTAAACATTTCAACCACGGTTTCACTACCGAAGGCATCAACGTTCACTTTCCAATTTTCCTTCACCGCTTTCTTTAGGTTGCGTTTCAGGTTTTGACCATACTTTCCACGGAGTTCCTCATAGGAAGGGTTCAAATCCAGCTCTTGGTTGCGGTGCTGAATCCATTCTCCCGAGGTGGTACCTTGAGGGTTGCTCTGATTAAAACGAATGTCTACAAAGCGGTAGGTCTTGGGTATTGCTTCGATGAAGGTGGTAACCTCCTCAGGGGTCAATGTATTGGAAGCAAAAACACCCAATTGTTGAGCGGAAAAAGGAATGAAAAGGTATTTAAAGCCCATTTTTTGCCGAAAGGGCAAGGGCATAACCGCCTCATAGTCTCCTTTTACTAATGCACTCCATGGACCAAGTTCATCCAAATACCAGGAGAAGGCATACAACAGTCGATTGGTCGATTGAGCGATGCATTGATCCCATAAGGCTGCATCGATTGCTGCTCTTGACAGGTGTTGGATCATGACGAAGGAAGCGCCAATTTGATGGTTTCCTCATACAATTCGCGCCAACCAACCCATTGATGATGTTCGCTCAAGGAATCGTTGTGCCATAAAGCCATCAAGGTTCCGTCCACCGCTTTTACGGCGTCTACTATTGGTTGAAAATGCGCTAAAGCTTTCTCAGGGGCAACCTTTTTATAGAACCTCAAAGTAGCTTCCATAATGCAAAATGGATGAATCCGCAGTGAAGTTTCTACCTCCCGATCAAGGTCAAAAAACAGGAAGGAGTCGCAAATGCTTGCCCTAAAACCCATTTCCGCGGCATACCCCATGCTATAGTCATCGGTAATTTCACGGTGAATCAACTGCCGATAGGTCTCGGGCAGGTGTAGTTTCAAAAAGTGCTGCCGACTTTTGGTCACCTCAGCATGCAGCACGTTCGACAAGCGCTTGATTTCCTCCTTTAACTTCTCGGGCTCACTATTGGATCCGAACGAAGGATGAATACCTACAGCCGCATAATCATTCATGCCTTTGATCAACGATTGAAAACGCCGGCTGGTAATTGGAACATTTTTATCGTTTACCCCATAATCTGCTACCAGGAAAAAGTAAATGGGTTTTAAATCGTACTGTTTTTGTAGCTCCAGCTGTAGATCAAACGTATCATAAGGATCAGCATCTGCCCCTATCAATACCCTGCTACGCTCGCGCAAGTCCTGAAAATCTCCTCGAAAAATAGAGCGTAGGTAAGCTCCCGAAGTACGAACAAATCCCTTTTCCAAATAGGCATAGGCATTATCTACATCAATAGTAGGCACAAAACGGTATTTGCGCTTTTTAAACTGAAGTGCCGGGTACCGTGCCTTCAACAAGTCTCTTAAGCAGTAAGCCCACAAGTTCACCAGCGGTTTATCTAAAAACCCATGGCGGTAAGCCACACTCTGGTGCACATCAAAACGGTTGTAAATGTCCCGTTTGTGTGGCAAGTATTCTTCATAGCGGGTCACTAAAAAAAAGCTGGCAGCAAGAGGGTCAAAAGGCACCTCAGCATTCCTCACCAAGAAAAAAATGGGTAAGCCATTCCATTCTTTTACATGGATCGTCTGTTCGTTCAGCCCTCGTTCGACCAACAGCCCCTGGGGGCACAGGTTCAACTCCTCACCAACTGCCTTGGCGCAATAGCTAAGCTTGTGGGGATGAGTAGATTGCTTAAAGAACTCCTGATCCTCCACGATCTGGAGTTTCAAACCCAATAATTCCTCGAAAAAAAGTCGGGAAATATAGCTCAAACGCGGTGTAACCCGTGGAGAATAGAAGAGCAATTCACAAGAGCTCATGCACTTTTATTCAAATTTTCGAGAAACCCATTTTCGTGAAAACTGTAGTAACTATTATCGGCAATGATAATGTGGTCCAGAAGACGGATGTTCATGATTTTTCCACAATCAAACAACGTTTGCGTCACGCGTTGATCTGCTAAACTTGGGCGGTTGTTACCCGAAGGGTGATTGTGAAAAACCACAAAAGCAGTAGCCTTCAACTCCAACGCGTGTTGCATGATTACACGCTGATCTACCGCGGTAGAAGTCCATCCACCTTGCCCTACCTGAACTTTTCGAATAAGACAGTTTCTCTGATTGAGATACAATGCCCAAAACTCCTCGTGTGGTAAGTCTTGAAGCATCGGCTTCATCTCATCAATAAAATGATACGTTTGGGTAAACTGTTTCTGAGGCGAGCCTACTTCTAACGACCTTCGCCGGCCGAGCTCAAGCGCAGCTACCATCGTAACGGCTTTAGCAGTGCCAATACCTTTAAACTTGGTAAGGTCTGCTACCTTCAACTTCCCTAAACGATGAAGTTGGTTCTCGAAAGTTTTAAAAATTCTTCTGCTGAGATCTACAGCGGTTTCTGCTTGACTTCCTGAGCCAATCAGAATTGCAATTAATTCTGCATTGGTTAGGGCCTTTGGCCCCAATTTCAATAGCTTTTCTCTTGGACGGTCATCTTCGGCCCATGCCTTGATACCGCCCCTCGGCACTATCTTTCCCACAACCAAATGTACACAGCTGCAGGCGATTTTCCAATTCAATTCAACACCTTACAGTTTTGCAACGTGTAAGGTAAGGCTTGACTTGAGGTTGGCAGCTTTGTTTTTGTGGATAATGTTGCGCTTGGCTAATTTATCGAGCATGGCGCTCACCTTAGGCAACATTTCAGATGCGGCTTTCTTGTCAGTGGACTCACGCAAAGCCTTTACAGCATTACGAGCAGTCTTGTGGTAATAACGGTTGCGTACACGACGAGTTTCGTTAGAGCGAATCCGTTTTAGAGCTGACTTATGATTTGCCATTTCGTTTACTTAATCTTTGGTAGCCCGTAGGGGAATCGAACCCCTGTTACCAGGATGAAAACCTGGCGTCCTAACCCCTAGACGAACGGGCCATATTTACAACCCCGATTTTTCGGGAAGGCAAATGTAATAACAAGAATACTTTTCGACAACGAATTGCTTGAAATTTTTATTTTTCATCACCTGCATAGCCGTCACCCAGCGCGGTAGACGAGTCTTTGAACTGAAAACCCAGGCGTTTGCCCGTTCTGGTCCGCATATTAAACGTGAGGTTTTGCATCACCTGAACCGAGACTTCCTGCACTGCATCATAAGGTGGAGCCAGCAATTCAAAATCAAGACTGTACTGCACAATGGCTTCCAGAATCGTATTCAAGCTTTTTTCCGAAGTTTTTGAACGCCCAAAACTGGAGGTCCCATACTTTTCTGTTTGCTTGCTTTCCACAAAAAAGTGTCCTTCTTTATTAATGAATATCCTTGCTACCAGGTATCCAAGGTCGTTCATACGCTGGTAGTGAAAAGAGTCGGACAGAAAATTGTAGACGTGGATCACCCCACAATAAGCACGATAAGGATCTTCCTTCAAATATTTTAGCTTCCAGATATCATGTTCACCGTGAAACAGAAACACATTGGTGTGCATGTGAAAAATGAGGGTATCTCCGCCAAACACCAGTTTGGCGTGTTGTTCTCCTTCGCTGGAATAGTTCACCTTCACCCGCTGATCGTCCGCTACAGTTTGGGCATATTCCTCCCCCGCTCGGGATAGCAATCGTTGCAGTATGCGAAAGGCAGAGAGGGTACGGTCGTAAACGTCTTGTTTAACCCGGGTCTTTGTGCGTAGGGTTTCTAAAATTTCAGCAGTGGCCATTAATGATCAGGTATATTAATATGCTTTGGCAAATACCACTCGCTTGTTGGATGGCTTACCACTGTAAATGCAACTTCCCTCCTCCGCTTCCGCATTTAGCGGAATACAGCGAATAGTCGCTTTGGTTTCTTCTTTGATCTTGGCTTCCGTTTCAGCCGTTCCATCCCAATGGGCATAGATAAATCCACCCTTCTCAAGCGCTTCCTTAAAGTCGTTGTAGGTATCTACCCGATGGGAGCTCGCTGCTCTAAAATCCAGCGCCCGTTGGAACAAACTATCCTGAATTTCTTCTAAGAGCCCTTCAATTCGATCGGCCAGGCCTTCAAGTGGTACTCCTTCTTTGGTAAGGGTATCTCTTCTGCTCAATTCAACTGTTTTGTTTTCAAGATCACGGGGCCCGATGGCAATTCTAAGCGGTACTCCTTTGAATTCATATTCGGCAAATTTCCAACCCGGCCGATGTGTATCACGATCATCGTACCTGGCGCGAATGCCCTTAGCTTTTAATTCCGCTAAAATGTTTTGAGCCACTTCGCCAATGGCGGCCAGTTGCTCCTCGTTTCGGTATATCGGTACCACCACCACTTGTTGCGGAGCAAGTTTGGGAGGAAGCACCAAACCATTATCATCAGAATGTGCCATAACCAGTGCTCCCATTAAACGAGTAGAAACGCCCCAGGAAGTGGCCCAGACGTATTCCAACTTTCCTTCCTTACTGGCAAATTGCACCTCAAATGCTTTGGCAAAATTCTGTCCCAGAAAGTGGGAAGTACCCGCCTGCAAGGCCTTTCCGTCTTGCATAAGCGCTTCAATACAATAGGTTTCTAAAGCTCCGGCAAAGCGCTCCGCAGGAGTTTTCAAGCCTTTAAGAACAGGAATAGCCATGTACTTTTCGGCGAAATCGGCATACACGTCAAGCATCTGCTCGGTCTCCGCAACCGCTTCTTCTTTAGTAGCATGTGCAGTGTGCCCTTCTTGCCATAAAAACTCAGCAGTACGCAGGAAAAGACGCGTGCGCATCTCCCACCTTACTACATTGGCCCACTGATTGACCAAAATTGGAAGGTCTCGGTAAGATTGTATCCAACCTTTATAAGTATTCCAAATGATGGTCTCAGAGGTCGGACGCACCACCAACTCCTCGTCCAAGCGGGCTTCGGGGTCGACTACCACTCCTCCATCTTCGCCATTCTTCAGTCGGTAATGGGTTACTACCGCACATTCTTTGGCAAAGCCCTCAACGTGATCGGCCTCTTTGCTCAAATAAGATTTAGGAATGAACAATGGGAAATAGGCATTCTGGTGGCCAGTTTCTTTGAACATGGTGTCCAATTCTGCTTGCATTTTTTCCCAGATGGCAAAACCATAGGGTTTAATCACCATGCAACCACGTACTGCTGAGTGCTCAGCTAAGTCAGCTTTGGTCACCAGTTCGTTGTACCATTTAGAGTAATCGGCTTCTCGGGTAGTAAAGTCTTTTGCCATGAGTGGGTTTTGTAACTATTAAGTTCTCAGATCTTTCCTTGAAACGGGGTCAAAAATAGCGATTTTATGATGTCCCAAAGGGTAACCTGTTTTAGAGGAGACACAATTATAGCTACTTACAAAGTCTGATAAAGCTCCCTTGGCTAACTTTGCGGTATACAGCACTCGCCATGAAAAAATTCCTGTTTTCTTCAGTACTCATACTATGCATGCTTTCGGGCTTTGCACAATCCAAACCCGCCTATCGAATCTATACTTCGAAAGGCAAAGCAGTAAGCTATAAAAAGATGGTCAGTTCCCTGATAAAGCAAGATATCGTGCTATTTGGGGAACTCCACAACAACCCCATTGCCCACTGGTTAGAATTTGAATTGGCCCAAAGCCTTGCAGAAAAGCGTGAACTAATTTTGGGGGCAGAAATGTTGGAAGCAGACAACCAGCAAGTACTCAACCAATACCTCGCCAGTGAAATCTCTTTCCGCGCCTTGGATACCTTGGCAAGGTTGTGGCCCAATTATTACACGGATTACAGTCCGGTGGTCAATTTTGCGCGCAGTCAAAAGATACCGTTTGTAGCTACCAATATTCCAAGGCGATATGCACGCATGGTGCACTACCAAGGTTTTGAAGCCCTTGATTCGCTTTCGCAAGAAGAAAAAGCCTGGATAGCTCCGCTGCCGATTCCTTTTGACCCTACCCTGCCAACCTATCAAAGCATTCTTGAAATGATGGGGGACCATGGATCGCCTAAATTGGTGAAAGCCCAAGCCTCCAAAGATGCCACCATGGCGCATTTTATATTGGCCAACTACTCGCCCGGGAAGCTCTTTTATCACCTCAACGGATCTTTCCACTCCGATCATCACGAAGGAATTGTTTGGTACCTGAAGCAAAGCAAACCAGCGTTGAATTACGCTACCATCTCCACGGTTTCGCAAGCTGATATCAGCAAGCTGGGGGAAGACAACAAAGGACTGGCCGACTTCATCATCGTGGTAGATGAAGACATGACCACTACTTATTGAATGTAGTGCGCTATAACTGATCCGCCTGGATAGAAGCCCTCCATGGCAAACGCTACCTTTTTTCATTGGAGCAGCGGAAAAGATGCGGCTTTCGGGTTGTATGAATTGCTTCAAAATCCCGAATACGAAGTACGCCACCTGCTTACCACCATCAACCGTGACCTGAACCGGGTTTCCATGCATGGCCTACGGACCGAAATGCTCCAACTACAAATGGATGCCATTGGCCTCCCCAATTCAACCGTGGCACTTTCGCAACAAGCCACCATGGATGAATACAACGCGGCAATGTCTTTGGCCTACAAAGCGCTAAAAGAACAATTGCTCACGCATGGCGCCTTCGGCGATATTTTTCTGGAAGATTTGCGGCAGTACCGGGAAAAAGAAATGGCCCGGCAGCAAATCACCCCCTTGTTTCCCCTTTGGAAACGCAACACAACTGCCTTAGTGAAACAGTTTATCGAACAAGGCTTTCGAGCAGTGGTGGTGTGTGTCAACCTCAATTTACTCGACTGTTCATTCTTAGGTCGGGAACTAGATCTTTCTTTTTTAGAGGCACTACCCTCCAACGTAGATCCCTGCGGGGAAAATGGAGAATTCCATACCTATTGTTTTCAAGCACCCTTTTTCAAGCAGTCTATTCCTTTTGTAAAAGGTAAAACGGTAATCCAGGAGTACCCGAGCCCAATTCCTGGTGAACCCGCTGTGCCTTTCGGGTTTATCGACCTTCTTCCCGCTCCTGGTATTAGAAGAATGTAGAATATTCATACTGTCTCAAACTTTCGCCATTTCTTGACTCAAGTCAAAGTTTTTGCCTGAAGGGTTCTCGACTTTTGTACTCATCGATATTATCGATCATCAAACTACTCAAAAAGTCCAATCGTATGATCCCTTTTCCATTAGTAGCCTCCCCAAGGTACACACTTCAGCAGCTTGCCGAACGCGCTCTGGAGGACCTGTTTTTGTTGAAAGATGGTCCGCAAATTGAACAACGATTAAGCGAGTTGCAGAACGAGGGAGGGACGCCACTCGAAATTGTTAATCAAATTGAGCAGGGATTGCTCCTACATGCTGCCACTGAGGCAGGAACAAAAGTACCTTCTGGAAAGATAGAGCTCCATTCGACAAACAATCTCCAAGTATTCGGAGCCTTATCTTCAAACCCATTGCTTCCTTTTCAATACGAGCCTTTGGTCAATGCTTTTTATGCTTCGGCACTTATCTTAAATGGCCAAAACACGCATCAATCTTCTGCCATACTCAAAGGGTTACAATTGTTGGAGGAAGCCATTTACAACTTTGGAAAAACCTCTTTCATTCCTGAGTTTCTTCGGGCCAAACGTTACTTGACCTTGCCATTGATTTTCGACAACCAGTTGGAAAAAGCGCAAAAGGACCTCAACGCTCTGTTGCAGAAATTAAAAAAGGAAAAGGCGTATGCTCCGCCCGGCATTCAGTCAGAAGTCCAAAGTTTGATTGCTCAACAAGAGGCTTCCGCAAAGCAACAGGACAAAAGCTTTCCGCTCCCCTTTTTGGTGCAACCCTGCCTCCCTTTGACCTTCTTTCTACCGCAGTATGCGCAAAAGGCAAGTTGAAGCCAAAGAGTCGAGGAGTTCATAAAATTTAGGTGCTATTATCAGTTTGTGTCATGCTCCTCAACTTCTGGCTATCGGATAGCAATAGTTAAAAAAGCGATTCAAACAAGCGGTTCATTTGATCATCGCTAAAAACTGCAAAGCCCAAACCGATCGAACGAACCCGGCAATCGATGGGATTTATGCTTACAACATGCGAAGCAATGCCGGATTTACTAATTTGCTGCTTCAAATCTTCCAAAACGATTCCGGGCAGTGTTTCAAGTAAGTCAGCTCCAATACAGCTATCCCAAGGGGCCTTCGTTTCAGTTTCCCGATCTGGAACTCAAGGAGGCAGAGCACTTGCTGATTCTTGGAGCTTCGGGAGTAGGCAAAACTACCCTGTTACACCTTATTGGAGGATTGAGAATTCCAGGCCAGGGCCAAATTTCCATTCAGGGCACTTGCATCAATACACTTCCACAGGGAAAACTGGACAAGTTTCGAGGCCGCAACCTGGGCATTGTTTTCCAGCGCCCCCATTTTGTAGAAGCATTGACCGCGCTGGAAAACCTCCTACTTGTTCAAAAGCTCTCTGGCCTTGCCACAGAAAAAAAACAGGCCATCCAGGTGTTGAACAACCTTGGAATTGAAGCATTGGCCCACAAAAAACCCTATCGCCTCAGCCAAGGAGAGCAACAACGGCTTAGCATTGCCATGGCGGTGATCAATCGGCCCAAACTGCTGCTGGCTGATGAGCCCACTTCCAGCCTCGACGATCACAACAGTGAGCAGGTGATTGACCTATTGATGAAAGAAGCGGAGCAAAACAGCGCTAACCTGATCATCATCACCCACGATCAGCGGGTAAAATCCCGGTTTACCAACACCATCACCCTATGAATGGTATTCGGTTGAGTTGGCGAAATCTGGTGGCAAGGCCTTTGGGTACCGCTTTGAGTTTACTGCTTTTATTGCTTGGTGTGGGCTTAATTACATTGGTCTTGCACTTACAAAACCACCTACAGCAGCAAATGACCAACAACCTGGCTGGCATTGACCTGGTCGTGGGTGCCAAAGGCAGTCCCTTGCAATTGATCCTCTCTTCGGTTTTGCACATTGATAACCCTACTGGCAACATCGCGTTAGCCGAAGCTGAGAAAATCGGTCGTAACCCATTTGTTAAAAAGGCAGTCCCTTTGTCCTTTGGAGACAACTATCAAGGCTATCGAATTGTAGGAACCACGTTGGAGTACCCGGCAATTTACGAAGCGCAACTGGCGGATGGAAAATGGTGGGAACAACCCATGGAAGCTTGTATCGGCTCGTTGGTGGCCGAACGTTTACACCTGAAGATCGGCGATCATTTTCACGGCAATCATGGTTTAGACGAACACGGTGAAGGACATGAGGAACACTCCTATCGGGTGGTAGGCATTATTGGACCCACCCAATCGGTGGTAGATCAGTTGATCCTTACCGCTACCGAAAGCGTTTGGGAAGTGCACGAACACGAAGAAGCTCCGCACCACCATGATGGAGAAAACCACCACGATGAACACCACCACGATGAAACAGAGGAGCACCATTATGAAGCAGAGGCCCAACGAAAAGAACTCCCTCACCACCATGAAGATGAGGATAGAGAAATTACGGCTTTACTGATCCAATTCCGCAATCCAATGGGAGCCATACAGCTGCCGCGGATGATCAATGAAAATACTTCCATGCAAGCCGCCTTGCCGGCCTACGAAATCAACCGATTGATGCACCTCCTGGGTTTTGGCATCCGAAGTTTTCAATGGTTGTCCGCCATCATCCTTTTGGTTTCGGGCATCAGTGTGTTCATCAGCCTGTTTACCGCCTTGCGGGAACGACGGTTCGAAATCGCATTGATGCGCACCTATGGCGCCTCTAAAGGACAAGTTTTTCGACTGGTTCTTTATGAAGGTATTTTTCTTGCTGCAATAGGCTTTACACTTGGCAGCCTGATAGCTCGAATAGGCTTGTGGGCGGTATCCTTATGGTTAAAAGAAGACTTTGGGCAAGGCATGCTTTCGGCCGCTCCTATTGCTGAGGAATATATTTTATTCGGACTTACCTTGCTTGTAGGCGCTCTGGCCGCCCTCATTCCAGCCATTCAAGCACTCCGGGTAGACATCTCAGAGACCCTTGGCCAGGCCTAAGGACCAACCAATACAAGGAATAGTTACATTTGAAGGTGCTGCAAACTTTCACTATTCCTGACGAGCTGATTGGATCACCCCAAGAACTGCCTCCTATCTCCATTGTGCCCTACTACAGCCCGGGCACGGCCGTTCGAAATCAGGTGCTCTTCACCCAAAATGTGATTAGTTTTTTGGCCAATGGGCAAAAAGAAATTCACCAGGAAGCAAGTCCGGTAAGCTTTAGCCAAGATCAATTTGCCATTCTTACCTCCTCACGCTGTTTAATGACCGAGATTTCGTCCCTGGGAGATTATAAAAGCGTCTTGTTTTTCTTCAGCGATGCCATGTTGCAACAATTGAAAGCAAAATTCAAAGGCATTTGGTCATCCACCGCAGAAAGAACCGATACACTCGTGCTCGACTACGACAACTTTTTGCATCACTTTCGAGATTCGTTGGAACTGCTTCATCAAAACCCTGCGCTTTCCATGGCCATTAAGCAAGTGAAGTTAGAAGAACTTTTCCTCTACCTGGCAGAAAAGCACCCAGAGAAACTGGCCCCTTTATTGGCCAACGTCAACTCCTCCCCCGATCTCGAATTCCGGCAAATTGTAGAGAACAACAAATTCGCACACCTCAAGGTAGAAGAATTGGCTTTTCTGTGCCACATGAGTGTTTCCACCTTCAAACGGCATTTCCAACGCATTTATGCTTGTGCACCCCACCAGTGGATGCTTCAGGAACGCATGAAAAAAGCCGGGTGGCTTTTGAAACAACAACTCGCTCCCAACTCCATTTATGCGCAAATTGGGTATGATAGCTATCCCAACTTTGCCCGCGCTTTCAAGCAATATTTTCAGCTCAGCCCCAGGGCTTATCAAGAAATGAACCAATTGGTAAAGTAAACGAACGATTAAGCGTAGTTCGTCCCCTGTTTCCTACGCTAAGTTTGCTGAAAACCAATTGCATCTATGAAATCACTATTGCTCAGCTTCACGCTACTCTGCTTTTTAAGCTTCAACAGCAACGCACAATCTTTTACCCTCTCCAGTTCCTCCCTGCAAGGACAGTTTCTCTCCCTGGATGAATTCAATGGATTTGGGTGCTCCGGAGAAAATCAAAGTCCACAATTGAGCTGGAAAAATGCACCCGCCAACACCAAAAGTTTCGCCATCACCATGTACGATCCTGATGCACCTACCGGCAGTGGTTGGTGGCACTGGTTGGTGTTTGACCTGCCTGCTGACCTCAATAGTCTCCCCAAAGGGGCAGGTGCTACTGATGGCAAAACTTTACCCAAAGGTTGTATTCAAAGTCCTACCGATTATGGTAGTCCTGGCTATGGTGGTCCGTGCCCACCTGAGGGCCACGGAGATCACCAATACATCATCACGGTTTATGCCTTAGACGTGGCACAATTGGGACTCAACGCCACCACCAACGCTGCAGTGGTTGGGTATTACCTTGGCAACCACACAATCGCCAAAGCATCAATTGTGGCCTATTACGGTCGATAAATCGGCACTTTATTGCTGAAAGCATCCAAGTCACAAGACTTATCGACTCCGGGCATTCCAGCGTGCCCGGAGTTCTTATTTTAAGGCAGTTGACGAAGGGGGTGAAACGCCAATAAGGCGACTAAATTCCGGCACAGTTGTTGCTCTAATGGGAAACGTTAATGCGGCCATTACGGCCCGAAACAACTGCAAAACAGCAGGGTTTCGTATCTTTGATATACAAACTGCTTGCCTTATGAAGACTCACATTTCCCTCCTGCTCGGCCTTTCAATCATCAGTTTGAGTGCTTGTACTTCAGGCAGATCACTATCCGCATACGAAGACGATGATATTTACTTTTCTTCCAAAGATGCTTATGTTGAGGCCTACAACGATCCCAATTCCCAACCGCAGTCAGTAGAAAACTACACTACTGCCGACGATTACTACCAGGGAGGATCAGCTGGCAACACCGCCAACACGCCCAATCCAAATGCAACACAAGCTGGCAACGATTACTACAGCAGTGACTACGCCAACTCTGAGAGCTTTACTACCGACGACGGCACTACTATCATCAACAACAATTACTACGGAGACGATTTCGTTTACGATGATTATTACGATTATGCCTACGCAGCCAGAATTCGTCGTTTCCACCGTCCTATCAATACCTTCAACTACTACGATCCTTTTTACACCAACACCTATTGGTATAACTACGATCCACTTTTTTATGGCACCAGTGTTTACCTGAGCTATAACTGGTGGCGTCCCAGTCCTTGGCAAGTTCGCCCAACCTGGAACGTAGGCTGGAATAGCTGGTCGGGGTGGAACGTAGGCTGGGGTTGGAACTCCCGTTGGGGCTGGAACAACCGCTGGGGATACAACAATTGGGGTTATGACCCCTGGGGATACGATCCCTATTTTCAAACCTACGGCTGGGGCTGGGGTGCCAGTCCCTGGGGATATTGCCCCGGAGGCGCCTACAATGCTGGGTTTAACAATGGATTTTATGCCTCCAACTATTACTACAATAGTTTCGACAATGGCAACCGTTTCTATGGCCGCAGAACCAGTACCACCGGTGCCGGCAATGGAGCCCGTAGTCAATCCCTTTCCCAAATGTACAACGCAAGGTTGGCCAACCAACAGAATTCGCGGGTCAACACCAATGTGAATGAAACTTCAGCGACCCGTCCATCCAGGACTTCGATTAGCCAGGCAACACGTTACAATGGTGCTCAAAATTCGGGTACCGTAGCTACTGACCGTAACCGGACTACCCTCAATGGACAAACCGACAGGCCTGCATCTGCAACCGGTGAACGACCCACCCGTACAGGGGCTAATGCCTACAGTTCAGCCAACCGCGCACCTGCCGCCAGTAGTGCTGGAAATGCGCCCAATCAGGCCGCTGGAGAAACGGTAGCCGGAAACAGTGCTGCAACTTCTCCTGCCGGAAGATACACTTCGTCCAGTCGTCCTACTGGCTTGAACCAAAACGGGGGAAACAACAATTATTACTCTCCCGGACGAGTACGTACGAGCAGTGCTGCGACCCGACCCACGAACAGTTCGGCACGGCCAAGTGGGGAGCGCCCTGCCAATACCGGGAATGCAGGTACCGCAGAACGCCCGTCTACTTCTTCAAGTACACGTCCTTCGGGCACTACCGCCACGGGTTCGCAATACACACCAACTCAAACCCGTCCTAACCGTTATCAGGAGTCGCGCCCTTCCAACGTGCGCCCATCCTATAACAATACTCCAAGCCGTACCCAAACTGCTCCTCAACAAGGACGCACGAATCAAAGCACGGCTCCGGCAAGCAACCGGTCGGACTATTCGCGCCAGCCTGCAAGTACCCGGCCCAATACTGCGAACTCGGGAGAGGCTCGTCCTAACCGAAGTACTCAGCCCAACCGTGGAACCTATTCTCAACCACAACGGACGAGAACGGCTACGCCACAAAGGCAACCGGCTCAAACTGCTCCGCAACGTCAGCCAACCCGAACCACGACTACACCCAACCGGCAACCAGTCCGCACGTCACCGGCTCCGAACCGTCAACCGGTTCGTACGGCTCCGGCACCACAGCGGCAACCTACCCGCACGGCACCCAGTCGTCAGGCACCAGCACGTACCAGAACTGCACCGGCACGGACTGCACCAGCACGCACCGCTCCAGCAAGAACGAGGTCGGCTCCCGCAAGGTCAGCTCCGGCACGCACTGCACCAAGCCGGTCCTCATCGCGTTCGAGTTATACACCGAGCCGATCTTCGAGCAGCAGCCGTTCGAGCTACACGCCCAGCCGTTCGTCTTCTTCCTCGAGTGGCCGATCAAGCTCCTCGCGGCCTGCACCACGCAGACGATAAATTCTGATTGGAACCGCCAAAACCCTCACAATCATGAAAAAGATTGGCCTCACATGCCTGGCAATAGCCCTGGCAGTATACAGCTTTGCCCAAAACGAAGTAGACGCCCTGCGTTATTCACAGCTGGAGTTTAGCGGTACCGCCCGCTACAACTCTATGGGAGGTGCATTTGGTGCACTTGGTGGAGACTTCACCACTTTGAGCACCAACCCTGCCGGCATTGGAGTTTACCGTCGGTCGGAACTTTCACTTACCACTGGCTTTAATTCCAACGCTTACTCCTCTACCTATTTGGGTACACAGTCGGATGCCAGCCGTGGCAACGTCAACATTGGCAATATTGGTTGGATATCCAATTACAACTCGGAGAAAACTACCGGCTGGGTGAGTGGCAGCTTTGGCATTGGCTACAACCGATTGGCGGACTTCAACAGCAATGTGCGCATTGTGGGTACCAACGAAGAGTCTTCGCTTCTTGACGTGTATCGAAACCGGGTGCAAGGTGTGAATTGGGGCGATGTAGACACCGGAGGCTTCTACGATTTTGGCGCTTCTCTGGCTTGGCAAACAGTATTGATCGATACCTTTTTAGGAGAGACGAACTATATTACTCAGATTCCTTTTTACGGACAGCAACAAATCATCGATCAGGAAACCAGTGGAAGGGTTGGAGAAACGGTGATTGCTTTTGGTGGTAATTATGAAAACCGCTTGTACCTCGGTGGCACCTTTGGCATTTCTTCTGTCAGATACAACCGTGAGTCTACTTTTGAAGAAGTATTGCCCGCTGGTGATACGTCAACCTTTTTGAACGATTTCACCTTTCGAGAAAACCTGAATACCCGAGGAAACGGCTACACCTTAAAAATTGGAGCAATCTATCGCCTGACTGATTATTTACGACTGGGTGCTGCGGTTCATTCTCCCACTTGGATGGTGCTCGAAGATCGCTACAGTACTTCTTTCGAAGCCAACTATCCAGGCTTTGGACGTGAAGTGGCCGATAGCCCCGACGGTCTTTTTGAATACCGCTTGCGTACTCCCTACCGACTGTCGGCAAGTGCTGCCGGGTTGTTCAAGAAACATGGGCTCATTAGTGCCGACATTGAATACGTAGATTATGCATCTGCCCGGTTGAGCGAACGGTTTGCCGGAGACTATGATTTCAACGCCGAGAACGAAGTAATTCGAAACAGCTATCAAGGCGCTATGAACGTGCGTGTAGGTGGTGAATTACGCCTTATGCCGATTGCCATTCGGGCAGGTTATGCCTATCAGGGGAGTCCTTATAATTCCGATGTGATCGACAACGATGGCAGCGTTCAGAACTACTCCTTTGGTGTAGGATACCGGAATGCTAACCTGTTTTTGGATTTTGGCTACGTGCTTCGGGTGCAAAAGGAAGATTACTATCCATATGACCCAAGCATTGCAGCTCCTGCTCAACAAGACCGCACGCTGCAGCGCTATCAAATCACCGTGGGCCTCAAATATTGACTTCGGTGTGAGCTTCCAAGGGCTGTCACTTTAAATTCTATTTCACAAAAAAGCCGCTTCGACAATCGAAGCGGCTTTTTCTATTTAAGTATGGAAGATGGGCTTACGCCACTAATTCTTCATTAATGTCTGGGTCTACCAAAATACGGCCGCAATGTTCGCAAACGATGACTTTCTTGCGGGACTTAATGTCCAACTGCCGCTGTGGTGGAATTTTGTTGAAGCATCCACCGCAAGCATCGCGCTCTACCGGCACAACGGCCAATCCGTTAAGGGCATTGGCACGAATCCGCTTGTAAGCGACCAACAAACGATCCTCAATTACTTTCTCTGCGTTTTGAGATTGTTTGGTGAGTTCGTCTTCTTCTTTTTGCGTTTCCGCTACAATGTCTTGAAGCTCTGCGTTTTTGTGATCCAGGTCTTTTTTCCGCTCATCCAAGCGCTCTTGAGCACCAGCAACGATCTCGTTTTTCGCTTCAATGTTGGCTTTGTACTCTTTGATACGTTTTTCAGACAACTGAATTTCGAGACTTTGGAATTCAATCTCTTTACTCAAGGAATCATACTCGCGGTTGTTCCGCACATTCATCTGCTTGGACTCGTAGCTCTTGATGAGTGCATTGGCGTCCTTGATGGTGTTCTTCTTGTCTGAGATGTTTCGTTCCAGACCTTGAATCTCTTCGGTAATGTTCCCAATCCGTGTTTCCAATCCTTGAATTTCGTCTTCGAGATCACGGACTTCGAGTGGCAATTCCCCACGAATGGTGCGAATCTTGTCAATCTTGGTATCGATTGTTTGCAACTGATACAGTGCACGGAGTTTTTCTTCTACACTAACTTCTGCTTTAGCTTCAGCCATAAACTCAGAAATAATTGATGGGATTTGTATTTATATCCGACAAACGGATAGCAAAGTTAGGAAATTTTTCAGTCAGTAAGGTGTGTAGGATTTCAGCGGTAAATTGCTCGCTTTCATAGTGTCCGATGTCGGCAATGATCAGGTCGTTGTCGGCATCGAAAAACTCGTGGTATTTGAAGTCGGAGGTGATGAATATCTGCGCTCCCGAACGTTTGGCGTGAGAAAGTAGAAACCGGCCAGCCCCTCCACAAACGGCCACTTTTTCAATCGGCTGATCGAGTAGCGCAGTATGCCGAATGCACTGCGTCTGCATAGCGGTTTTGAGGTGCTGTAAGAAATCGACCTCCGACAACGCTTCGGGCAGGTAGCCTACCATGCCACTCCCTACTTCCTGCCACTCATTTTCAAGTGCAACTACATCATAGGCCACTTCTTCATAAGGATGTGACTTGTTAAGCGCAGCAATCACCTGCCTTTGTCTGGCAGCTGGAAGAATTACTTCCAGTTTAATTTCAGGTTCTTCAGAACGGGTTCCCGGTTGACCAATAAATGGCTGGGTTTCGGTACCACCTCGAAATGTGCCAGTACCTTTTAGATTAAAACTGCATTCGTCGTAATTTCCGATGTTGCCTGCCCCTGCCTCAAAAAGGGCATCACGAACTGCATCGGCATGACTTTCGGGACAAAAGGTGTAAAGTTTTTGAAGCAGCCCCGACTTAGGAGCCAGAATTTGAAGGTTTTGGAGTCCGAGTTTGTCCGCAATCTTGCGGTTCACACCGGCCATCACATTGTCAAGGTTGGTGTGAATCGCGTAAATCGCAATGTCATTTTTTATGGCTTTTATAATGGTACGCTCTACGTAGTTGTTGCCATTCAAACGTTTGAGACCACTAAACACAATGGGATGATGTGCTACGATGAGGTTACAGCCCTTGGCAAGTGCTTCTTCTACTACGGCCTCAATGCTGTCTAAGCAAAGTAAAACACCCGTTACCTCCATCGCGAAATCGCCGACAATCAGACCGGCATTGTCGTAAGACTCCTGGTAAACCGGCGGGGCCAATTTTTCTAATTCACGAAGGATGGTTTTCACGTTCATCGACAGGTGATTTTCAGCCAAATGTAACGGATTCGTAGCGACAGCAAGATTGGAGAAGCTGATTTTTTAGCCCCGATAAAGTTTACCTTTGCGGGATGTTTTGGCGCGCTGGCAGAATTCTGTTGTTCCCTTTTGCCCTGATTTACGGAATCATCGGTTCCATTCGCAATTTTCTCTACAACGTGGGCGCCTTCCGATCCAAATCCTTTCCGCTTCCAATTATATCGGTAGGAAACATTAGGGTTGGTGGTACTGGAAAAACACCACACATTGAATACTTAATACGACTCTTGCACCCTCGCAAACGAGTTGCCACCCTAAGTCGGGGTTATGGCCGGAATACCCGAGGTTTTCAGCTGGCCACTGCCGAATCCACCGCTGATGAAATTGGAGATGAACCGCGACAATTTCGACAAAAATTCACTTCGATCATCGTGGCAGTAGATGGCGATCGGGTGCGTGGAGTTCAAAAGCTATTGCGCAACGACACTGCTCCTGAAGTAGTGTTGTTAGACGATGCCTTCCAACACCGAGCCATCCAACCTGGACTGTCTATTTTATTGACCGATTTCTCCAAGCCTTTCTTTCAAGACTTGGTGTTGCCAGCCGGCAACTTAAGAGAATGGAGTACAGGAAAACGAAGGGCCGACATAATGATTGTCACCAAATGTCCTGTAGACCTTACGGCGTTAGACCGCAGGGCTTACCGCGACCGAGTGAGGCCCAAGCCTTATCAGCACGTTTTTTTCACCTATCTTGCTTATGGTGCCTTGGAATCTCTTTTCGCCAAAAATGTTGCCGCGCGCTATCCATTGAGCCATTATCAGGAGAAAGGGTATGAAATATTGTTGGTTTCGGGCATCGCCAATCCTAAACCGTTAGAAGTAGAATTACATCGACATTCGATTCATTTCAAGCACCTTAGCTTTCCTGACCACCACCGGTACACGGAAGCAGATGTCAAAAAAATTCAGAATATATTCGATAGTTTTGCCGCCGGAAAAAAGCTAATCCTTACGACAGAAAAAGACGGCATGCGATTGGTTAAACCCAATCTTGCCTCCCAAATAGAACACCTTCCGGTGTTTTTTCTGCCTATTGAGGTCGCTTTCCACGGAAATGACGGAGAAGAATTTAACGAGCTAATTGTCAACTATGTTGGAAGAAATCAAATCAACAGCGGCCTTCCTAAAAAATAAAATTGAAGCCCAACCAGAAATCGGTATCATCTTAGGAACCGGTCTTGGTGGCCTCGTAGGGGAAATTCAAATTCAGGAGCGTTTCTCCTATTCAGATATTCCCAATTTTCCAGTTTCTACCGTCGAAGGCCATAGTGGCCACCTTATTTTCGGGAAGCTGGGCAACAAGCAAGTAGTAGCCATGCAGGGGAGGTTTCACTTCTACGAAGGTTATTCCATGCAAGAAGTGGTCTTCCCGGTTCGGGTCATGAAAATGCTCGGTATTTCCCACCTTTTTGTTTCCAACGCCAGTGGTGGGGTAAATCCCGACTTTAAAATTGGAGACCTTATGATTCAAAGCGACCACATCAATTTGTTTCCGGCCAACCCACTCACCGGTCCGAACCTCAAAGAGCTCGGTCCACGTTTTCCCGACATGAGTGAGCCGTATGATCATGCGTTGATTGCCAAGGCCCAGGATATTGCTAAACAATTAGGATTTCAAATTCAGACCGGTACTTATGCAGGCGTAAGTGGCCCTACCTTAGAAACCCCGGCCGAATATTTCTATATCCGTACCATTGGTGCCGATGCGGTAGGAATGTCAACTGTGCCCGAAGTTATTGCTGCTCGCCACATGGGTATTCCCTGTTTTGCCGTTTCCATCATAACCGACCTGGGCGTGAAGGGCAAAATTGTTGAAGTGACCCACGAAGACGTGCAACGCGTGGCGGAAGAAGCCGAGCCTAAAATGACCCAATTGATTATTGACCTGATAGGTAGTATGTGATGCGTTATTTTCTTCTTTTCCTTGTTGTTATCAATTTTTCTTTGGCTAAAGTTCAAGGGCAAACCAGCCAAAACATGTCGCTCCTTTATCATTGGAACGATACTTCGCTGGTGGTTTCCAATGCCCACTTAAACCGGTACAACGAAGTTTGGGGCTATGCCGCCAATGGCCGCGAATATGCCATCATTGGCTCAACGGTAGGTACGCATATTTTTGATGTAACCAATCCTACCAATGCGCAGCAAGTGGATATGGTTCCCGGAACCCACCAAGGGGTAGACATTGTACACCGCGACTACCACGATTACGGCGACTATTTATACATGGTATGTGACGAAGGACCAAGCAAGCTTCAAATTGCCGACCTAAGCATGTTGCCTAATTCGGCTCCACTGGTGTATGAGTCGGATACCTTGTTTCAACGCTCTCACAATATTTTTATCGATCCGGCCAGTGGTCTCATGTACGTATGTGGCTCCACCTATCACCTGATGGTTTTCTCCCTGGCCGATCCGCTTAATCCTCAGTTATTGGTCAATTGCAGCCAAGACGTTGCTTTTTGGGACAATACCATCGGATACGTGCACGACATTTTTGTGCGCAACGACACGGCCTATTGCAATGCTGGAAACGAAGGGCTGTTCATTTGTGATTTTTCCGATCCGGCCAACCCGCAACTGATCGGCTCGATGGACACCTATCAACAACAAGGCTACAATCATAGCGGTTGGCTTCATCCTACTAAGCCTTACTACGTGATGGCGGATGAAAACCATGGGCTGGACCTTAAGATGGTTGATGTGAGCAGCTTGTCTAACCTCAACGTGGTGTCTACCTTCAATTCTGGGGTAAACGACAGCCTGTCGATTCCGCACAATGTGATCATCCATCAAGACAAGGCTTTCGTTTCTTACTACCATGATGGGGTATACGTTTACGACATCAGCGACCCGAACAATCCGGTGGTGGATGGTTTTTACGATACTTCTACGGAAGTAAACGCTACGAACTACCGTGGTTCATGGGGCATCTACCCACTGTTACCTTCTGGAATTTTAGTCGCGTCAGACATGCAGAATGGTCTCTACATTCTTCAGCCTCCTCCCGGTTTTCCCCTTGGTGAAGAAGAGTTGAAGGCCACGACAACGGTTTCCGTTTTCCCCAATCCGTTTGAAAACGAAATTCAGGTACGCATACCTCAATACGACCAGCAAAACCTTATTTTTGAATTGTTTGACCTCAGCGGTAAACGCCTTCTGACGACCAACCTTTTGCAGTCTGAAACCGTCTTGCCCCTGGATACGGAAATGGATGCAGGCATGTACCTGTATCGCATTATTGGAACCAACACCACGATGACGGGAAAATTGACCCGTCAGTAAAACGATGGAAAACGCACTGGACAAATATGAATGTGTTGTCGGTTTAGAGGTGCATGCTCAGTTGCAAACTTCGAGCAAGGCCTACTCTTCCGACCCTAACGAATACGATGCTGCTCCCAACCACAACGTGAGCGCCATCACTTTGGGCCATCCTGGCACCTTGCCACGCTTCAACAGCAGAACCATGGAATATGCCCTTCGTTTGGGTATTGCCTGCAAGAGTGACATCAGAGAGTGGAACGAATTTGCCCGAAAAAATTATTTCTATCCGGATTTGCCGAAAGGCTACCAGATCACTCAGGATACCACTCCGATTTGTACGGGTGGACACATCGCCATCAAGCCCAAAGGTGGAGCCGAAAAAAACATCCGCCTGCAGCGCATCCACATGGAAGAAGATTCGGGAAAAAGCATCCACGATCAAGATCCGTTCAACTCGTTGGTTGATTTGAACCGGGCCGGTGTTCCGCTATTAGAGATTGTTACCGAACCCGATTTGCGCTCCGCTGACGATGCGTACGCCTACCTTACCGAAGTGCGCAAACTGGTGCGCTACCTCGACGTGTGCGATGGCAACATGGAGGAAGGCAGCATGCGTTGCGATGCCAACGTTTCGGTGCGATTGAAGGGCAGTGAAACCTTTGGCCGCCGGGTAGAGGTGAAAAACATGAACTCGATGCGCAACGTACGCGATGCCATCGAATACGAGATGAAGCGGCAAGTAGAACTGATCGAGAACGGGGAAACCGTTGTTCAGGAAACCCGTGGTTTCGATGCTTCGCGAGGCATCACCTTGTCGCAACGAACCAAGGAAGCCGCCAACGATTACCGGTATTTCCCAGAGCCCGATTTACAACCCATTCGGATCAAGCAGGAAATGATCGAAGAAGTGCGGAAAAACCTCCCTCCGCTTCCCAGCGAACTGTTTGATCGCTACACCAAAGAGATGGGCCTATCGGAATACGATGCTGGTATTTTGACCGATTCGAAACCGATCGCCCTCTATTTCGAAGCACTAACACAACATACCAAAAACTTTAAAGCAGCCGCCAACTGGTTGATGGGAGAGGTAAAAGGCTACCTCAACGATCGCGCCATGGGCATTGAAGACTTCCCGGTGGCTCCCCAAGCCATTGCCGAGATCATCGAACTGATCGATACCGGCAAGGTAAGCAATGCAATTGCTGCGCAGAAGATTTTTCCAGCCCTCACTGAAGCACCCGATCAATCGCCCAAGGCTATTGCCGAATCCAACAACTGGATTCAGGAAAGTGACGACGGCACTTTGAAAGAATATGTACAGGCAGCACTGGACAAATACCCGGAAAAGGTAGCCGAATACAAAGGCGGTAAGAAAAGCCTGGTGGGCATGTTCATGGGTGAAGTCATGAAGATGTCGCGCGGCAAAGCCGATCCCAAGAAGGCCAACCAGATGGTCCGGGAAATGTTAGAAAATGCATAAAAAACCCAAACCACACCATTACGATTATGAATAGACTATTTCTTTTTCTACTGATGGCGGCCACTGTTGCCGCCTGTGGCAACAAAGGTGGAGGAGAAGTTCCTCCTGGAGCTACCACCATTTCTGGCAAACTGGCTGCCTCTGCCAATCAGATGATGATGCTTGAAGAATTGACCACTGGCGCGCCTGTAGCCCTCGATACTGCCGAATTGGGATCCGATGGAAGCTACTCGTTCCAAGTGATGGTGGAGCAAACGGGTTTTTACCGCTTAAACGTTTCTAACCAAAACTATGTGCCGCTCATTCTTTCGCCCAAAGAAGTGATTACGGTAAATATCGACGACAAACGTCAGTTTGTTATTCAGGGTTCGGAAGAGTCTCAACGGCTACAAGAGCTCAGTAAGATTGTAGCGCCCATGGATTCGATTCAATTAGAGTTGCAAGCGGCCCAACAAACCGGCGATCAGAACCGCTACTTCACCGCTATGGCTCAATACAGCGTGACCAATGCGCGCATTTCGGGGCAAATCAAAACTTTTATAGAAAGTGTACCTGCCTCTTTGGCCTCGGTAGCGGCCCTGAGTCGCCTCAATCCCGATGAGTTTTTCCCCATTTACGATCAGGTCAGTCAGGCCAGCTTCGAAAAATATCCGAACTCTCCTTACGTGAAAAACCTGAAAAATCAGGTGGATGGTATGCGCGCCCTGGCAGGGGGTTCCAGTGCTCCTGAAATCAGCTTGCCTAAAATGGATGGCGAACCATTGGCCCTTTCTTCTTTGAAAGGAAAAGTTGTGCTGGTGGATTTTTGGGCGTCTTGGTGCAAGCCTTGCCGCAAAGAAAATCCAAACGTGGTGCGCCTTTACAACCAATACCGCGAACAAGGATTTGAAGTCTACAGCGTTTCGCTGGATGGGATGCCGCAACAATCCGATGGAAAAGGAGCCTGGGAAAAGGCGATCATCGATGATCAGTTGGCGTGGCCAAGCCACGTGAGTGACTTGAAAGGCTGGCAATCGTCTGTTGTCCCACTTTACGGTGTGAAAAGCATTCCACTTACTTTCCTGATTGACCGTGACGGAACCATTATTGGTAAGAACCTGCGCGGTCCAAGTCTGGAAACCAAGCTGGCCGAAATCTTTGAAAGTTAATCGAACCGATTTTTAAGTGCTGAAAATTTTTGCAAACGCGCTGTTGAGCTTCATCTTGCTCAGCAGCGCATTTTTCGTTTCTGGCCAATCCTATTTTCAACAGGAGGTTGACTATGTTATTGAGGTGAGCCTTAACGATGAGACCCATACCCTTGACGGTAAGCTAACCCTTACCTACACCAACAATTCTCCCAACACCCTCAATGAAATCTACTTTCACCTGTGGCCCAATGCCTACAAAAATACCGAGACGGCTCTGGCCAAACAGTTTTTAGAAAACGGGGAAATCGATTTTCATTATGCCACCGAATCGGCTCGGGGGTTTATCACCAACCTCGATTTTAAATCGAAGGGAGTGGCCTTGAAACTGGAGCCCGATCCTAAGCACATCGACATTGCCCGGCTCGTACTCAATTCGCCTTTAAGGCCTGGAGAAAGTATCACAATGAATACGCCTTTCATGGTGAAAATCCCCGACGGACAATTCTCTCGCTTGGGCCATGAGGAGCAGGCCTACCAGGTTACCCAATGGTACCCCAAGCCAGCGGTTTACGATAAAGACGGCTGGCATGCCATGCCTTACCTGAATCAAGGGGAATTTTACTCGGAATTCGGGTCGTTCGATGTGACCATTACGCTGCCCAAAAACTATGTAGTAGGTGCCACCGGCGACCTGCAAACCAAGTCGGAAATCGAATGGATGAACAAACGTGCGCTGCTCACCAGCCGTACCAAAGAGTTTGATTTGAATGATTTGTCGTTTCCCGAATCGAGCAAGGAGCAGAAAACCATCCGCTTCACCCAAAAAAATGTACACGACTTTGCCTGGTTTGCCGACAAGCGTTTCCACGTGTTGAAAGACACGATAAAGCTGCCCCATTCGGGCCGTGAGGTAACGACCTGGGCGCTTTTTACCAACCTGGAAGCTAACCTTTGGACGAGGGCTAACGAATACATCAACAACGGGATTTACTATTACTCTTTGTGGAACGGCGACTACCCCTACAACCAAATGACGGCGGTTGAAAGTGCCTTGAGTGCGGGGGCCGGGATGGAGTATCCAAACATCACGGTGATTGGCGAATCTACTACTCCCTTTTTCCTGGAGGTGGTCATCGTGCACGAAGTGGGGCACAACTGGTTCTACGGTATTCTCGGCTCGAATGAACGGGACCATCCCTGGATGGACGAGGGCATCAACACCTACAATGAAATACGCTACATTGAACTCAAACATCCCAATTCGGGGCTACTGGGACTTAATGAGGCATCAATCCTTTCCAAACAGTTTGACTTAGGCCACTATGGCTACCGCGGGCAAAGCTACCTCAGCTACCTGCTCAATGCTCGTCGAAACCTCGATCAGCCAATCACCACTGCTTCAGCGGACATGACGTTGTTCAATTATGGAGCAGTAACTTACAGCAAAACGGGGCTTAGCTTTGGCTATCTGGCAAGCTACCTGGGCCAGGAGGAATTCGATCGGGCCATGATGGCCTACTTCGAAAAATGGAAGTACAAACACCCGCAGCCCAACGATTTGAAGGCCGTGCTGGAAGCCGAAACCGGAAAAAACCTGGATTGGTTTTTCGACGAAATGCTGGCTACTACGCAAAAAGTAGACTACAAACTCAATGGTGTGAAAGCCCCCAAGCAAGACGGTGGTGACTGGAAAATAGAAGTAAAAAACAAAGGCCAACTCGCAGGTCCGATAGCGGTTTCGGCGATTACCGAAAAAGATACGGTCACCCAATGGGTCACTGGGTTTGAAGGAAAGCAAAGTCTTCTTTTTCCCGATGCAGACTACACGCTATTTAAAATTGATTCGGACCGGCGGATACCCGAATACCGAAGGCGAAACAACACCATGCGGGCGCACGGCTTGCTGAAAAAAGTAGAGCCTTTTAAATTGCAATTCTTTGGGTCGGCCGAAAACCCAAACAAAACCCAGCTTTTTTGGTCACCAGCCATCGCCTGGAACAACCACGATAAAACCATGCTCGGCATCGGCCTCTACAACAACGTAGTGCCGGAACAGAATTTTCAGTTTGTATTGGTGCCGATGTACAGCTTTGGTGGCGAAAACATTGTGGGCACCGGGCAAGTGGCCTACAACATGTATCCCACTTGGGCCCAAAAAGTGGCGCTTCGGGTACACGGCAAGCGGTTCCATGGCTTTCGAAATTCAACTTTTGAGCAACTCTACGATCGGGTAGTACCGGAGTTGGAAGTGAACCTCAAAAGGCCGGAGCCTCGAAGTCCGATCAACCAAAGCATTCGGTTGCGGGGTATTTACCTACACACCGATGCTGAAAGGAATACAGATAACCTTACCCTTTCTTCGAATACAGAAGATTACTTCTACGAATTTCGGTATCAATTTTCCAACGAGCGTACGCTCAACCCATTCGGAGTGGTGCTCAATGCACAAGGGCATGAAGACTTTCAAAACGCATCGATCGAAGCCACCTACCGGTGGTCTTACCTCCCCAACAAAAAGAATGGTGGCCTTGACATTCGCCTTTTTGCAGGTAAATTTTTCGAAAATCGGCCGAGTGGCGTGTTGGCCATGTGGCGCACCAGCGGTCAAGACAACCTGTTCGACTATACGTATGAGCACCTGTTTTTCGACCGTGGACAAACCAGTTCTTTGCTTTCAAGGCAGTTCGCCGAAACGCACGGTGCACTCAAAGCACCCCTGCCCGGTGGTGCCAACAACACCATGGTAGCGCTCAACCTCAAGGCCGACCTCCCTGCCATTACTGTTTTGCCCATTGGGGTATTCGCGGATGCAGTAGCTACCTCCGACTTTGGAGGAGGTTTTGCCGATTCTATTCTCTTTGATGCTGGCGTGCACATTCCGGTAGTGAAAGGCATTTTCGAAGTCTACTTCCCGTTGGTTTATTCCAGTGATATCAGTGACTATTTTGAAAATCAAGACATTAGCTTTGGTGAACGAATTCGATTCACCCTGCACCTTGAACGGCTAAATCCTTTTAAATTTGCCGAGCAGTTTGAACTGTAAAGTTTGAAACCAGGCGAGCGTATATATTTTGCATCCGACTTCCATTTGGGAGTTCCGAACCGAGAAGCCAGCTTAGAGCGGGAACGAAAGATCATCCGCTGGTTAGAAATGGCTGAAAAGGATGCTGCCGAAATATTTCTGGTGGGCGATGTATTCGATTTTTGGTTCGAGTATAAAACAGTGGTGCCGCGTGGATTTGTGCGCCTGCTTGGCAAAATTGCCTCCATCACCGATGCCGGCATCCCGGTACACTTGTTTACCGGGAACCACGACATGTGGATTTTTGATTATCTCCCCTCGGAAATTGGCGTACAGCTGCACCGCAAACCCATCACCCGCACCTTCAACCAACAGTCGTTTTACATTGGCCACGGCGATGGCCTGGGCCCAGGCGACCACGGCTACAAGGTCATCAAAAAAATATTTCAAAGTCCAATTTGCCAGTGGTTGTTTGCGCGACTCCACCCCAATTTTGGAGTGTGGTTAGCCAGCTATTCCAGCCGTCGGAGCCGAATTGCTGGCATGAAAGACGACGAAATTTTTCTGGGAGAAGACAATGAGTGGTTGGTTCAATACTGCAAAGAAGTGCTGCAATCCAATCACTACGACAACTTCATCTTTGGACACCGCCACCTGCCGCTGGACCTTCCGGTAGGCGACAAATCACGCTACATCAACCTGGGCGAATGGGTATACCATTGCACCTATGCGGTTTTTGACGGCCAGCAACTGACGTTGAAAAAATTCGAGGATTAAAGCGAGGGTCCCAAGCGCTCTATCAAATCGGCAAGGCGGTTGGAGTAACCCATTTCATTGTCGTACCAACCTACAATTTTCACCATCTTGCCCAACACCGAGGTCAACTGAGAATCGAACACGCAGGAGTGTGGATTGCCCAGGATGTCCACCGAAACCAGCGGAATATTGATGTATTGCAGGATGCCTTGAAAAGCTCCCTGAGAAGCAGTTTCAAAAACGGAGTTTACCTCTTCAATGGTCACCTTCTTTTTGACCATGCAAGTAAGGTCGGTGAGCGAACCGTTGGGTACTGGCACCCGAATGCCAGCCCCACCAATGCGTCCTTCTAAAGCTGGGAAAACCTTGGTCAAAGCCTTGGCTGCCCCCGTAGTGGTAGGCACAATCGACTGAGGTGCACTGCGCGCCCTGCGCAAATCACGGTGGGGAGCATCGTGTAGCTTTTGGTCGGTAGTAAACGAGTGAACGGTGGTAATGTATACATCCTCAATATCCGCGAGTCCGTTGAGCAAATGGATCATGGGAGCCGCTGAATTGGTCGTACAGGAGGCATTGGAGATAATGGGGGCTTCTAAGTCCACCAGATGATCGTTGACGCCCAACACTACTGTTGGTACGGTATCGTCTCCAGGAGGAGCACTGATGATCACTTTTTTAGCGCCAGCCGCTAAGTGCCCCTGGGCTTGCTCCGAGGTCTTGAACCGCCCAGTGGCCTCGATTACTAAATCGACACCGAGCTCTCCCCAAGGTAAATTTTGAGGTTCTGGCTCACTCAGCACTTTGATCCAATGTTCATTCACCCGGATGCGGTCCGCTTCCACCGCTACCGTTCCTTGAAAAGTACGGTGCACCGAATCGTATTGAAACAAATGCGCTAACGTAGCTGCATCACTCAAATCATTCACAGCTACGACTTCAACGCCGGGCCTTTCGCTCAATACCCGAAGCACTACTCGCCCAATGCGGCCAAAGCCATTGATTCCTACCCTAATTTTTCCCATGAAATGCGTATTAGTGGCTACAAAGATAGCCACACCAAAATCACAGGCATAAAAAAAGGCCCCCTATCGGGAGCCTTCGAGGGCGGGGCTCAAACCTCCCTCTTTTTAATAGATCATAAGTTTTTGTGTTTCTTGCCATCCTTCACCAGCCAAAGACAAGACATAAGTTCCGGGAGCCAGTTCCTGAATGGGCAACGGCAAGTTGTTTTCTCCAGGCGCTAAAGCCCCCGCTTCCCAAACGCGTACCTGTTTGCCTTGTAGGTCATACATAGCAAGATTTACACGTTGTGCTTTAGAGAGATGGAAGCGTACGAAACCTTCTTCTCGCATGGGGTTGGGAAACACAGTAAGTTCCGCTTCCGGAGTTTCCGCCTGGGTCAGGTCTGGGTATTCAGGTGTGCTCACAAAGTAGCCCGAACGCCAAATACCACGACCATGCGTTCCAAGGTAAATTACCCCATGATTGCTAGCACGGGTATAGTCCAAGCGCTGTTGCCGGATGTCGTATACCGGGCAGGCCGGCAAGCTGCCATTTTCTAATTGCCACACTGCGCCAGAATCAGTTATATCAGCAATGGAAAAGATGCCGAAATCGGTGCCAATTAAAACCAGACCTGGATAATCGCGGATAAATTCCGCATCATAAACCGGAATCTTAGGCAAATTGTGATGCACCAGTGTGGCATTTGCAGCTACCGCCGAAGTACGGGTGATGGCATCAGTGAGCAACGCCACATTTCCATTGGCATTGTAGGTGGATAGGGTGGCCACCAGCCGGTTTTGATCCGCTGGGTCAAGCGCTATGCCCGTCACGCGCTGACCATTCGCAGTAAGTATCACTGTAGTTGTTACTTGGGTAGAAACATCGTCTTGAGTATAGAGGTTGTTCAAGCCGGAGAAACGATATACGTTCCCGGTTTGAGTACCTACAAACAAATGGTTTCCATCATCGGTGAACTCAAAGCAAGTAGCTCCCTGAGCACCGAAAAAGTTTAGGAACATCCACTCCGGAAGCTTACCGAAACGCAATCCATCTCTGGTAATGGCAATTCCTGAACCCACACTCATCGCCAACAGCGATTGCATGGGGTCTTGCACCCGAAAAGTATCCCCCGAATCCAAAGGTGTCACTACTGTCCCTACAATTGGAATACGCGCAGTTTCCGAAAAGAAGTTCAATACATCGCCCGGCTCAAAATGAACGTTGAACAAAGCTTCAATCCGAAGGTTGGAGGCTGGTGCCTGATCAAAAGTAACATCAAAGATGGCTGAACCATTCGTGGCATAAGTTACCGTGCCGGTTCCATCACTTCCCGGGTCAATGATGCCGTTGCCGTCACTATCGCGAAGCACCTGATTTCCCGCTTTAATACGCAGGGTATTCTTCACTACTTCACCAGCCTGTTGAATTGGAGTAATGGTACCTTGAAAGTTTCGCCGAACAGCATCTCCGGTTCCAACCCCTACATTGTCTTCCCCTACGGCATATTCGACAGAATCTTTGCTGGTAGAGTCTTGTGGATTTTCCCACAAACGCAAAGCAGTAAAGAACGGCCCACCGGCATTCTCAACAATAGGAGACATACCGCTAACACCATTATCGCGCGATACTCCCCCAAAATAAATGGAGGCAAAAGAAGCACCTGTAACCTGAGAAAAATCACAGTCAAAACCATCTCCACCCAATACCTGAACAGCATCGTTGGACAACGGAGTGTTGCGAGGATCGATTTCAAGCGTACCATTATCTTGCGTGCCGCCGATCACTACGCCAGCGGTGTTGAACCCGATGCCGTAATATTGGGTAATTCGGAAACCGCGGTTGGCCGCAAAAAAGGTGTTTCCACGGTCAGTAGATTTAAACACTCCACCGTCGGTAGCAATGTACATCACCTGAGCGTTGTTCGGATCGAAAACAATGCTATGCTTATCGGCATGGACATAATAGGATGGATAACTGTTGTCAAAAGCTTCTGTAGAAGCTTGGGTCCAATTGCCATCGAAACGGTGCATTTGCACCCCTGCGATGAACATTCTTCCGGGGTCAATCGGATCTACCGCAATGGCCATGTCGTAGATTCCCTGGCCATTTCCCGTCACGGGATTGGCCGCTCCAAAAAGATCAAAATCGGGGCTGGCAAGATCGGGCCCCGGTGAGAGTGGAGCCCAAGAGCTCCCTTTGTCATACGATACCAATAGATCAGAAAAATCCTGATTAAATGCGTTGCACGTCAGCGCGTACATGATGTTATTGTCGCTGGGGGCAATGGCAATTTCCATTCTGCCCCAAGTGGAACTTGGAATTCCGTTAGTAACGGCTTGAAAAGAACAAGGATCAGTAGGCGTATCCGAAGCATACACCCCGTTGGGAAAGACAACAAACAAACGGCCGTCGTCGGTGATTTCCAGGTCTTGGACTTGTCCTGGCGCATTGAGTTGGCAGTTATTTACCTTCAAACCATCCGACCAGGTCTGTCCTCCATCAGCGCTTACTTTTAAGCCTCGGTTGGTGCCCGCGAAAATATAATTCGATTGGCCGGGTAACCCAATCAGTTTGTTCACTGCTGACCAATCGGCAGTAGTACTAATAGTAATGGGTTCTGTGCTGCTTAGCAGGTTGAATGAGGTACCACCGTCAACGGACTTGTAAATGCCAGTTCCGGGAAACAATACCGACCCGAAACCTTCAAACGTATTCCCGGTTCCCAAGTAAAGGTCTCCGTTGGGCATTTGCCACATACTGGAAATGACATGATTCGCAGCGATTTCCCAGTTATAAGTCCAGGTGCCTCCACCGTTATCAGACACGAACAAACCACCACTCACGCCTCCGGCATACACCCGGTTGCTGTTGTTTTGATCAATCAGTAGCGCACGTGTTCTTCCTCCAATATTATCTGGCCCCATCTCGGTCCAGTCTACTCCAAGGGAGCGACTACTTGCCATCTGACCAACTGCTTTTGCCGCTTCTCGAATGTCATTGGGTTGAAAGGATTGGGTTTGAAAATTCTTGCGCAATTCTTGGTAATGCTCTCGCGCCTCATTCCATATCTGAGCTCGATCATCGGTATCGGAAGACGCTAAAGTGGAATAAACAGGTTGGGTAGTGTTGGGACCTACCATTTGGAAAAGGCCTAAAATTCCTAAACCTATTAGGGGAAGGCCAATCAGGGGTATAATTCTTTTCATCTTGGAGGATTCGGTTAATGCAAACTCAAATTATAGCATCATCCGCTTGATGCAAAGGAGCAATTCGGGAACGGTAGAATCCCAGCAGCCAACGGGTGCACTGGCAACCACTTGGTGAACGGCTGTATTGTTGTTGTTTGCTTATCTATAATAGAATTCTGTAATGGTAGCTCTCGTGAAGGAGCAATGGAGCCCACGAAACCGTTGCGTCAAAAAAGGGCACGCAACACTTTCAATTCAATACAGCGGGAGGAGAACAGCCGAACTGCTCACAGCCGATGCTCCTAGAAAAAACCGTTGCGTAAAATCAGGGAACGCGCCCATTACAATTCA
>CALCCE010000263.1 GCA_937899835.1 uncultured Flavobacteriales bacterium | reverse complement strand
GATCAGGACCTTTGGGGTGTTTTTCGAAAAATCAATCGCTTGAACGATTTGATGAATCAATATTTAGAGGTGAGGAAACAGCAAATGAAGCTTTTCCCTTTTCATGATAGTGAGTTGGAAATGGAGTTGCTCTTGCTGCATATTGAATTGTTACAGGAGCTTTAAGCTCAACGGTAATCGGACTGCTCTTTAGTGAATGGTCCGATTTTATACTGCAATGTATTTTATTTCTCATCCCGTTTTGACTCAAAATGCTTTGTTTACCAGGCATTGCGTCCTAAAGCGTTAAACCATTTAAAATATCTTTGTTTTTCAGATATTGAAATACTGATTTTTGTTATTAATCTCACTCCAAAATAAACCTCATGCGCTACTCACGCGATTGGTTGATCCATCAAATAGATGCCGGAGCAACGTTCAAATTTCTACACTTTTGGGGGCATAAGCCCCAACCAGGAGCAGAGGTTGGTCACTGGTTTTTTAGTCAATGGTTTCCCTCCGATTTTGAGGTAGAAGGTCGCCATTACCGCACTGCAGAACATTGGATGATGGCCGAGAAAGCACGGATTTTTGGTGATGAAGAAGCCTTCGAAGATGTATTTATTGCGGAAAGTCCGGGGGAGGCCAAGAAAATTGGTCGTCGGGTGCGCAATTTTGATCCCGCGGTTTGGAGTGCTGCCTGTTCTGAAATTGTGGTTCAGGGCAACTTGCACAAGTTTGGACAAAATCCGACCATGGGCAATTACCTGCTACAAACCGGCAAACAAGTGCTGGTAGAAGCCAGTCCAAGAGACCGTATTTGGGGCATCGGCATGGGCAAAAACAATGAAAATGCCAATGACCCTACGCAATGGAGAGGCAAAAATTTACTCGGTTTTGCCTTGATGGAAACCCGGGATCGCATGTCTGCCAAAAATTAACTGACTTGAAGCGGCTAAACTTACTGTTTTGGATGAGCCTGTGCTTCTTAACAGGCTGCCATTCTTCTTCCGAAAAGGTGCAGGTTTCGTCCGGCAGGGCTGTAATACACGAAGGTTTTAACAGCCAATTCATTCCTCCTAAAAATTTTACCGTTTGGTTGCCTGAAGGGTATGAGGCAGACCAACGTTATCCGGTGCTGAACCTGCACGATAGCCAAATGCTTTTTGATGCTGCCCATACCTGGAACCATCAGGAATGGGGTGTAGACGAAACCCTGAGCCAACTGATTGTCTCCGAAAAAGTGGAAGCGCCCATTGTGGTAGGCATTTGGAATGCGGGTCCAAACCGCCATTCGGAGTATTTTCCTCAAAAACCTTTTGAAAGCCTCTTACCCAATCAGCAAGATTCGCTTTACCAGTTGCAGCGACCCGATGGCCGCCCTATGTTTGGTTGCTCGGTGTATTCGGATGCTTACCTTCAATTTCTGGTCACGGAACTTAAACCTTTCATCGACGAGCATTATGCCACTTTAACCGACCGCTCCAATATCTACATTGGTGGTTCCAGCATGGGCGGACTCATTTCCTGGTATGCGCTGTGCGAATATCCTGAGGTATTTGGTGGAGCGGCCTGTTTATCTACCCATTGGCCCGGTGTCTTTGCTGCCGGTGGAAACCCGGTTCCACCGGCCTTTTTGTACTATTTCCAGCAACAATTGCCCTCCCCAGAGGAGCACCGGTTTTATTTCGATTTAGGAACGGAAACTTTAGATACTTTGTATCCAGCCTTTCAGCATCAGGCAGATCAAATTCTACAGCAAAGGGGATACGGACCTTCGCAATGTAACAGCCAAACCTACCAAGGAGCTGCTCACGATGAGCGCTCATGGCGGGAACGTTTCGATCAGCCGATGCTGTTTTTGTTGGGAAAATCGCGCGATTAGCCCTCAGCCACGGCATTGAGACTGCCCCAACGAAAGTCGGACGTTTCGCTGGTCTGCAAATAGCTTCCATTGGTCACCTCCAAACAGGTAAGCCATTGGCCGCCGTGGGCAAAAGTATCGATGCAGATGGTGTGTCCGTAGTTGGCAATCTGTCCGTTTTTGCGAGCGGTATGTCCGCAAATCACCGTTTTATTTGGAGCATAAGGTTCTGGGTTGAAGTTCTTTTCCCACAGAAGGATGTGCGAAGGTTGCTCGGCCAGCGGAGTATCGGGTTGAACACCAGCGTGTACAAAAATAAAATTGTCTTTTTCCCAATAAGGCAAACCTGTTTCCAGGAAATTCCAGTGGTTTTCAGGAATGTGCTTTGCCCAATCCGTTTGTTTGGAAATGCCGTAGCTGTTTAAGGTCGCTTGTCCACCGTGAAAGACCCATTCTTCAAACCGTTCAGGATGATCTCGGGCCACCGCCATCATCAAATCGTGATTGCCCTTGAGAAACACCAGGTCGAGGACCTGTTTTTGTTCCAATAGAAACTCAATTACTCCACGGGTATCAGCACCTTTATCGCTGTAGTCGCCCAGAAAAACCAAGGTGTCTTGTGCTCCGAAACCTTGATAGTGAAACAGGGTTTTCAATGCCGTGAGCGAGCCGTGTAAATCACCGATTGCGTAAAGGGCCATACTTGGGATTAAGGTATAAAGGTGTACAACGTTTGCCGGCCTCGATGGTTTTAATGCCACGCAACTTTATTGGGTGCTCCCTTGGCTGACAGGCGTTTTTTTGAACGCTCGTTGTGTGACCGAGGTTACGGTTGGATTGGGGACGAGCACCGACCTTTGTGAGGTGATCAACAAGGAATAGTTATGTGGAAAATATTTCAATCCGGTCAATCCTTTCAAAACATCGATTCGGATCAATTGCAGAAGATACTAAGGGACAATCCTACGTTGGTGCTGCTGGATGTGCGAACAGCTTCTGAGTTTAAGGGTGGTGCTATTCCGGGCGCAGTCAACATCGATGTAATGCAGTTCAGTTTCAAACAAAAGGTAAGGGCTTTGGAGACGGGAGCGACTTATGCCGTAATTTGCCGTTCGGGTGGCCGCAGTAGCCAGGCTTGCAAAATAATGTCCAAAATGGGATTCGAAAACCTCTACAATCTCAGTGGTGGAATGTCTCGCTGGTCAGGAGAAGTGAAGCGCCAATAAGTACCTTTGCATCATGATAGAAACCGACGATAGGGTCCTGTTCAGTACCTTTTATCCCCAATTGGCCGAAGCTGGACTGGCTGAAGAAATTGCCAACAGAGGAACGATCATGACCGTAGCAGAAGGCGAAGTAATTCTGCGCAAAGATGCCTATGTAAAAGTGGTTCCGCTGGTGCTCAATGGTTTGTTGAAAGTATTGCAAGAGGGCGAAATGCACGATACACTGATGTATTACCTGGAGCCGGGCGACAGTTGTATCATGTCCATCACCGCCTGTTTCAATAATGAGAAGAGCAAAGTAAAAGCCGTGGTAGAAGATGAGGCACGCATCATTGCCTTGCCTGCTGATCTGGTGATAGAGTGGTATACCGATTTCCCAGCCTGGAACGAGTTCGTTACCCGGCTCTACCGCAAACGATTTCTGGATTTGCTCGATGGCTTCAACTCGGTGGTCTTCGACGGCATCGATACCCGATTGCGCAACTACCTTACCCAACGCGCCCGTGCTACGGGCAGCAATACCCTACATGCCACCCACAAACAAATTGCCGACGATTTGGGCACTGCGCGCGAAGTGGTATCGCGCTTGCTCAAAGCCATGGAAGTAGACGGCGAGGTAGAATTAAAGCGTGGGCATTTGATTTGGAAGGGCTAAGGTTTTCTTCCTTCAAACGAGTTCCTTGCCCCTAAGAAATGATTTCCACCCTCTTTTAAATGACACTCCATGTGAACTGCATTCTATGTAAGAGTAAGTTCCATTGGTGTTTCTATTGCTGTGTTACCAACACATTTAAAGAAGGCTTTCGTTGGTCACTTGATAAACCTTACGCGGATTCAATCGAAAGGCGATGACGACTACATGTCGTATTTGCTCCTGCAGGTAAAAATGAATCGATGCCGAAATGGAAAACAGGTGTAGGGATGACTAATTTTGCTTGTACTTTGCAGAGAAAATAGCACAGTTGTTATATAGAAGTGAGGAGATTGAAAACACTTCCAACCCTAAGGTCTCGTTGCATCATCTACAAGGCATGGTCCCCCATATGAAATTCCTCTGGTGCATGCTGCTACTGCTGGTTGCAGGCCAGTCTTCCCTTATTGCGCAAGATGAATTCAACCTGGGCCACTGGCCCGATTCGCTTTCAAAAACTCGAATGCGAACCACCATGGCGGCTAGCGCTGGGGTGTATACTTCGGGCGTGTCTTTCCTGGGTTTTTGGTGGTACCGCGATCACGAACGAGAGCCGTTTCATTTCTACAACGACAACGCCGGTTGGCTCCAAATGGACAAAGCGGCCCACGCTTTTTTTGCCTATTACGAGAGCTTTTATTTCTACCGAGCCCTGCGTTGGTCGGGCATGAAGCGGAAAAAAGCCATTCTCTATTCGGTTCCCGCCGGTATTTTGATGCAAACTCCCATCGAAATTTTCGATGGCCTGTATGAGGGCTACGGATTTTCGGTCGGCGATATGTATGCCAATGCGGCCGGACCGGTACTGTTTGGAATTCAGGAATGGGCTTTTCAAGATCAGGTAGCCAAAATGAAGTTTTCCTGGCAGCCCTCGGGCTACCGGCAATACCGGCCGGGTACGCTCGGAGAAACGGACTTTGAAAGTTTCTTCCTCGACTACAATGCGCAGACCTATTGGCTATCGATCAACTTGCAAAAAACGGTGCCGGTCAAAGCCATACCAGGGTGGCTAAATCTGGCGGTGGGCTACAGTGGCAACTGGATGTTGGGAGAGTTTGACAACCCTGAGCAAAGTCGTGGTGTGCGACTGCCCGATGAAGAACGCTACCGACAGTGGTTATTTTCACTGGACGTAGACCTGTGGAAAATCAAAACCAGACGCAAAGGATTGCGAGCGGTGTTTCAGCAGCTCAATGTGTTGAAAGTGCCTTTTCCCACCGTCGAATTCAATACGAAACAAGGGTGGAGATTTCATCCGGTGTATTGGTGATGCCCATTTCTTTGTCAAAGAAAATAGAAATCCATTAGTTAGGTGTTTCGGATTAACGGTTTAAAGCGCATCCGTTAAAATTGCATAGCCTGGATTAACCGTCCTCCTATTATATGTTAGACCAGGCTCAATATCCCTTGGTTGATCGCTGTTTGCCAATTCTACTTCAGCCATAGGGCGACTCCTGTTGTTGTCAAAAATCCATCATTAAATGGTCTCAACTCTATTTCCCTCATCCTATGACACATCCATTTTATAGATTCCTGCTCAAAAATGGGACCTGCAAAACTTCACAATCAAGGTCAAGCCCTGCGGGTTCGTGCCGAAAC
>CALCCE010000262.1 GCA_937899835.1 uncultured Flavobacteriales bacterium | reverse complement strand
CAAAAGGCTTCACCTTATTTCCTTCTGGTCCACTCATTTGCAGTTGGTAGTATCCTGGTGCCAGATTTTCCAAGCTTAGGTTCAGGCTGTTGCCGTTGCCGCCTTGTACGATCACTGCTTGTAATTCTTGTCCTTGTAAGTTGAAGATTCGCGCGGTTTGCCAATCGGCGGAACCTTCCCACTGTACCTGCACTTGATCCTTTGCCGGATTAGGGAACAGCGAAAAGTCAGTTTGCGGGTTACTCACCGTAGCCACACTCACCGGCGGGCCAGGACGATATACTTCGGTGGTGTTGTTGTTGCGCCACACCAGTACCTTGGTTTCACCGTTGAGCTCTTCCAATCGGAAACGCCGTATGTCGGGAATTTGATTGTAGATCACCCCCGACTCCGATTCTAAAATGAGTGTAGTGTTTGAGTTGATACCGTGCCAATCAATGTGTAAAATTTCCAATTCATTGTTCCAATGGAACAGCTGATGATCCATTTCATAAGGAAGCGAAAAAGTACCGTTTCCACTCAGGTTAAAGGTATTGACCAAGCTAAAATCAGTGGCAAATTTTTCCACCTGCTTGTTGCTCCCAAACGTAATGGCCGCAAAAGGAACTGGATGATCATCTCCGTCTATCCGTGAAATATATCCGTTGTTGAAACTATGTTCTAAGGTGAGGGTAGATGGATCCACCAAGCCGGAAACGAAACCTCCGTACCATACCCGGAGCCAGTTTTTTCCATTCGCTTCAAAAAAGGTGACTTGCTGTCCACCAAAAATGGTGTTGGCTACTTGACCTACGGTTTCATCGTACACCAGCAAATCCGCATTTTGCGGAGCATTACTCACAATCACTTCCAATTCAGGATCATTGTCCAACTCAAAAACCGACATCAATGGCTGCTCAGCGGGTGGATCACCAGGGCCGGGCGGAGTGACTGAAAAGGTGGTATTCAACCGCAGGGAGTAATCTGGATTGTAAACGACTAAATTTCCAGAATTACCGTCGTATCGATAGAAATACGTTTGCCCGTCATCCAGGTCAGCGGTCCAAATCAAAGACTCCTGAAACGTATGCTCCAAAACGAAGCCTGGCAAGCTGTAGACCTCTACATCCAGGTCGAATTGGCCGACTTCAACACTCAAAAATAATTTGGGTGCTCCGTTCACTTCCAAAATTTGCGCATTAGAAACATCCGAGCGTGTGAAAAGCAAGCCACCCGTTTCGGTTTTCACCTCCAGGTTATTTAGAAAGACAAAGGGGTCTGGTTGATACATGAAAAGGTATTCCAATTCATTATTGGTATTGAAAAGGCGATCGGACACATGGGAAACGGTATGATACGCGGAGCCGGAGGGATAATTGACTGCGAAGGAGCGCCAGAGTTGATGATCTGGCGTATACAACTCGATTACTTGATTGGTGTAGTCCTTAAAAACATACCGCGAACCTTGATTTTGGAGTTCAATTACCTCCAGATCAATGGTGGAATATTGGTGTTCTAAGGTGAGCTGAGCCGTGAGTAAACCGGAAAAAAGGAAAAAGAAAACAGCAACGATTAAGGAGTAATAATAGCGCATAGGAGGAATTGGGTAAAATGGTTCAAGAAGAACTCAGGGGTAAATAGGTTGGTCGAATCCTTTAAACAAAAAATGTACCGTAAATCATTTTTTGAGGCTTCACTTCAAAACCTGTTAATTCCAACTCCCTTTTTTTATGCGCCTTGATCCATAGAAAAGTACCTGGCCTCCTGGAATAGAATAAACCCATAGCTTCCTATCGGAGGCTAGTTTGCCCATACCTTGCACTTGTCTCTAAACTATTTGAGCGACCTGCTCAATAAAAAGAACCTGGCTTCAGCGTTTCGGCATTCGGTAAATTGAAACAAAGTACTCTAACACGTAGCGCATCCAACCTCCGCAATCTCCACAAAAAAGGCTGACCCAAACCGGATCAGCCTTTTCCATTTACAGCACCCCAATCACCCACTAACTTTTGTTGACCATTATGCGAATGCGTTTCGAAATTTGTGTTTCGGAGTGGTAGCGTACGATGTAGGTACCTTCCTCAAAGTTGGCCACCTGTAGGTGCAACACATTGCCCTGCATCGATTCCCGATGCACCAGTTTGCCATTGAGGTCATACATTTCTATTTGACCCGACTGATCGCTGTTTACCCCTTCCAGTTCTAACACTACGAAGTTTTGGGCCGGGTTGGGATATACTTTGAGCGATAAAGCTGCTGCCCCATTTTCGGTGGATGCCTCGTCGGTTATCCTTCGATTGATACGAATGGGCCCATCACCAGGAATCAAAACGGGGTCCTCGCAGCTTTGCTTGCAACTCAAAAAGAAGGTTTGAGCAATGACGATGTCGTTGCTACCACAAGGGTTTTCAATGGTAATCCGAAGTACACTAAAGCCATCGCTTGGAACAGCCTTCCTTTCATCTCTAAAAACATCTTGTTTTGGTTTAAAGCAGGTTTATAAATTGGTTCGATGAGATCGATGCAAGGGTTGTACCCCTGGTCTAAAAGCAAAGCTACCTTGGCCTACCGCACTTTTTTTTCAGTGTGCTCGCCTTGGTGGTAAAATGTGACGAGCAATTATGCCGGCTTAGGCATACACCTCCAAATCTTATATATTTATCACTTCGCCCACTCGTTCATACCCATTTATCCACCCAAAATTCCAGGTTTGCCCATTCTCCCCCTTCGCCCTGGTCAAGTGAGTTTCAACTCCCTTTTGGCCGCTTTTTTAAAGAAGCCTGCTGACCACTTTCCAATGCTTCAACCCACGTGGAGTGTTCTATTCCTATGGTGCTTTCTCGTCCACTTTTTTTCCTTTTCCGGAGTTGCCCAACGCCCCGAACCGGAGCACGTGAAATTCCGGATGTCGGAAGGCCTGCAAGGCAACAACTACCTCTACCAACTCACCCGCGACTCCAAAGGCTTCATTTGGGTCAGCGCCCAATCGGGCCTGAGCTACTACGACGGCAATGAATTTCACCGCTACGAGGCCCGCCACGGACTCCCCGACCACAATGTGTTGCGCACCTTTGAAGACCCGCACCACACCATTTGGCTGCAAACCTACTCGGGCGATTTGTTGCGCGTTGCCAACGACACGCTATTACCCTACCGCTACAACGAAACCATCCGGCACCTGCTGAACACCGATCGGGTTTGGCACTTTGGCTTCGACTCCGTGGGCAATTTGTATTTGGGGCATAACATGCGTGGCTTGTGGCAAGTAGACACCAGCGGACAACTCTCTAACCTTATTGCTTTTGAAGACGGTGTGGCCAGGGTGAGTATTTGGCGGTCAGACCGTTGCCCACCCATCGGTTTTCGTACCCGAAAAGACCTGGGTACAGCGGTTCCAGAAACTTTGACGATCTACAACGAAAACCTGGAGATAGAAACGGAAATTCCTTTAGAACACGATCCGGTCAACCCCAACCGACGGGTATTTTACAACACTTGCCAAGACGGGGCTTTGGCGGTGGTGTACGGGGGCGATCTCTTTAAAATTTCCCCAGACGGAAATTACCAGCACAACCGCCAGCCGCTGCTGTACAACGGAGTGATGGAAGACCGGGCGGGCAACCTCTGGACGGCTTCCTTTGGCTATGGTTTGATGGGTTTCCCCAATGGATACCTTGGCCCGGCCAGCCCGGAAACGGACACTACGTTTTTCATCAGCATTCTTCCGAGAAACTTTTTTCACAGCATCATCGAAGATCATGAAGGTGGTTTTTGGATGGGCTCCTTTACCAATGGGTTGTTCTACATTTCCGATCCTCAATTGGAGAAGATCATTTTGTCTAAAACAGAACCTGATCGCAACTATTTGTACAGCCTTACCCAATCAAAAGACCGCCTTTTTGCGATTGCTACCTCTAAAACCTTACTGGAGGTTAACGCACAAGGAACACAACGCCACGAATTTTGGGAAGCGCTGTTCGATCAACCAGGAGGTACCTTTTCGAGCCTGTACTGGCATGCTCCCCAGAAACGGCTCTATCTCGGGCATAAAAAGCAACTCCTTTACCTGGAAGCGTCAGAGCATTTTAAGCAATTGCACGAGCTAAAACTGCCCAACCAACGCCCTATCCGCATCATTCAATCCGGCATTGATTCGGGTTACTTTTGGGTTTCGGACCGGCTATCCATCTTCCGCATCAGTCCTCTTGGTGTGGAAACCGCCCCTGTTACCTTGGGGCATTACACCACTGCGTTTCAGGAAATGCCTGATGGCAGCCTTTGGTCGGGCAGTGAAAAAGGGCTTTTCTACCAGTCGGGCGATACCATGAAGCACTTTGAGCATGCTTCGCCTTTGGTCAATTCGCGCATCAACACGCTCTACCAGCACGAAGGAAAACTGTGGATGACCAACGTGAACAAAGGTTGTGCAATTCTTTCCAAAGATTCCCTCATCTTGTTTGACGACAAAGAATTCGGCTTGATCATCCCATACGGCTATTGGCCGGAGCAGGACACCATGTGGGCCGCCAGTGGCAAAGACCTGGTGAAGTTTGTTTGTTACCCCAACGATTCCATTACTGTAGAGAAATTCCCGGTACTCAAAGACGAAAATACGAGGGTGATGGACCTCCGGTTTTTCCAGGGACACTTTTACATTGCTACTACCTCTGGTCTGCTAAAGCTCAAGCGCTCTTTTACCCAAAAACTGATTCCACCGCCACCAGTTTACCTCACCGGGCTGCAAATCAACGATCGGGATACGTCTCTTCAAGCGCATTACGACCTGCCCTACCACCAGAATCGATTGCGGCTCAATTTCACCGGACTTTCATTTCGATCTCCTCCTACCCACTACCGCTACCGACTCACCGGCTTGGATTCGGCATGGCACATGATTCGACAACCCAGTACTCAGTTTACGGAACTTTCTCCGGGAAGGTATGTATTCGAAGTGCACGCCCTCACCAAAGATGGCAAGTGGAGCGAAGTTCCGGCGAGCCTGTCTTTCATCATCCATCCGCCATTTTGGGCTACGTGGTGGTTTCTTTTGGCCATTGGCATGCTCTTGGTGGTCCTGATAGTGGGATTTATTCAATGGCGCATTGGCAAAGCACGCCAACACCTACAGGTAGAGCAGCAACTGCTGCGCCTGGAAAGTAAGGCCTTGCGGGCACAGATCAATCCGCATTTTATTTTCAATGTATTGGGAGCCATTCAAGGCTTTGTAGCACTGGGAGACACCCAGGCCTCAGAAATCTATTTGGGAAAGTTTGCCCGCCTCATTCGCCTCATCCTCGAAAATTCCCGGGAAAGTGTGGTTTCCCTTCAAAAAGAACTCGAAACCTTGCGCCATTACCTCGACTTGGAACAGGCGCGTTTCCGGGAGGGATTTGAATACCACATGGAGGTAGACGATGCTTTGGACTTGGAGGCTACGCACATTCCAGCCATGCTGATCCAGCCTTACCTTGAAAATGCCATCATCCACGGTTTGCCCGCTGCAGCAGATGCCCAACCCGGAGTGATCAATATCCGTTTGCACAAAGAGAACCAACACTTGCGGTGTGAAATCAGAGATTTTGGCAAAGGGGTAAATGCTCCAAAATCACCGGAGAAAGATACACCTATGCACCGCCCGTTGGGCATGCTGATTACCCGCGAAAGGTTGGCGCTTCTCAATCAAAAACTGCCGGATGAATTTCAGGTAAAAGTGACCAACCTGCACCAAACGCCTCTTGCCGAAAATGGAACTCTGGTAGAGCTCACCATCCCAATTCACCTATAACAGCTCTTGCATGCGCACCTTACTCGTAGAAGACGAACCTTTGCCTTTGACGGCATTGAAAAGCCAAATCGAACGCTACTGCCCGGAAATTGAATTGGTAGGGGAAGCTTACAACGTAGCTGAGGCAGCCAATTGCTTAGCAGCTTTAAGCCCTGAGTTGGTTTTTCTTGACATTCATTTACCCGATGGCACTGCTTTTGACTTGTTGGACCAATTTCCTTCGCCCACATTCCAGGTCATTTTCGTGACGGCCTACGAAGCTTATGCCTTGAAAGCTTTCCGCTACAATGCAGCGCACTACCTAGTGAAACCCCTATTGCCCGATGACTTAAGAGAAGCGGTAGACCGGGTATCGCAGCCCAGTGGTCCGGTTTCAGAAATCAAGCGCTTTATGGAGTTGTTTCAACAACAAAAAAAGCCCGATCGCATTGCCATTCCTTCGGTGTCTACCATTACTTATGTAGACCTCAACGATATTTTGCATTTGCAGTCGGATGCTTCCTACACGCAAATTCACCTGAGCTCTGGCAGGCAGCTGCTCTCTACCCGCCCCTTGAAAACTTACGATGAGCTGTTGCGCGAAAATGGTTTTTGCCGGGTCCATCGTTCTCATCTGGTGAACCTTTCAAAAATTGCCGAATACCGTAAGGGCGATTCCGATGCGTTGATACTAACCGGTGGAACGGCCATTGAAGTCTCCCGCAAAAAGCGAACGGAGATTCTCCGCGCCATCGATCAGGTTTAATCCACCCCAAAAACCTTATGTTGAATTTGGGGCGGTTCATTCCCGATTTGCCCCCCTTTATAGAACGGTCCTCCAATTGCTTTCATTCGGTTTTTGGGTAGGGTAGCTTAGGAGCATTATCCGAACCCAAATCTCAAACCAATGAAACCAACAAAAACTAATTTTTGGCGCCTTAGAGCCGCCTTTTTGTGTATCATCGCCCTCGGATTCTCCGGGCTGCTTACGGCACAAAACGCTCAATTTACCGGTACTACCTGCGTAGACTTATCCATGCCTGAGGTCTATTCGGTACCAGCACAGGCCGGTGCCACCTATACTTGGGTAGCCACCAACGGTACGATTGTTTCCGGAGCCGGCACGCACACCGTCACCATCGAGTGGAATGGACCTGGCCAACTTGAACTCACCGTGGTTACCGATGCCGGAGGCGATAAAAAAGATGCGCCTATTACCTTGAGCATGATTTCAAGTAATATAACAGGATCAGGCCCAGGAGTATCTCCCCGCCCCTTCGACTGCATTTTGCCTGGCGAAACCTATACTTATGAGGTAGATCCACCTTCAGGAGGAAGTGGATCTTATACCTACCAATGGGATGTGGGTGGAACAGGAATAGGGACCATTGCCAGTCCAAATAGCGACAAGACCGACATTACCTGGAACAACCCCGGCCACTTTCCTACTTTACGGGTGAAGATAACCGATGGATCAGGTTGTGTACGGTACCTCAGCCAAAAACTCAACCGCTTTCCCGATGCTACCATTCAAGGTCCGAAGTGCATTGATCTTTCGGCCAACCCCACGCATCAGTATTACTTTTCGGATATGCTGGGCCAAGCCAACAACAGTTTTTCCATCGTCAGTGGTAGCGCTTCGCTTAGTTTCCCTGGGGGGACGAGTAAAACCTTCTTTGCCACTTTCAACACTTTGCCCACTACCATTCGGCACACCATGACCAACACAGTTGGTGGTTGTACGGATGTGTACGACCTCGTGGTGAATGACAATTCGATGGTATTGGACATGACCAGTACCGAAAGCTGCAACCCCACTTGTAACGGCACGGCCTCGGTTTCGGTATCCGGCGGTGGCGGACCATTTACCTACAATTGGAGCCAGGTTCCGGCCACGGCGGGTACCCCTGGCCCTAACACGCCAAGTTTGAGTGGCCTTTGCCCCGGATTTTGGCAAGTGCAAGTGACCAATGCTGCGGGGTGCCCTTCTTATGGTCATACGGTGGTGCAGGGCATTACCAATTTTCCCAATACCTTCCATCCGGCCTCTACAACGGATTTAATGGCCAGCCCAGGTTCCATTCCTACTATTTTCAACACTGGCAACGACATTCATACTTGCGCTCCATGTCAGGATATAGGACTTGGCCCTAACTTCAAGGCCATGGTATGGGATGGTCCTGTTCCTACCTTGGCTTGGGACGATGGCCGTGGATCTGTGGTGCATCAACCTTTGCTAAATCCCAATGCAATGGATCCTGATGTAATTGTAGGAGAGTATAACGAAGAGGTATACGTTGTGGTGGTATATGAAGACGGTGGTATCATCTATTACGAACACTATATTTATGATAGTGGCACCCTGACTGACATTACCCCACCGGCCAATGCTATTTCTGCAGGATTGGGCTTTGCGACTCACGCCAACATCACTTACGTGGAAGCCCTGGATAGTCCAGGCTTTATGCCTAACATGGTAGTGGTTTGGGAAGAAAGCGGCCGAATTGGTTCAAGGATTGGCTTCCTGGTGCCCGACCCCAACTACGGCTACCCCATGATGACCAACAACACTTTTTTCCAGGATCCGATGCCGGTTTCGCCCAATACTCCAGGCTACTCGAAACCCGATGTTACCGGCTACCATAGCCAGGGCTCCGATTTCAACTTCATATTCACCTACCTGCACCAAAATGGTTCGGGCACGAACGACCTGATTGTGAAAATGCACGACATTACCGAAGTGCAGTTCCCCACCACCAAAACCGACGATGAGATCGAAATTTTTGAGTCTGCTACTGGCATGACATATGATAACCCTCGCATTGCTTCTCCACGAACCTGGTTCGGTTTTGGATTCAATAGTTCCTGGCAAGTAGTAGCAGAATACAAAGAAATTGTTCCTGGCGGTCATCAGTTCATTCATGGTATCAATGGCAGGCGGTATTACTATACCCTTGCGGGAGATTACGTATTGGCCGAATACGACCTTACGCCTTGCGACATGAACCAATGCGGCAATTCGCGCCCGGTAGTAGACTACCAAAACAGTAGCGGACAAATTATTGTAGCTTTTGAACACAGCAATACTGCTTGTGGTGGTTCTACACCGGCCATGGACGAAGAAATTGTGGCGCTAAGCCTGAACCTCGAAGGGGTGCCCAATACCGATGATTTTGCCATTGTGAATTGGGACAACACCGACCGCATGACGATTCCCTCCGTTGCCGGAAGGTATGCCTCACAAACCGATGAACTGCTCTACACCTACTTTGAACTCAACAATCAGGTGGTGTGGTACAAGGGCTCGGCAGCCTTTCCAAGCGTGCGCAAGGCCGTGGCCGAAAACACAGATGCATTGATGGCGGAAAACGAGGATGAGGCATCCTTATCGCTGTTTCCCAACCCTACTACCGGCCATCTAACTTTGGAAGGTTTGCAGGAAGGTGAAGTAAACATCACGGTATTTAACCTCGTGGGCAGTCAGGTGTTGCAACTGACCGATCAGGTGAGCTACCGCCTGGAATTGGACCTAAGCTCCCTGCCCCAGGGTGTGTATACCGTGCACGTTGAACAGGCACAGCAAATCACCTCGCAATTGGTGGTAAAAAATTAGGCTTACTGAGTCTGTGAAAGAAGTATCAGGCGGGTAGCTGTTCCAGTTGCCCGCTTGTTTTTTTAGGTCCATTTGAGCGAGCAATACAGAGCGAGAGCGAGTCTTGAGAACGAGGCTCGCTTTTTTGTGGCTTTTTGTTGGGTTTGGAGGTTTTTGGGGCGATTATAACTCCTGGTCTTCTACCCTATCAGCACATTTTTCAAATCACTGATTTTCTATATTTTGATTTTTTAGGGTTTCTATGTCCTAATTGGACTTGAACCGGGAAGTGTGTCTCTAGTAGCCACCCTCAATCGTCTAAGCTTAAAGCTGTGCCTGAGATTCCTTTCAAGAAAACAAAGGCTTCACACTTCAGCTCCAACTTCGATGGGCCAAACCTATGATTCAGAAGAAAGCCTTCCACTTTCAACCTTTGCTTGGATTGGTTAGATTTGAATTCCCTCCTGTATTTGCAAAGTGTGCTTAACCAACTAAATTGGTACAAAAATCAACAGTTGACTCTCTATTCTTTGACAGCAAGAACCTTTCGATAACGACCTTAGTATAGCAGGTTAACCTAAGCATTTACAGCAATTTTGCTTATCTAATAGTTGTGTGCTACTCTCAAACAAAAAACATAGACAGACTTGTCTGTTTTTTTAGAAGTTGTCTTATATTTGAGTTGTGAGACATTTAGAAGCACGACACAAAATTATTGACACTGTGTCATCGCTGTTTTATAAAAATGGCTGTAATTCAACAAGAATTAAGGAAATAATTTCAACAAGCCGGTCTTCTTTTTCTCATAAGTCGTTTCTAAACTAATGAAAGAGAATGGTGGTGGCTCCATCGTAAACATAGGTTCAATGTGGGCAAAACAAGCCATTAAGACAACGCCTTCTTCGGCTTCCTCAATGGCAAAAGCAGGTCTACACAGCTTAACACAACATTTAGCAATGGAATTGGCGCAGCATAACATTAAAGTAAATGCCGTTTCACCAGCAGTAGTTGTTACATCATTTTATGGTGCTTTTATTGAGAAAGATAAAATTGAAGAAACATTACAAGGCTTCAATGAATTTCATCCAATTGGAAGAGTTGGAAGACTGGATGATACTGCTAAAACAATTCACTTTTTATTGACCGATCAAAGCTATTGGGTTACAAGTGCAATTTGGGATATTGATGTTGGTGGAATGGTAGGAAGAAATTAAAAATTACTGTAAAGAAGCTCTATTTGAATTTCAGACATAGCTTCCTTTTATCAAAAATACAATTCATTGGAAGAGCGAATTTTAATTGTGGGTGGAGGATTAAGCGGATTAACTCTAGCTTATCTGCTTTCAAAACAAAACATAGGAGCAACAATATTAGAAGCCTCATCAAGACTTGGCGGACGTATTCAAACCGCAACTGGAACTTTAGAAACACCTTTAGAATTAGGTGCAACTTGGTTCTCAGATGTGCATCAAAACTTATGCACGCTTATCGATGAACTCGGCTTAAAAAAATTTGAACAGTTTTCGAAAGGCAAATCTTTATTTCAAACCAAATCATTTGAGCCACCACAGGAATTTTTTGTGCCAGAATCTCAAAGTCCATCTTATAGAATAGTTGACGGAACTCAAACGCTGATTAACACATTGGCGAATCAATTAGATAATGAAAATATAAAGCTGAATACAAAAGTTGCAACCATTACTAACCTTGGCAACGAGTTAGAGCTTGAAACTTCTAACGAACAAAAACTACAAGCCGATAAAGTTGTATTATGCCTACCACCACAATTAGTAGGTTCACGAATTCAATTTTTTCCTGGGCTACCAAATTCAGTTTCGACAGTTCTTCCAATTGTTCAGACTTGGATGGCAGGTTCTATAAAGTTTGTTTTAGAGTATGACAATCATTTTTGGCGTAATAATGGCTATTCAGGAATGTTATTTAGTCACTCAGGTATTGTTAGCGAAATGCACGACCATACAAATGCGGAGGAAAATAAATTTGGTTTCACAGGATTTTTAAATGGTGGTACGATTTCTTACTCACAAGAAATTAGAAAAGAATTTGTGTTGCGACAGTTAGCTGAATTTCTTGGTAGTGAAGTTTTGAACTACAGCAGTTATTCTGACAAAGTGTGGGCAGATGAATTCATTATGAGTAAAAACCAAACGATTCTAAGACCACATCAAAATAACGGAAATCCTTTACTACAAAATAGTTATATGAACGATAAACTACTCTTCTCAGGAACAGAAACAGCAACTGAATTTGCAGGATATATGGAAGGTGCAATCAATTCGGCTTTAAGAGTTTATGAACAAATAAAGTCGAGCTCAAATGGAAAATAAACTGCACACAAAAACGTGCACAAGCAATATCGATTTAAGTGTAAACCTGAACCATTTTTATTAAATTAAAATATATTGCTTTCCAAGAAGTTAGCGCGTTAAAATTCGCAACTGCTCATACACAAAACCGTTGAAATCTTACCCAAAATCGACACATAAGCCCCTGAAAACATGAAATATACATCTCACATACAGACTAGCTGATTGATGCTAATGTGAGGCAATTGCCTAAATGCTCCTATGGATTAAAGCATTAAGGTGTCAAGGTACTTTTGGTTATCCATACGTTAGACTCCAAGCGCTGAAAAACCAAGTTGTTTCCTTCTCGCTTGATGCGCCAGGCACCTTGCCCATTGGGATCGCCAAAATAGAAAGCGTTGTCGCCAATGGAGCCACTGCCATCGACTTCAATGTCACCCTTCACATCCAAGGTTGAAGAAGGCCCTTGATTGCCAATGCCCACATTGTTGCCCAACGGATTGATCGCAAAAGGTTCTGAATCGTGGCTTTGCACGAAACCATACGTAGACGTACGTCCAATGAGCATTTTATCGCCTGCATCGGTCCCGATGCGCAACTGTGCCGTATTGGCATCGGCCGGTGCGGCCGAACGTACCTCGAAAGTGGCCAACGGGTTATCGGTTCCCACCCCAGCAACTCCGTTGGGCACATACAAGTTGGTTTCGGTTCGAATTTCACCACTGAACACTGTGTTCCCGTTTTTCAACATCACCAAAGCATTGCTTCTTGATACTGCGTTCGTGGAATTACCAATCACCAGCAAGCGATCGGTGCTTTGGCGGCTCATGTCCGAAAAACCACTGGTGAGCGTATCATTAAAGTACCCTATAACAATCTCTCCCATGGATTGAGCAATGACATCTTTTCCTATGGCGATCGATTCGAGCCCTTGTGCCTCTGCATCGTCTCCGATGGCCACACTAAATTCCAAAGGCGCTTCAGCATTGCGGCCAATCGCCACTGCACTGGTACCACCGGCAATACAGGAGCTCCCAATGGCGATCGAGTTGTCAGCAGAGGCAGAATTCGTTTGTCCAATCGCAATCGCATGGCCGCTTCCGGTAACGGAGTTGGCTCCCATAGCGATCGCACTTCCTCCGTTGGCAATGGAATTTCGCCCAATGGCAATGGATCGGTTGCCATAAGCAGCAGTACCGTCTCCGGCCGCGAATGAAAAGTTTCCGATCGCCTTCACATCGTGTCCTAAACCAATAGAGGCATTGCCCAAACTATCTGCATCCCATTGCTTGTCCGAGGCATCGCCGGCACGAAAAGCACCGGTAGTGAGGTCAAAAAACATGCGTTTGTCGCCAGCCGTTCCTCCAACATCGTCGGTATTGGTAGAGCCAAACACGAATTTGTTGTTGCCCGAACCCGCCGAAATGGTATCGGTATCTTGCGTGAATACGGTCTGGCTGCTCCACTCCAATTCGGTGCCATCGTAACGTAAAAACTGTCCTGGAGTGGTAGGAGCAGATGCAGGAAAAACATAATTCCCACCCACATTCAAGTCTCCATTGATCACCACTGAATCGGCGGCAAAATCGCCGTAGATCAAGGGCGTAGAAGAGGTAGATGGTTCTATGTAAAGTTTATCAGAACCCGACTCAGTGCTTCCTGCATTGTAACCAAGAAAAATATTATTGCTTCCAGTATCATTGGTCAACCCTGCCCCGTGCCCCATGGCTACGTTATTACTCCCCGAGGTATGAAAATTCATTGCTTGCCCCCCAACAGCAATGTTATAGTTGCCGGTTTCGTGGTTCGTAAGCGTGCTGTAACCTAGGGCCACATTGTAGAAACCGGAGGTATTGTCTCTCAAGGCCAGTCCTCCGATGCCCATGTTGAGAGAATTCGTGTTTTCCTTTAGGGCTTCAATACCGATGGCAATATTTCGGATTCCTGTAACATTCTTCTGCGCAGCTTTTTCTCCAATAGAAACGTTGGCATTGCTGGTATAATCATCGTTCACTCCGGCACTATCACCAATATGTACCGAACCGCCCGTGTTCACTACATCTATTCTACCGTTTAGCATTTTGAAATGCTCCGTACCGTCCATGTCGAATCGAATGATATCATCATCGCCCGACTCCTGGGTTTGCACCTGGGTATCATCATCGTCATCACTGATGGCATTCGGATCGTCGGCGGAGGTAATCAAGCGTTGCCAGTCAGGAGTGGAAGGCGTTCCGTTGTTCATGTAAAAACCGGCGGTATTGTCGGTTTGATACACCAAGAGGCCAGTAGCGGGACCAGCAATGGCATTGCGCTGAGCCGTAGTCATTCTTGGAATGAGCACCCCACTTGTAGTAGAGGACACATCCAACATGGCCGAACTATCGGGAGCGGCTCCATCTTCATTTACCGACACATTTTGTGCACTTAAAGCCTGAGCAAAAAGCAAGGTCAAGACCACACCAATCAACTGTTTGCGCATGAGCAAAGTTTTTCGAAAATTCAACATCATCCAAGATCCGATGCCATTGTGCTTACAATTACCGTAAGATAGATGGCGCAAAAGCCTCAAATATAAGTATCTATCCCTGTGTATGGAACTACTTAAAGCACAAGCTGCAGGTTGAGTATCCTAAGCTTAACCGATTGTTTCCTGGCGCGGGTACTCATTGAGCAACAATAGAGTTGAAAAGCGAGCCGAGATCCAGTTTTAGGCTTGCAAACACCGGTCTTTCTTTTCAAACTTATCCTGTGCTAACAAAAAAAGTGCTCGCCTTTGGGTGATACTGGTACATAAATGCTGACATTGAGATAAACGGCTCAAATGAATCACATGATAACAATGCCTGAACCCATTGCGCTGCAATCGCGCGAAGCACTCCTGAAGGATTGGTACCTACAACTCTTTCCCAAAGTGGCGGCCTACATACAGCGTCAAGGAGGCGATCTCGAAGATGCGAAAGAGGTGTTTCAAGAATCGCTGATTGCCTACTATGAAAAACAGACCTTGGAAAAATTTCAGCCCCGGCAATCCGACGAAGCCTACCTCTTTGGAATCGCTAAAAAGAAATGGCTGACGCACCAAGCCAGGCGCCAGCGTTTGGAGGAGATCGGTGCGCACGAAATTCAGGAAGACCCTCAGGAAAAGCCGGTTGCCGCAACGTTGCTGGCCGTTCTAAAGCAAACCAGCGAACGCTGTTTGAACCTGTTACAGGCCTTTTATTACGAAAACCAAAGCATGCAAACCCTGGCCCAACGGTTCGGCTACACCAGCATTCGGTCGGCCACGGTGCAGAAATACAAATGCCTGGAAAAAGTGCGGGACCAGGTAAAACAATACGCTATGACCTATGAGGACTTCCTTAGCTGAACTTGAACGATTGGAGCATTGGCTGTTGCAACAAGGCGAGCCCGATAGCCGGCTGGTGACCGAGGCCAAGGTGCTCATCAACGCCGACTTATTAGCCAAAGCGCAATGCCAACAAAGGTCTTATGAGTTGATTCGTCACTATGGGCGTAGCCAACTCCGCAAAGAAATTTTAGCCGTGGAGCAAGAACTCTTTCAATCCAGCCGGCACCGCTCGTTTCAAAAACGCATTCTCTCCATTTTTAACTACCGACCATGACCTTACACGCCAACCTTATCCCGATGGTGATTGACCAAAGCGGTCGCGATGAAAGGGCCTATGACATTTACAGCCTGTTGTTGAAAGAGCGGATTATCTTTTTAGGATCGGCCATTGACGATCAGGTTTCAAAATTGATCGTTGCCCAATTGTTGTACTTGAACAGCCAAAGTCCCACCCAACAAATCGACCTCTACATTCAGTCTCCTGGTGGGTCGGTCTATGCCGGATTGGCCATTTACGATACCATGCAAATGATCTCGGCTCCGGTTTCTACCGTGGCCATCGGTTTTTCGGGCAGCATGGGCACCGCCCTGCTCACCTCGGGAGCCAAAGGCAAACGTTTTGCGCTGCCTCAGGCCACCATTCACCAGCACCCCACCAGTGGAGGGGCTCAGGGCTACACCGAAGATGTGCGCATTGCCACCCGTGAGCAAGAGCGCATGCAAACCCAGCTGTTCCACATCATGGGCAAAAACAGCGGCCACAGCTGGCAAGAAATTGAAGAACTTTTTCGAAGAGACCGTTTCATGAACGCCCTCGAAGCACAAGCCTACGGATTCATCGACGAAGTATTGGGCGATACCGACAATTTGATTCAACTGAAAAGCCAGGAGGCAGAGGTGGTTTTTTATGAGGATGCTGCTTCGGCTTAAAGGTAGAGTCCCATGTTGAACATGGCGAAGAATCCATTTTTGTTTCGAAGGTTGAAGATCAGCCCAACGTTGGGGTTGAGGTAGTAAAAACGGCGTTGTATCAACTGAATGCCTCCCATCAAACCAAAGGCATCCAAATAGACGTCGTCTTCCTTGTTGAAGGAATGCACGTGTGCTAAGGAAGCGTAAGCTCCGGAAAACCGTAATTGCTGCCGGTTGCTGTAATCTTGAAACAGCGGATGAAAATAGTAGCGAAGCTCGTTGAGCATATAAGGCTTGTAAGAATGGTAGACCACAGGATGTTCTCGGTCGTGCCCATGTGCTAAAAATTGGACGGTTGTAGAGGCGAGCGTCAGCTTCTTCCAAAGCTGCAGCTCCACGCCTATGCCCGGATTCCAAACACTTAGTTTGACCGCCCAGGGTTTGAATTTGGGGACTTCCCACCGCGGTTGCGTTTCATCAATCGGGTACAAACAACCTTCGGCAGATTCAAATGTGGAGCGCAACCAAAGGGCATTTTGTGGGGCCAGGATTCCAGGGATGGCTTTTGCGGGCCAGGCATACTCCACCAACTTTGTTCGTACATCCGGCATCCAAATGCGGTAATACAGGCTGTCCCACTTTTGTGCCATCAGGCTTACCTTGCCTTTCTGGTTCCACACAATCAACACCGTATCTCCATCCATCGGGATGGTACCCGATTTGTTGTCCTGCAAGGCTACCTCTTTTTGAACCGTAGATAAGCGCGTAGAAAGGGTATCCCCATCCTTCAACCGATGGTAATGCAACCTGCGCTTTTCGTATTTCACGATTAAACACCAGTCGCTTTTGCCCTGCATGGCGGTGTTTACATTGATGTTGCCCACCTGTCCCAACAGAGTGCCCATCTGAAAAATGAAAAACAGGAGAATGGCCAAGCGGATCATGGTACTAAAGTGAAGTTACTGCAATTGAACCCACGAACCGCGAAGCATGGCTGCATTTTTGGTACCGATGGCCTGACTGTTAGACGAAAGCTCCCACTACGCTCTGCTATCCATAGCAGGTTGAATATATCACTTCACCCAACGTAGGTTCAGAAAGTTCCTCCCCAGGGCTTCTCGAATTCGCTCGAAGACCAGGGGGCGAACGTTCGAAGACTTGATCGGAATCGTTTGAAAACAATGGACTTACTCGACCATTGGCTCACTGCGTATTCGCAAACACATCCTCAAAATACTTCACCCACTGCCCATCGATGAGTTTTTCGCCGTATTCGCGGAAGCCGCCGTCTTGGGTGGCTTCGAAAATGTAGCGCCTCGTTTCGCTGGCTTGCACCACCAAGTGGCCGTCTACAAAACTAGCGGGCAGCCGACCGCCTCCGTTTTGGGAGAAGGCATAGTAATAATACGTGCCGTCTTTTTCGTGGTAATGAATGATGGTGTGCAACTGCAAAGTAGCCGAGTTCAGCTCGATCACGAGGATGCTTTGGTTGAGGTCGTAGGAGATTTTCTCGAAGGCTGGAACTTGCTGGTCCACCTTTCCATCTTTATACGTTGTAGAGGTGCCTACCCACTCCCCTATCAGGTAACTCAGGTTTTGCATTTTTTCTTGCTTGACGGATTGCGCAGCAAGGGGCTTGAAAAAGCAAAGGCAGAGCAAGAGGACAAGATATCTCATGGGTGTTGGTTTAGGTGCTTGGTGACGCTGGTTCGCACATACCAACTGCTGAAGTGCGGGCTTTGTTCTAACCAAGCCTTGTCGTGTTTCCTGGATAACAAAGGTCAATTCAAAGCCCCATAGACCGTTTAGTCACCCATAAGCACTCCCTTAGATTCTGCCCCCCTTCACTCAAAAAGCTGGGGCGCTCGCCCTTTATTTTAGGACTGGCTTTCTGGTTTTAGTTGTTTGCAGACCTAACCAAAAAGATTCACCATGAGTATTCGACTTTTTTCGCGGACTGGTTTCAACGGAGACAGCCACACCGTCACCAGCGACATCAGTGATCTTCGAAACACACCCGTAGGTACCAGCACTTCCTCCTTGCGCTTTACAGAAAATGACGATCGGGCCTTGTTTTATACCGAACCCAACTGGCGGGGTCAGGTGATGTTTCGCGATGGCATCACCGACATTTCCAATACCGGCAAAACTGCCAGAGGTGGCAAATCAGGATTCAACAATAACATTTGCTCCGTTCGCATCACTCCATTCGAATTTCGAGTAAACTACATTGTGGTGATCGATGATAGGGACTTGCCCGGTTCGCACAACGAAGACCACACAGGACTTGGTGGTGTGCTAAGCCTGCTGCAACAAGTGGGCGATGCCCATGAAGTGGTGCAGGGAATTTTGCGGCCCTACCTGCTCGATGCCGTACGCCTTCCTACCCTTTCCACCTTCGACAGCAGGGTTTATTTTGACCTTACACATGGTGCAGGCACCTCCCGCGAATTAGGAACAATGCTGGGTGATGCCGACTTTCCCTGGCGCTACGATGCCTTCAATGTGGTATTGGTCAATTCCTTAACCAATTCTGTAGGCACCAACTCTACCCTCTTGGGCAACCGCAACTTAGGAGCCGCCATTGTGGAAGTGCGCCCCGACGATGAGCTCTTTGGCATGGGACGCACCATAGCCCATGAGATGGTGCATGCGCTGGGCATTCGCAATCATGGGGCGAACAACGATCCGAGCTTGCTGATGACCCAAACGGGAAATGTCACCGGTCCCCTCACCGATGCGGTCAACTTAACCGATGGTCAGGCAGAAACCATTCACGAAACCCTGGTGCAAGCGGAAAGCATGGTGCCTGCCAATGCCATTCGAGTCGAATGACCCCATCCTCCATTGGCCTCACCAAACCCTGGGTGTGTACGACTTCCAGGAAAACAAAAGCCTTTCGGTCCGTGGACCGAAAGGCTTTCTCCCCTTCCAGAAAAAAATGCGAAATGGAAGAATGCAATTGACCGTAACACTTTCCTTTTAAATTTGAGTGTCGCGATGAAAAGTGTGCTAACCGTAATTGTCTTTTGGTGTCTAAGCCTTGCTGTATTCGGACAAGATACGTTGCGTACCGACTTATTTGGCTACTCCACCCGCTTCTACCTTCCGGAAGTAGCCGCCGGAGATACCGTAACGTTGGTGGCCAATAACCGTTCGGCGGCAATGGTATGGTACATGAATGTGGGCGATTGGGGAGAGATCACCATCCTGGTTAACGAAACTCAGGTGATTCATGGGGGTTGGAGCTTGCCCATCAAGCGGGGCTTCTTTCCCGTTTGGCGTGGCCCTGATCCTCAGCCGGCGATGCGGATGGAACTGGCCTCCGGCTACAACACCATTCAGTTTTGTTTCAAGGAGCGGGTATCGGTACCGGTAGTGCGTGCCCCGCGCATGGTTTCGTGGGTCGTCATACGCGATTCGCATTGGAGCAATACCGATCCATTTCTCATTGGAGCTCTGGCCATCCTTGTCGCCTTTAACCTCATTGTTTTCTTTTTCTTCAAAGAGCGCTCCTACCTCTATTTTGCCCTGGCGCACTCCTTTTTTGTATTGTACATGTTCACGGTCAACGGCTACTTCATCGCAAAAGTTTACCCCGAGAACCCCATTTACAACACCCGCGTTATGTGGTTTTTGGGCAACCTGTTTTACCTGAGTTATGTGGCTTTCATCCACAACTTTTTTGGCAAAACCTCCTGGAGCCGCCAATTGCTCAAACTGCTCACCGGCATGGTAGTGATCAGCACCCTGCTCCTGCTGCTCCCCTTCCACATCGATCCCTTGTTCAAACCCATTTTCTACACCACCAAGGCCATCGCTTTTCTAATCATCTTCACCGTTTTCTACCCCCGCTACCGCGAAGGCGATTGGGAACTCTTCAACGTGCTGTTTTTGGCCGGAGCCAGCATTTTTGTGTTCACCTCCTTGCTCTTTACCCTTTTGCAAGCCAACCTCTTCACCGTTTCGGCAAGTTTTATGGCTGCCAACAAGGTGGGCGGAGTGATCGAAGCCCTGTTGTTGTCCATTGCCATCGTCAACCGGGTATTTCGAGTCCAGCAAAAAAACGAGCAACTCCAGGCCAAGTTTCAGCAGGAATTAGAACTGCAGGTTACCCAAAAAACCACGGAGTTGCATGAAAAAAACCAACTGCTGGAAAACACCCTCAACGACAAAGACATCTTACTCGCCGAAGTACACCACCGGGTGAAAAACAACCTGCAATTGGTGAGCAGCCTGCTCAACCTGCATTCGCGCACCATCCACGACGAAAACGCCAAGCAAATACTCGAAGAAAGCCTGGGCCGCATCAACGCCATGGGCATTGTACACCACAAGCTCTACGCCGATGCCGGCAGCAGTGAAATCAACACCCGCACTTATTTGGACGAACTGGTGTTCAACGTCAGTACGATCTACAACAAAACCGATCAGGTGCAAATCAACACCTCGGCCGACGACTTTGAATTGGGCATCAAACAGGCCATTCCACTAGGTTTGGTGATCACCGAATTGGTGACCAATGCTTTTAAACATGCCTTTGGACAGGACGGTGGCCACATTTTGGTAACGCTTTCCAAGCAAGAAAACACCGTGCAACTCATGGTAAGGGATGATGGCTCAGGCTGGAATGGCCATGCACAAAACCGGGACTCGATCGGGATGATGATTGTAGAAAGCATGTCGCAACAACTGGGCGGGAAATTGGAAATTGTAAATAACGGTGGCTTAAGTGCCCTTTTTTCATTTGAAATGCATGGCTGAGCCCATATCCATATTGATTGTTGAGGACGAGGTGCTCATTGGCAAGCACCTTGCCATTTGCCTGGAAGACGAAGGTTATCGGGTGCATGGCATTGTCAGTTCTTTTGAAGAAGCCACGACACAACTCAAAAAGGAGCTTCCCAGTTTGGTATTGCTGGACATCAACCTGGGCGGCTTGCTGGATGGCATCGACCTGGCGGGTGAGTTGCGCCATCAATACCAGGTGCCCTTTATTTTCATCACCTCCAACACGGATGCCCGCACCGTGAGCCGGGCCAAACTCACCGAACCGGCGGGCTTTATCGTGAAACCTTTTCAGGCCAACGACCTGCGCCCCAGCATTGAAATTGCGCTGCACCGCCACCAACAACAAGCTGCCCCGATCCGTGAGAACGAGCAACATTCGTTTTTCATCAAAGAGCGCCACGAAATGAAGCGCCTCTATTATGCAGAAATCGACTACGTAGAGGCGGCCGACAACTATTCCATCATCCACACCCCGGAGCACAAACACATCCTGAGCCAAACTTTAAAATCCATGGAAACCAAATTGGTGCCCTTTGGATTCCTGCGGGTTCACCGATCCTTTTTGGTGAACGTAAGCAAGATCAACTGTGTGCGTCCCACGGAAGTGATCATTGGCGAAAAGGCAGTGCCGATTAGCGCCAATTCCCGCAGTGAGTTGATGAAGTTTATCCGCACGCTTTGACTATGCTAACTCCTTATGTCTAATAAGGTGATGCACATATTTAAAAAGCTTATCTTCTGTTCCCTACAAAGCGGCTTATCGAAATATCCTTCCGCTTGAATCAACACAGAACAGGAAGTCTTAATCGTGTATCCGCTACAGTGTTTAACTTACAATATTTTCCTAAAATCCGCAATTGCCATTTCAGCCTAAAAATAGCCTATTGTTTGATTACCCATACTCCATGGGCGGGTAATCGAAAGAGAATTCAATATCTTCAATTATCACATAGTTAGGGGTGATTAAAGAAAGAAGTGCAACATGAAGTATGACATCTTTATCAGTTACGCATCGGAAGATAAATTCGATGCAGAAAAGCTATATGAAGCTTTGTCAAGTTTTGGCTTAAAGGTATGGTTTGACCAGAATGAAGTCCGAGTTGGCAACTACTTACGGGAGGAAATAGAGAAAGGGCTTTCCAACAGTCTATAAGTTATCGTACTTCTATCAAAGAATTTTTTTAAAAAGAATTGGCCTAAAAGAGAATTGAATGCGGCTGTTGAACTATCTGACACATATTCCAAAGCACAGATAGTTCCTATCTGGTTAAGAATTTCTAAAAAAGAAATTATTAAGCATTCACCAATTATTGCAAGCATAGTTGGCATTAGAGTCGATTCGGGGAGTATTCATTCTTCACTAACAGAAGTTGTGAAAACCATCAGTGGTGACAAGAGAATTATTAATGAAGAACGTAACGTTTACTTCCCCACCTTTATCTTTCAAGCCACTTCAGAACCGGCCTTAAGTGCACCAATTCCCAAAGATGAATTTGACAAGCTTCGTATGGCCTTCTATCTATACGATGGGCTAAATGATAAAGAACGGATCGTAATAGATAAAATATGCCAACGACTTCGGAACGACTTATGTCAGGAAACATTGGAACTTCTTTACGATGTTTGTTTAAACCTTGGACATCCTTTCTCAGTAGGAACAGATGCTCGATCAGTGCTGTTTGGTTTCGGCATTCCTGCGGTCCCATATATTCTTTCTTTAATTATTAATGCTGAAATACCGGCTCTTTTCAGTTCACTGGCAGAGTTGTTTTACATAAAATCACAAGGAGATGAACAGAGTTTAACTTTTTTTGCTGAGCTGATTCGAGATAAGAGGTGGCCAGACGCTAAGAAAAGAATGGAAGAGGTATATCGCATGCTGGATAATAATGAGATTGATTATGAATCTGGAATCTCTCACAACGGACATGGTGATGAGGACATACTGTATTATCTAAGAGGCTTCTTCATGCATGCTTAAAAACAAGACAAACCACCCCTAACAAAAGCTAAACGCAATTAAATCGAGCTTTGCATGAACGGCAGTGCAGAAACATACTTTGGCCCTCGTGCCTCAGCCCAAAGAGTGTTTTTAGGGCAGGCAGCAATCCCCTTTCGCTGCGCTCAGTGCTGGATTGAAAAGTTAAGCACATCCGCTACGCTCAAGCCAATTGCTTTGTGGCTCTATCGGGCGGCAGTGGGTTATCAAACAAGATTTAACTGCGTTTAGCAAGACCGATAGGCAACATTAAAGAATGAGTATTTCAAAAGAACAAACATTAACAGCCTTAAGGAATTCAGGATATTTATTTGAAGACCGAGTAAATAAAATTCTAAAGGATGGAATACTGTACCAAATAGAAGATTTAAGGACCTTGGCTCAGATGTCGAACGTGAAATTGACATCATGGCACTTAGTTTAGTAAATGATCGTAATGAGAATGGTGTATTTCAGAGTCAATACTTGTACAAGAACGGACAAATACTAAGCATTTCAAGTAGATAAAATAAAAGACAACACGCCAAAAAAGTACATTAGTAATAGCTCAAGACAAGCCGATACTGTCCCTTAAAAGAGTGTAAGAGTCGATAGAATAAAAAAGGCGTTCATCTTAGTGGTCTCTAAAACTACAAGAGGTGAAGACCTTAAAGTTCAGTACTAGTACTGACTTGATTCGATTCAATTTCAATTTAGAAACACTGTAAATTTATTCCGTTTTACTCAAGAGGATCCTAAGCGGAAAAACACTGCCTGCAAGCGCCAACTTGAACAACGAATTGAAGAAATTCATCGGAACGTTTTAAAGGCAGCCTTTGAACAAGCCAAACCAAAACTACCGCGCCACATTGACCAGAAGCGGGCCTCCGGCCGCATACCCTTCGCAATCGTACAATTGCAAGATATATTGGTAGCCGTTTCGGCATGGAAGTCCCATATCCACTGTTCGGGTAGGAGTACCCCAAACTACCGGACGTTGATAACGCCAATTGGCCGTGAGTTGTGTTCCCCTGCCAACCGCAACCGTACAAGCGTTCTCTTCAAAAATTCGGAAATCGGGCTTAATGTCTACTTCAATGATTACCCGGCAATTTTGGCCGCCACCGCCAACCGAAGCAGAAACCAATTCCAGCGGCACTTCATTTTCGTAAGCCACATAGGGATTGTCTTGTACCAAGGGCTCCACTTCATTTTCCGTGCATCCGGCGGCCAAGAACAAACCAGCGAACAACCCAAAAATCAAATACTTCATCGCCAAAGGAGTTAAAAGTGATAGCAAAAGCCCATGGCTCCACCGTTGGGAACGGGTTGTAAATAAAAGTCGGTTTTGCTCAACAAAGGAGATTCTTTGTACTCAGGCAAAACCAAGTCGGTGCCCAAACGAATGAGTACAAAACTGGCGATACCAACCGGCACCGCTACACTCATGGCTACAATCCAGTCGTTGCGATTTTGACGCAATTTTTGATATTCTGCTTCGCTCTGTTCGAATCGACTCACTGCGCCAATCGTGGTGTTGATGGTTCGGGCGTCATTGTATTCTTGGCGGGCAGCTTCAGTCAACTTCCGTTGCTCCTCCATTTGATTACCCAAACTGATGATACGCTCCGTACTCACCCCAGCAGTAACAATAGCTGCGGGGATAAATACATATTTCGTCATGAAGACTTGGCCGATATAATTTGCCTTTTGTCGCCGGTAAGTCCGGTAGGCATCACTTGGAGGCAAACTAACGCCAATAGCTTGCTTGCCGGTTGGCTGAATGCGCACCTCGCGTTCCACCAGCTTTTTTTGTGGCGCCCACACGCGCACCTGGTGTTGGCCGGTATCCAACTTTACCGAATCAAGAGTAGCCTTAATTTTTATCGAATCGATGTAAACAATGGCATTGGAAGGTTTGATGTTGAGCTTTACTTTGACTTGCTCTTGGCTTTGTGCTTGGCCAAACCAGCTAATAGAGAAAAGGAACACCAAAAGCAGTGTTCGGATAAAACAGTACATGGACAAGAAATTGAGGTTAATAATTCTTGAGTTAAAGATACAGCCTAAAACTGACTCCTCTTAGTATTACCTCTAAAAAATCAAATAAAACGATAGGCCATCAAGCGGTTCATCAAATCACCAAAGGTTTTTTCAGCTAAAGGCAAAGAGAATGTCTCCCACCTTCAGAAAATGGCACGAAGAACAATGTAAGGGCGCAGATAGTCCCTACACTTCAAACCTAACGCATAGAAAAGCAGACCTAACTAAGAGCGTAACCCTACTGGATTCACTGCACCTTTTTGCAGACCAGGTTCAACATAAACGCATTGCGGTCTTCGCCCAATTCCGCGTTGGCAGAATCGTTTTGAATGGCCACTTTAAAACGCACTTCGGCGGCTTCTTGCTGCTGGTAAGTGAAGGCTTTCAATTGGTATTCGCCGGTTACGAAATAGCTGCCAATCTCCTGCTCGTTGACGGATACGGCTAGCTTGGGATACTCCTCGGCCAGTTTTGTTCCCCTTGCCAGCAGCGAGATCTCGTAGGTTCCTTCCGCCAGTGCCACCGGAAAACTGTTGACCGCTCCACCCCAAATGGCTACCACAGCAGCGTTGTTGTAGTCGAATCTCCATTGCGGATCAAAGTCGCGGTGGTCCAACTTAATGGCACGCTCTTCACCCGAATTCAACGACACGTAAAACTGCGCCCAGGCATCATAAAAATCGGCCTGTTTGGCCAACAGGTAGTTTTTGTTCAAGGAATCTTGCAGCGGCCCCGGGGCCAACTTGGCATCACCGTGCGCCCCAACCAACCAAAACGAATCCAGCGCGTATTTAGGACTAGTTCGATTTATAATAGAATCGATAAGCGCTACTTTTTCACCCCGCAGCAGGGGGGCATTGTTGTTGAAATGCTTGAGGTAATATTGATGTTGCCAGCCCGTCACCTCGTTGATAATAGTAGTGTTTTGCTCACTTCCATTGGTGATGTATTGTGTCATTTCCCTGAATTGGGTTTTGTGCACTTTGCCATACACATCCTGCACCGCAAAAATATCGACCAGGGCCAGCACCACGATGGTGGTGAGCACCGAGAACCGAACGATGCGGTTGGGAATGAGTTGGATGCTGTAGGCAATGAGCACCAGGAAGGCCGGCAGCACTACAATGGCATAACGCGACAAGAGCATGGGCACCACCAAAACCGAGCGGAGGTAGGGCACCAACAACGAAATGCCAATCCAAAACAGCACAATCACAAAACTGAAGTGGAGGGTTTGCTTTTTAAAAGACATATCTGGCGATGAGGCTGAGCGAAACACCATTAAACAATAGTGCAACAGCAACAAAGCCAGGATGGGTTTGAGCAAATCGAGGTTTCCGAAAAACTCCAGGAAAAAAGAGACCGCAAAATCACCGTCCACCGGTGCAATCCAAAACTTTTTGATGGCGGACATCTCCAGCAAAAACGGAAGCCAGGGTGCAAATCCTACCCCGATGATGGCCCCACTGATGGAATAGTGAATCAGGTATTGCTTTTTTTGCTCTTTTTCGAGAAAGAAAAACAGTACTCCGATGGCAATTTGGGCCATCATTACCATCAAGCCGAAATAGTGGGAATACAACATGAGCAATGCAGTAATCGCATACAGCACCGCATTTTTGAGGCTGGACCCCTTGATCAAGCGAAGGAGAAAAACAAAAGACCAGGCGGCAAACAGAAACGAAAGAATGTAGGGCCGGGCTTCCTGCGAATAGTGCAGGTTGAAATAGTTGAAGCAAGTTAACAGCGCAGCAACCAGCCCTACCTGACGGTTGACCAGCTCCTTGCCCAATTGATAAAGCACAAACACACTGAGGGTGCCTACCACCACCGAGAGCGAACGCGCTACCACGGCCGTGTGCCCAAAAAGCAGAAAGAGGATTTTGCTAAGGGCAAACGACAAAGGCGGATGTTGGTCACAACACATCAAATAATCCAGCATCACCTGCCAGGAAGTATCCGGGTCGGATTCGACCATGGTGTGCAGTTCATCCAGCCAGAGGCTTTGGGTGTCCAGCCCCCAACAGCGGAGGACGAAGGCAACGATTAAAATGATACTAAGCCGCCAACGGTCGTTGGTGCCCAGGTAGGTTAGAACGGTCATACTTTTTGGGTCGTTTGGGTGGTGGGGGTGAAAGTAGGAAGATTTCGCTATTGATTTGTTTGTTTGAAGCTATATCATCCGTTCCTTTTATCAGTATGGTCTTGGTCCGTGACCTCCGGCAAACCTGCTATAAAACCAATGCTCATCTCTTCTTCGATCCTGTAGAAGCAGAACGCTTAAAATCTTCTGGAAAGACTTATAGAAAAGGCAACAACTTTCCAGACGAAACAACTAAGGTTCGAGAGCTATCTGTAAAACAGTAACCAACCATCAACTCACTTTTCACCTTAGCCGTTTACCAATTAGTTTTGCACACGTGCCTGCTTTTCAAGCCATCCTTTTCAGGAAAAAGCCAAAGGTATCCCGTGTAAGCAATCCAAGGCAATCTCCTCATTACTAAGCGCATACCCCTCCAATCGGCGTTAAACGATCGTTATTTACACTGGCATTGCCAACGAAGCATTCTCATTTTTTAACACTTCTCTCATAGCACAAACCACAAAAATCTTCACAAGATTTTGTATATTGTATCGTTATTATGATTGAACAGAAGTAATTCACTCTTTTACTAACCCCTAATTCCGTTTATTTTGACCTAGCTTATCCACCACTCCTACTACCACGGAAAAAAGCTATCAAAATCGTCCAACCAAAGCCCCCAGACACATGAACAAGGCTCATATCAAATAACAACAGAGCATTTGCTCTTCTCTTACCAGCTTCATAAACGACCTCACACTTCCTTAAAGAAGCTTTTACACACTATTTTCTTACAACCGGTATTCTTTTAAAGACTACCCCTTCGTTCGTTAACCATCAGTTTTTACGATGGAGCTGTAAGCGTATTTTATACGCGCTCTAATCTGCTGAATGCAACGAACCCCAATCCGCTATACTTTTACTTTTAAGGTACAAGCCATAGCTGTAAAACTAATTTTTTAGCAGTCTTTTTTTAAGCCTTGCTGCACTGCCTGTGCCCGCTCGTTTGAGCATGGGTCAGCCTACCAGCAACTGAGCTTAAGAACGGCACTTGCTATGCCTGATTGGAGCGACCCGCCACCTTTTGGTCACCACTCCCGCAGGCGAACAAACACTCCTAAAATCATTATTCACCATGTCCAATTGGTCTGCTTATCAACTCAAATTTGCCACCGGCTTTCGCGGGGTGGTACTAACCCTTCAAGATCATTTTACCTCTAATGGGGTAGACTTTGAAAACTACAGCGCCCTCGCTGAATCAGAATTGCAAGCGGAATTGCAAGGCCTGCCCGAAGATTCCAGCTTTTTTACGGTATATGCACAAAGCCTGCAAGCTTACACCGCATTGTACGCGCCAGAATCCGGAAGCTTCAACGCGCTTGCGCTCTTGCTATCGAGCACCGACCGGCAGCACTTCATGCCCCTGTTTCACCACCTGAACAGTGTGTACAACTCCTTTGAAGCCTTCAGAACAGATACTCTGGAAAACTACCTTACCCACGTGCGCACCACGGCGGTAGAAAACGAAGATTTTTTCGTAAAGATTGCCGCCTGGTTGGTGGCTGCGCACCAACACGAAATCGGCAACGCTATTGGCATGTCTCTTGCCATTGAGCAAGACCGGGAAATGGAGCAACTCTTCAACCTCACCAGTTCCTCCACCGGAGGCAACACCAACAGCGTTCGCCTGGCGGCCGACCTGGTGGCCAACGATCTGGCCGGACTTGCTGCTTCAGCTGGTGCAGAAACGTTTCGCACCTTTTTGGCCACCCGCCTGATTCGGGCAGCTAAACTCACTTGGGCCACCTACGCCGAGGGCAACGAAACGGCCGACTTGTGGGACAAATACCTGCTCAATTTTACGCCTTCGCAACAAGAAGCCGTTGCGGCCGAGCGCGACCAACAAGGTTGGGAATCCGTTTTCCAACTCTCTAACCAAGAAGCAGAAGCGCTTCAGACGAGCCTTTCGCCGAGCTTCTTTGTGTTTTCTACTCCGCACTACTCCGGTGCTTTTGAGGTGGCCATAAACAGCTTTTCGGTGCAACACCGCTTCATTGGCCAACTGGTAGACGATGCTGGGAACAACCCGCCTTTGGCCGGTTGGCAAGTGGCTCCTTCCGATACCAACGACAGTGAGTACGGCCCCCTCCCACTGGGCAATTTCACCACCAACAGCACCGGGCATTTCGACACCTACTTCACCACTTTCACCTCACTTTCGGCTGCTTACAACCTCTCTTTTGTGATCAAAAACCCGGAAACCGGGCAAGAACTCACCCACGTAAAACCTTTTGATCCTGCTACGCCCAATACGCCAGTGGTTTTTACCGTGGAAGTAGAAACACCAGCCAATTCGGCCACCATTGACGAAACCAATGCTGCCGACTCTGCACTGAGCATCGGCGGAACCTTGTCGGCTTACCTGAGCAGCAAGTCGGTGACCCACCTGAAAGATATTCGCCGGATGGGCGGCCTTTCCGTGCAGACTGATTTGCCGGCCGGAGTGGCCGAGGCGGCCAGCCGGCTCGACAGCCACGCCAACCTGGAATTGCTCAAAGGCGACAAGGAGCCCGCTGTTTATCTGCCTCAGAATACCAACCTGATTGGCAATGGCTACACCAGCGTGCGCGCCATTTCACAGGCCAACCGCTACAAATTTGTGGGCGATGCCAAGTCGGCTTTTGCCAACAGTGGCAACACGGGCCAATACTCGGCAGGTAAGGTCTACGAGCAAGCCTCGGGCATTATGGCCCAAGTAAACACCACCCTCAACGGTGGCCTGGCGAACAATTTTCGTGATTTTGCAAACGATCCTGACCTGAAGCTGGCACTGCAAGAATTGGCAGACGATGGTTGCAATTGCGATGATTGCCGCTCGGGCGTGAGCCCACTGGCCTACCTCGCCGACTTGATCAACTACACTCTAAAATCGGTGAGCGAAACCGGCGATCCACTGGACCGCATCAATTTGGGGGACCTGCAACGGCTCTTCAAACATCCTTTTGCCGATTTGCCGGCCGATTGTAGCTCGGTGAGCCAGCAAGTGTGCCAGGTGCGGGTTTGCATTGAGGTGTTGTGGACCCATTTGTTGGATCCTGATGCGGGCATTGAGGGCAGCAACGATTTGTATGCACCTGCTGCGGAAGCACTGAAACAAATTCGCCTGCAAACCTATGAGCTGCTGCTGAACGAAATGGGCACCAGCTACGAAGAAATGCGCAGGATGAAGGTGTCTGATAATGCCGAGCGCGCGCGCTTTGCCGACCGATTGGGCTTACCCGAAAACCGACTGAACGAATTTATTCTCGACCATTCTTCGACCAACGACCAAATCAACGATGTGCTGTTGGAAGAACTCTTTGGTTACCGCGATACGACCCGCAACTACAAAACCTACGATGCTACGGGTGACGATTATCCCAACGCATTGATGCCGGCTCCTAAGGCGAGGTTGCTCACCTACAAAGAGGAGTACCTTCGCACGCAATTTCACAAGCAGGATTTTCCCGAGTTGCCCTACAGCAGCCTTGACATGCCGCTGATCGATCCTGACATCATCACGGCAGACGACTTTATCCAACCGGAAACAAGTATCGCTGCGTTTGACCTGTGGCAAAAACGCTTCGATTGGCTTTCGGCTACGGCGGCTGGGTTGAATGCACTGAAGCGCAAGGGAGTGACCATTCCACAAAGCAACGTGGTGATTGCCCAAGGGGATTTTAGCAATGAAACCCCAGGCACTTCGGTGGAAATACAAAACGAGGAGGGTACTCCGATGACCTTCAACGCCTTGTCGTTTGAACTGCAACCCAATGGCGACACCTGGATCGTGACGGATGATCGGCCACCGGCCATCACACCGCTAAACCCGGGCTTGAAAATTGGAGGCGTGGCCGTGACCGCCGGTGGAGAAGAAGAGCATGCGCTTTCGTTGCCCTTTGGTCCGACAGCTCCGCAAAAAAGTGTGTTCGACCGCATGAAGGAGCCCTTCGAATATGCAGGTGAGGAAATCACTCCCTGGACGGGGTTGGTGGGCTCTAACCACGAGGAGTATTTTGAATTGCTCTACAGCAACCTGAAGACCAAGACTTCTTACACCGACACAGTAGCCGTAATCGAAAACAGCTTCGCACTGAGCGAAGAGCAGTTTTTGCGGCTCTACACCCTCTATACCATCAACAAAAAAGGACGCGAACAACGCGAGGCCTCCAAGCTCACTGCAGAGGAGTGGGAAGAAGTGATCAGCCTGATGCTGGTGTCCATCAAAAAGCGCTTGGAAACCAAGTGGAAAGAAGAAGAAGGCAGCATTACTATTGATACCCAAATCTTTTGGAAAAGCCTGAGTGAACCGATCTCGGGTGCTTATCCTTTCCCCTACCAGGCAGACGACCTGAGCAGCGATACCGCCATTCCACTGATCGAGCCGGAGCTGATCAATGAAAAAGATTTGCCCGATTACACGGCTGGCAAGGCTGGAAAAGCGCTTTTTACGGCACGTATCAATGCGCTGAGTGCCGTGAAACGTGACTTGCGCTTGTACCGCCTGAGCAACGACCAAGGGGCCAGCAACAACATCGGCTTCGATCCGCTGATGACCTATATCTACGGAGAAACCCTGGCCAATGCACTGGTGACCACGGCCAATGACCTGGCGGCTTCCAATGCACAAACCAATTTTCAAGCGGAGCAAAAGATCGCCAACGAATACCACCTCACCATCAACCAGTTTGCCGAGTTGATCGCCTTGCGGCAAAAGGCGACTCAGGCCGATCCGGCCGCCCAGCCCTCGGAAGAAGAATGGAATGCCTTGTTTGTGGCCTTGGCTACTCCTTATAAAGTGATCCACCTCTACCCTACGTGGCGCACCGAAGAGGCCGACAGCTACTACAGCGACAGCAACCTCACCTGGCAATTGCGCAAAGCACGCCTGGCCAAGTGGCGCAGCAACAGCGACCTGCGCAACCGTTTCCAACGCGAATTGCTGCTGATCAGCCGCCAGCCGCTGGTGGACCCGCATTTGATTTCGCCCCTCTATTTCCACAACCTCTCGGTCGACAATCCGGTGTTTCAATTGTGGAAGGTGCGCAAAGACGATTTGCAAGTGATTCACGATGCCTACACCACGGCCATTTCGGGGTCCAACTTGTTTCAAAACCTCAATGCCAAGATTGTCAACACCCTGGGAATTGAGATCAGCTACACCGGCACTTCGCCCAACTGGGTGTTGGGTACCGACGACTTTGCGGCCATCCAGCAGCAACAAGAAGCCGGGGAAAAGGTAAAAGACCGGTTGGAGCAGTTGGGCTTCACGTACGAAACCTTCGACCGCCTCTACCGCTTGCGCGAACTGGTGAAAGGAGACGATGACGTGAGTTTCACCGACGATGAGCGGGAAGACATTGCCAACATTTTGCTGGACTTGTACAAGAAGCGCCTGTTTGCCGCTTGGAACGCTCACGAAGGCAGTGCAACGGCACTCAACGACCCTATTCCGTTTGCCCAAAGCCCCGACTTTTTTCAGCTGCCGCCGGAAATGCCGTTCGAATTTCCACCGCAACCGGAACCTGAAAAACCGCGCTACCTGTATCAACAAAAGGCCTACCGCTCGTGGAAACGCAACCTGGAAAGCCGCGAACGCATTTTGGAGTCCATCACCAGTGGATGGGCCACCGCCGTATCGGATACGGAAGATGCCCTGCTGATCCCTACCCGCGATGCGCTCATTCAGCACCTGGCCAATGCACAAAGCACCAGCCTGGAAGCAACCCGCGATTGGATCTCGCGCAACCTGTTGATCGATTCGGAGATGCAATGCTGCTCCCCCACTACGCGGGTAACCCAGGCCATTGAAGCATTGCAGCTCTTGCTTTGGGGTTTGAACAACGAAGTATTGCGCGATGAAGCCGCACTGCAAACCATTGCTCTTTTTGCCCCCGGATTTGAAGACGAGTGGAAATGGCTGGGCTCTTACGCCACCTGGCGCGCGGCCATGTTTGTGCAGTTGTATCCGGAGAACATTTTGATGCCGGAGTTGAAAAACAAGAACACCAAACTGTTTCTGGACTTCCGCAAAGAACTCTTTAGAAATCGGCGAAACAAGTATGAGGTGGAGGCAGTGACGGATCGGTTTATTCAAGGAGTTGTCAACAGCAGCCAAATCAACCTCGGAGGTGCAGCTTTTATTTGGAGCACACCTCAACTGTATGATCCTGAAAACAAATCAATAGCGCTTGAGGAACTGATTATCATCGCAGGAGCAGGTGGCGACCGGCAATACTTTCAAATCCTGAAAGAAGATCAAAAAGCAGTTACGTCAGTAAAGTTTTGGGAAGAGGTTCCAGTTGCACCCAACAGCAAATATGCGGGGCATGCCTACTTCACCCAAGATCACGACAAAGAAAAACGTTGTGTCTTTATTTATTACAATTTTAGTTATCCAGAGCTTCAAATCACCTACAAAGTACTCAATCTGGTTACCGCCGAATGGGAAGACGACCATGAGGAAAAGCTAACGCTACAAGAAAGGAACGTAACGGTTCAGTTGTTTCAAAATATTAGAAAGAGTGGCGCGGTTGACTTGATGATTATGCAAAGGCCTAATCTGGATGAGGTGATTATGCACGTGCATTCCGTTAATCCACACAGTTTTGAAGTGCTCATCGACTTTGTGCCCTACAACTTCTATGACGATGACGTAGATATTTTAGGTTTCGTACGTGAAAACGGTAATTTTTCCACTTATCTAATACCAAGGTCATCTCTCTATGCAAATTCAAGATGGGGAGCAGTATATAACCTTCAGCATAAAGGTCGTGACAGAATCCTTAGGCATTCCAAAAATTTCGATGATGGTTCATTCAATGATGGTACAGTAGATTTCCGGGCACTTTACTACGGCAATTCGTCGGAACTGGGCATTTTACCTTTACATGTTAAAGGGCAGGATGAGGCCGTTATTTTCGAGCGCACTACCACTGGCACAGACCTCAAGATTGATTATTATTATAATGCAGGTGATGAGAGCTGGAATACAAGAAAAATTGGTGCTTATAATAGAACGGATCTAAAAGTAGTTCCCATCTTTTCCAGAGTTTCGGAATACTATCCACTCAATGAATCACCAGTCTTTTTTAAGAAAACAGGTTCTAATACCGGGGCAGGTAATAGTGAATTTTATTTCAGTTACATCGAACATAGAGCTTCAGGAACGTTCATCGCATCCAATCCACCCCAACCTTTCCATTTCCAACTAAATAACCTTAACCCTAAACCTTCTTCAACGACTTCTGCTACCGACCGAAAAGTTCAAATCGAAAGCAGCTATAATCAATTCTTTGACAGCTATGTGGAAGTGGTACGCGAACTGTACTATTTCCTTCCCATGTTGGTGGGAAGAACCCTACAAAACCTGAAGGAATATGAAGCAGCACTAAGTTGGTACGAACTGGTTTACGATAAAAAACAATCCGACCCGAAGATCGCCTATGAGTTGGTGTTGGATCAAAATACAAACACCAGTGGTTTCCGAGACAACGATTGGCTGGAAGACCCACTCAATCCGCATGTAGTAGCAGCCAACCGAACAGGAGCTTACACGGAGTATACTGTACAAGCCATTGCCAACCTCTTTTTGTCTTATGCCAACCATGAGTTTACACAAGACACCGTAGAAAGCATAGCACGGGCCAAACAACTGTATTTGGAAGCAGAAGATTTGGTAAAAGTGCTGAAGGGAAATGCCCAATGCTCCACGGCGGCCATCGACAACTTCGACATTCAAATTGGCCACGTGGCGGATATGTATTTGCGGGATTACTGGCTTCGTGTGAAAAACTGGATCTACCAACTGGATTCCGGTCAGGCGGTAAGCGACCTGCTGAGCTACATCGAAACCACCTGGAACGGCAGTGGCACCGAATTGGAGCGCTTGCAGCAAATTGAAAACCAGGTGCTACTCACGGTTGCAAACACGGGTCCATCCCTCTCCTTACACGAAGAGGTGACGGCACAACAAAATCAAATAAACGTTGCCACCAACCTGTTGACCCGGTCTTCGGATTTAGAAACCCAGGTGCAAGCCAGTGTGGCCGTTACCGGAACACAATTTCAGCAAGCGGTTATGCAATCCACCGGTTTTTCAGAGACCACCATTGAAACCAATGCGGTGACGATGGCTTTCTTAGAAAACAAAGGCGCCAGCATGCCGCTACAAGCGGGTCGCGAACCTTTCTTCGATGAAGTGCTCACTTTAGATGTGGTGAACGATGAAGGCAGTAATGGCATTGCCATACAAGCCCAGGAAGAACCGGAACGCGTGTTGGAACTCACCTTCAACCGTGGGCAAAACGTGTTGATGTTCAACCCAAGGTTCAATTTTTGTGTGGCCAAAAACCCGATCATTCGCGCCTTTGAACTGCAAGTGCAAATCAACCTTTACAAGATTCGCAACTGCATGAACATTGCGGGCATCAAGCGCCCCTTGGCTCCATTTGCCGCTCCCACCGATTCCACCACCGGCGTGCCGATGATTGGAGTAAATGGCTTGATGAGCACCGGCTCCATTCCCATTCCACAGGCAAGCGCCTATCAGTATAGTTTCCTGGTGCAGCGCGCCAAAGAGTTGATCAACATTGCCCAACAAGTAGAAGGTTCCTTTTTGTCGGCTTTGGAAAAACTGGACGAAGAAAACTACAGCCTGCTCAAAGCTCGCCAGGATTTGGCCACCGCCAAAGCCAACGTGAAACTGCAAGACCTACGCATTGATGAAGCCGAAAGCGGCATCAAACTCGCCAGCCTGCAAACCGAGCGTTCTGAGATTCAGGTGAATGGACTACAAGCCATGATCGATGCTGGTTTCAATGAGTTCGAAACGCGGATGTTGGGCTTGTACCAGCAAATGCTGGGCTTTGAGATACAAGCTATCGTGGGTGGAACCATGTTGTCTACGGCGAACCTGATGTTTTCGGTTAACAATGCAGCAGCTTCTGGTAAGGACCCGTTTTCGCTTATTAGTTCCAAAAAGGTTGCAATCTTAGGTGGAATTCTTGGAGCCGCAGGAATCGCATTGCAAACCGCCAACCAGATCAACACCGCGAAAAACCGGAAAAAGATCAACACCAGCGCCATTCGCGCGGCTCAAGCCCGCCGGGAACAAGAATGGAACTATCAAAAATCCATTGCCCAACAGGATGTAAAAATTGGCAAACAACAAGAGCAACTGGCGCAAGACCGCTTGCGCATCGTGAATCAGGAGAAATCCATTGCCGAGTTGCAAACCGAGCATTCGGAGGCTACGATTGACTACTTGCTCAACCAGCAATTTACTTCGGCGGCCCTCTATGAGTACATGACCGATGTGTTGGAACGGGTGTACAGCTACTTCTTGCAAGAGGCCACGGCCAGCGCCAAACTGGCGCGCAACCAACTGGCTTTTGAGCGGCAGCAAAACATTCCCGAGTTCATCAAAGGTGACTATTGGCAACCCGAAAGTGAGTCCGGCACCGCTCCTGGAGAGGAGGCACCCGACCGCAAAGGCATCACCGGCAGCACCCGCCTGCTGGAAGACATCTACCGCTTGGACGAGTTTGCTACCCAAACCGATCAGCGCAAGCAGCAATTGAGCAAAACCATTTCGCTGTCGAGTCTGGCACCGTTTGAGTTCGAGCAATTCAAAGAAACCGGCTTGCTCACCTTTTCTACCGACATGCCGTTGTTCGATCGGGACTTCCCGGGCCACTACTTGCGCTTGATCAAAAGTGTAAGCACTTCGGTCATTGCTTTGGTGCCACCGGTAGACGGCATTCGGGCCAGCCTTTCTTCGGTAGGCTTGTCGCGGGTGGTCACCAGCGGACCACTGTTTCAAACGCAATACATCCGCCGGAATCCGGAAACCATTTCGCTCAGCTCGCCCAGCAACGATACGGGCCTGTTCGAACTGCAATCGGACAATCCTTTGCTGCGGCCCTTCGAGGGCAGCGGGGTGGATACCTTTTGGGAGTTTCGCATGGAACGAGCGGCCAACCCGAATATCGACTTCAGTTCCATTGCCGACATTTTGATCACCATCGATTATGAAGCCCTCAACAGTTTCGACTACCGGGCCAAGGTGGTGAAACGCCTGAACACCGACAGCTCGTACGAAGGCATGCTGCCGATCAGCTTCCGCAACAACTTGCCGGACCAGTGGTTCGACATCGTGAACCCCGATCAGGCAGAAACGCCTTTCTCGGTGAGTTTCGACATCGACAAGGATTACTTCCCGGTGAACATCACCGACCCAGTGATCACCAACGTGCTGTTGTTCTTCCCGCAAGACGGAGCCGAAGACAAAGAGGTGATTTTGGAAGACTTCTCGTTTACCGAATTGGGCACCGACAACCCCTTGGGGGAAACCGGCTTGTCCACCAAAGAAGCGGTACTCACCACGGCCAAAGGCAATGTGGGTTCGCTCAGCAACGTGTTGGGCAAATCAGTGGAGGGCACCTGGAAAATCACCCTCAGCGATACGCCAATCCTGCGCCAGCTGGTGGAAGAAGACCGCCTGAACGATGTGCTCATGGTGCTCTCTTTTGAAGGCATTACGCCCAAGTATAACCTTTAATCGAACGGCCCTATGAGTAACAAATCTGGAATTGGGAGCAATATCATTTCGCTGCCCAAAGGCGGAGGCGCCCAGGGAGGTTTGGGAGAAAGTTTCTCTCCCGACCTCTTTACCGGAACCGGAAATTATTCGGTGCCGGTAGGGGTACCTGCCGGCCGCAACGGTTTTCAACCCCAATTGAGTTTGGGCTATTCTACCGGCAACGGCAACAGTCCTTTTGGGCTGGGCTGGGGCCTGAGTGTGCCCGGCGTGAGCCGGAAAACCAACCGGGGCATCCCGGTGTACGACGACGACCAGGATGTGTTTGTGCTCTCGGGAGCCGAAGACCTGGTATTGCTTGAAAAGGAACGCGCGGTAGTGGAAGAAGTGGTACACCAGCAATGGCGCTACCGCCCACGCACCGAAGGCTTGTTTGCCCGCATCACGCACCACAAATTCTCCGATGGCCGCGACTATTGGGAGGTACGCTCCAAAGACGGGCTTTGCTCCTACTACGGCAGCCCGGATACTATTGGAGCAGAATTTCAGTTGAGCAACCCGGCAGTAGACGACAACATTTTTGCCTGGAAACTCTGCCGGACGGAAGACCTGTTTGGCAACCGGATTGAGTATGCCTACGAACGCGTGGTGATCAACGAAGCCGAACACCATGCTGCACAGCACTACCTGCAAAGCATCCGCTACGTCAATTATCCTGATGGGGATGGCGAAGCCTTTTTGTGCAGCGTTCAGTTGCACTACGCCGAACGGCCCGACCCCTACTCTACCGGCCGATCGGGTTTTGAGGTGCGGACCACCCGCCGGTGTACCGCCATTACCACCCACACCCATCCGAAAGATGCCGACTTGCCGGCAGGCCACTCGCCAACCGCCGGGGGCAACAGCTTGCTCTACAAACGCTACGACCTGCGCTACCAGGACGAGCTGGGAGCCGCACCGCTCAATGGGGTTTCGCTGCTGGCCGAGCTGTTGATCAGCAGCACCGATGCTGCCTCAGGCGAAACCGAAATCTTGCCGCCTTTGTCTTTTGGATACACGGATTTTGATCCGGAACAACGGGACCTTTTTCCCTTGCAAGGCAAGGCCCTGCCCGGCCAGTCGCTGGGCGCGGCCGAATTGGAACTGGCCGACCTGGACGGCAACGGCTTGCCCGATTTTGTGGAAGTTTCCACGCAGGGCATTCGCTATTGGAAAAACCTGGGCGAAGGCCGCTTTTCGGTGCCCAAAACCATGCGCAGTGCACCCAACTTTTCGCTGGCCGATCCAGAGGTGCAACTGATGGACGCCAACGGTGATGGACGCATTGACCTGATGGTGAGCAAACCCGGTGTGAACGGCTATTTTTCGCTGGACCACCAGGGCAACTGGAACCGCAACGCGATGAAGCGCTACCGGACGGCTCCTTCCTTCAGCTTTGCCGATCCGGAAGTAAAAATGCTCGACCTCGATGGAGACGGCATCACCGATGTGTTGCGCAGCGGCAGTCGCTTTGAACACTATTTTCAAAGTGCGCCTGTGCCCGACCAACCCATGGTGGCGGGCTGGGACCGCATCAACACCACCAACCGCAGGCAACTGAATAGTTTCCCCAACGTGAACTTTTCCAACCCGCAAATCAAACTGGCCGATATGAGTGGCGATGGTTTGCAAGACATTGTACAGGTGCAAAATGGCAGCATTTGGTATTGGCCCAACCTGGGCCACGGCCAATGGGGCAAACGCCGAACGATGAAAGGTTCGGGCCTGCGTTTTCCCAGCGGTTGGGACCCGCAACGGGTGTTGCTGGGCGATGTGGTGGGCGATGGACCGGCCGACCTGATGTACCTCGAAGACGGCAAGGTGCATTTGTGGATCAACCAAAGTGGCAACCGCTGGGGCGAAAAGATCACCGTCAAAGGCACACCTCGGGTTTACAACGCTGATGGCGTGCGCCTGGTCGACCTGCTTGGCACCGGTGTGTCGGGCTTGCTGTGGACCTACGATGCCGGAACCGGTGGTTTCAACAACAGCTTTTTCCTGGATTTCACCGCAAGGGTGAAACCCTACGTGATGACCTCCATGAACAACAACAAGGGCGCCATCACCCAGGTGCGCTACGAAAGTTCGGTGGTGAGCTGGATGCGCGACCAAGCCGATCCCCAACGCCGGTGGAAAACCACCTTGCCCTTTCCGGTGCAAGTGATTGCCCAAACCGAGGTGATCGACGAAATTTCTGGCGGCAAACTGGTAACCCGCTTTCAATACAGCCACGGTTATTGGGACGGCCACGAACGCGAATTCCGGGGTTTTGCCCGGGTGGAGCAGTTCGACACCGAAAGTTTTGAGCGCTACAACCTTAATGCGGCCAATGCTTTTCAAAAGGTGCAGCTGCAACACTATGCGCCTCCCAGCAAAACAGTAAACTGGTTTCACCTGGGCGGCATTACTTCGGCCAATGCTGCTAAGGCCAAAGACTTGTTTTACGAGTTGGACCTCCGACATGAGTACTGGTCGGGCGATCCGCAACTGCTGGAACGTTCTGCCGAGGTGACCAACACCCTGGCGGCTTTGCCGCAACTGCACCGGCGAGATGCCTTTCGAGCATTGCGCGGATCTGTGTTGCGAACCGAGACCTATGCCGCCGATCAAAACGGTTCGTTCGACAGTGCGCTGGCACAAAAGCCGATCACGGTGAGCGAAGGACAGTTTGGCGTGCGGCAGGAATCGGCAGGAGTGGCTACTACCCAAGCCATTTTCTTCACCTACAGCGAGGGTTCGCGCACCACCAATTGGGAGCGCGGCCAGGAGCCTAAAACTTCTTTTAGCTTCACCGCCGATTACGATGCCTACGGGCAAGCAGGCAAAACCATCAGCATAGCAGTGCCCCGGGGCATCAACCCTTTGAACGGCTTCGGCTTGCCGGGAGCTCCCCACCTACAAGACGGTCCTTTTTTGTGTACCGCGGGCGAAACCCATTACCTCTATGCCGATACGGCAAGTCAATACTTGTGCGATCGGGTGAGCGAACAAAAGTCGTTTGAAGTAAGCTACACCGGCCGGCAATCGGTGTTTGCGCTGCGCGATGCAATTCTGGCGGGTACTGTCTCCCAGAAAATCCTGTCGCATTCCTTGATGTATTACGATGGCAGCGCCTTCACGGGCTTGCCACACGGCACCCTCGGGGCCTATGGCGTGGTGAGCCGTAGCGAAACGCTCTACACTACCCTGCCCGATTTGGATGCCGCATGGAGTAAACGCCCCGAGTTGTTTACCACCAACGGTACTCCTGATTGGAGCAATCATCCGGAAACTTTCGCGGAGGAATGGCCCAACGACCGGGCCGGGTATACCTACCAAAATGCAGCGCCCTACGTTTCGGGTTTCTACTTCACCAACCAGCAAAATCAATACGATTTTCAGGCGGGCAGCGGCAGCTTTGGCCTCATCACGGCCATGCGCGATGCTTTTGATCAAGAGACCCAGGTCAGCTTTGATGCCTATCAGGTACTGCCCATCAGCGTAAGCGATGCCAAGGGCATGACCACCCTGGCGGAAATGGATTATCGGGTGCTGCAGCCCCGAGAGGTGACCGACCCGAACAACAACGTGAGTGCGGCCCGCTTTTCTCCGCTGGGCCTGCCCATCGCCACCGCGCTCATGGGCAAGGCCGGCGAAAACGAAGGCGATACGCTCAACGACCCCGGAACCTTGCTGGAATACGATCTCAACGCCTGGTATACTCAGCGGCAACCCGCTTGGGTGAAAACTACGGTGCGCGAACATCACGTGCACTCACCAGACGATGATGATGCTACTCAGGTTTCTGTGGAATACACCGATGGATTTGGGCGCTTGCTGCAAACCCGAAAGCAAGCCGAAGACACGCTCTACACCTCCAAGGCGGTTGCCGATACCACTTTGGGCGATGCCGGATTGCCCGCCAACCAAGAGGCGGCCAATGGGCCGGCCATTGGATGGCGCAAAGCTGCAGGTGCTCCCGATCATGTATTGGTGAGTGGCCACAAAGTGTACAACAACAAGGGCAAGGTGGTGGAGCAGTATGAGCCCTACTTTGCCAAAGGCTATGCCTATCAGGCGCTACAAGTAGATTACCCCCATCGCGAAGCGCTCGACATGGGCCAGGCGGTGGAGCAATTCGTTGCCCAGCACGGAGAAGTAGCATTGAGCAACGCCCCGCTTTTCAAAGGCGAACTGGACACTGCCCTTTCCAGCAACCAATCGGCCGCTACCTATTACCAACGAGCCGTAGACCTCGGGATTTTGAGGCGCGCGCTCTACTTCGGGGGCGACAACGATGTGCAATTTGGCTTGCTGCCGCACACCAACTTTGGCACCGACGATTTCACGATTTCGGTTTGGGTCAAACCCGATTCGGCTTCGGGCACTCAGGCCATTTTTGGCAACCAGATCTACACCAACAACCATTTTGCGGGGTTCAACCTGATCTTGTACAACGGCCGGTATCACGTATACTTGGCCGACAGTAGCGGTGCCGTGCAAAGCGGCCTGGCCGGCATTTCACTGCTTCCGGCTCCGGTAGCCGGAGCGTGGCAACACGTGTGCATTTCGCGCATTGGCAACGACAGTGCCCATTGGGTCGCCTACCTCAACGGAGAACAGGTGGGCACCAAAGTGGAATTCAACGCCTTTAGCACGGGCAACATCAACACCATACCCGTAGGAACGGTGAAGGTGGGCAGCCGCCGAGGCAGTTTTAAATCCAACTTTTTCAAAGGAAAAATTGCCGGGGCGCAGTTGTACCACCGCAGCCTCAATGCCTGGGAGGCCAAGGCCAATTACGACCAAGGCATTGGGCATTCCCCGGCGGTAACTACGGGCCTGGTTTTCTCGGCTTTGTTGGACGAGCACGACACCACCTTGTTTGCCGATTCCTCCGGTTATCGCGCCAGTGGCAACCTGCTGGGCGACAACCATGCTTTTACCTACGAGTATGCTACCGACTGGCAACAGCGCCTCCCGGCCGATTTTCAAAAGATCAACATCTTTTACGATGCTTTGGGACGGCCTACCCATACGGTGAATCCGGACGGTACGGCTCAACTCAATGTGTACGGCATTCCGAGCACCTTGGGCGCTCCGGCCTTGCAAGCCGACGGAAGCTTTACGGTGGACTTTGCACCTACCCCCTGGGAGAATTACGCCTACGACCCCAACGACCTGGGCGGGGAAACACACCCCACGGAAAGCAGCTCCTACAGCAGCCATTGGAACACGCCTACGAGCAACGAGATCGATGCCCTTGGCCGCACCATTCGCACGACCCACCGGCTGGATAACCTCGCTGCCAATGATGTGGTGATGCAGTACGCCTACGACATTCAAGGCCGACTAAAACAAGTAACCGATCCTTTGGACAGGGTCAACTTTAGCTACTTCTACCCTACCATGGTGGCGCCTTCTGAAGGTGAAGCGCCCACCCCACCCGAAGCTGAAGCTTTTCGGATTGTGCACCTCGATAGCGGCACCCTCACCCAAGTGCTGGATGCCCGCGGGCAAGTGCTGGAACAAACCGACGAGAAGCAAAACCGACGGTTTATGAAATACGACTATCAAGGGAAGCCTTTGCGCTTGTGGGTGCAAGCCGAAGGGCAATCCATACGCTTGATGCACAGCTACAAATACGGCACGAGTGATTTGAAATCGAAAAACCAGTTTGGCCGCCTGTTGCGGGTCTACGATGAATCGGGGACCACCGCATTTTCCAAATACGATTTCAAGGGCAACCTGCTGAAGAAAATCCAAAAGTTCATTCATGACGATCATTTGTCTGACGCGGAAATCTTTCTGGTAGATTGGGACCAAATGAGCCCTGGGGAACTATTGGATCAAAAGCAGTTCATTACCAACAATACTTTCGATGCCTTGAACCGCATCACCCACATCCAATTGCCGGAAAATGTGAACGGTGAACGGTCGGAGATTCAACCGGCCTACAGCCGGGCCGGTACGCTACAGCAAGTGCAGGTGGACGGCAAAGAATTCGTGCAAGAGATTGCCTACAATGCCAAAGGCCAACGGGTGTTAATCGCTTTTGGCAACGGACTGATGACCCGCTACGCCTACTCAGAAAGCAACGCCCGCTTGCTGCGAATGAAAACCGAACGCTTTGCGTTTTCTTCCACCAACGGTGAATACCGCTACACCCATCAGAGCGGCACCACCCGGCAAGACCTCAGCTATGCTTACGACCTGAACGGCAACATTCTGACAAAGAAAGACCGCACACCGGGAAGCGGCATTGCCAACACACCACTCGGCAAGGATGCCTTGGATTGCCAGTACACCTACGACGGCATCGACCGTTTGCTAAGTGCTACGGGGCGCGAAAGTCAAACCGGCAAAGAAACGTTCCGTTGGCAGGAAGCCCCCAAGGTGGGTAGCCCTAACCCGGAAAACGTGCAAGCCTATGAACGCCGGTATACCTACGACAAGGTGGGCAACATCCGTACCCTAAAACAGATCGGCGAACAAGCGTTTACCCGTACCTTCCAGTATGACAAGAATCAGCTGAAAGAAATCACGGTGGGCGATGAAGCCACTGCTTTTGGGTATGACGGCAATGGCAACCTGAAATACAGTGACGAAAGCCGCCACTACGGCTGGAACGAACAGGACCAGTTGGCGTTTTTCAAAATTCAAGCAGGAGAAACCCCTTCCATCTACGCCCACTACCGCTACAATGTAAGCGGAGAACGCACCAAAAAAGTGGTGTGGGACCAACAGGGCAACAAAGCGGTGACCCTCTACATTGATGGGGTGTTTGAATACCGCTTCAAAAAAGAAAATGGAGAAGAAAAAAAGCAAAACATCATCCACGTGATGGACGACAGCCAGCGCATCGCGCAATGGCGCTTTGGAGAGATGTTTGACGGAGAACCCGAAGCTGAAATTCTCTACCACCTCAACGACCATTTGGGCGGCTCTTCCAGCCGGGTCAACCACGAGGGCAGCCTTATCGATCACCAGGAATACTATCCTTTTGGGGATAACTCCCTGCGCACTTTCTCCCACAAGCGCTACCAATACGTCGGCAAAGAAAAAGACGCCGAATCGGGCTTGTATTATTATGGAGCGCGGTATTATGCCGCCTGGACGTGTCGGTTTGTGAGTGTGGATCCGATGAAGGAAAAACGTGCCTGGCTTACGCCTTACAATTACGTTCAGAACAACCCACTTAAATTAATTGACCCTACCGGGGCATTGGATAATGGTGGAGGTGATGAATCTAAAGGAGGCAAGACGCAAACCACTAAAGTAGAGAGCGGAGAAGGACCTACACAAATTGCAGAACGGCTGAGCCAAACCCATGGCGTGGACATTGAATGGACGGACATCGTTGACCATCCTGACAATGCAGCATACTTTAGTAAAATTCCTGAAAGTGAAAGGTACAACCCTAACTACGAAGGGTATAAGGAGTTGAACATGAACAAAGGAGACACCATCAGTTTCAATTTAGAAACTGAAAAAACCTTAAAAGTAACAGACCCCGATGACCCATTTCCAGACGATCCGGAAAAAGAAAAAAAATTGAATTTCAAGTTTACTGATGATGCCTTTTGGGAGATTGAACCGACTTTTACCAAAGAAGAGGGAAAAATGCTAGGCCGTTACGGCACCACTCAAGGCATGAATAAACTGATCAAGATCATGGGAAAAGAGATGCTAAAAACTACTCCTTTTGGTAAAATCTTTGAACTCATTTCAATGGACCTTGAAAAGAAAGAATTCAAGTTTGGGCCGTCTGTTCCTGGCTCAGGAATATATGATTATAACAACATGCGCATGGATTTAGAAATACGGGGACGAATGAGAACCTTAGGAGACGGTGCGATGCTTAAAGCCCCGGTTTATGACCACAACAAGGAAATGATCGAAATAAGATTCTACTTCAATGTGAAAGGAAAAATTGAGGTAGTACCTTACAAATTTGAAAAACAGGACTATTCGAAGTCAATGAGCAGTTAAAACCAAGAACTCTGTCTGGATGTAGCTTAAAAGCTACATCCAGCTTTATTTTCTGATCGTAGTTTGCAACTACGATCCGCTATTCATAGCATATAAATTGACCATGGATGCTCGGGCCAACCAGTCTTAGAGTAAAAGGTGAATTGAAAAAAGGATTTGTGGCTATGATCCCGGGCCCCGCGACTCCGCTCGGGGACCGGACATGGCGATTCCCCCCGGTCCCTGAGCGAAGCCGAAGGGCCAAGGGGGGATGGAAAAAAACAATGGTAAAACCAGAGATGATATTATTGAAAATGGGTCGTGATTCCCTCCCATTTCGACTCCGCTCAATGTCC
>CALCCE010000261.1 GCA_937899835.1 uncultured Flavobacteriales bacterium | reverse complement strand
TAAGGTACGGGACCTAAGTTCATCCAGGTGGGCCGAAGATTGTAGGAATAGGGGAGGTCGGCAACGTTAATTAATGTTGCACTAATGCTTAAATGGCAAAGTTTACGATTGAAAGGGGCTGAGTGAATTAGCTAAACACGAACCGAAACAGAAAAGAAGGAGGTAGAATCATCAATTGGGAGAAAAGTAAATTCCAATGGATTTGTAGTGTCCCTACGAATGTCAATAAGACCAAGACCTGCACCATTCACTTCATCTACTTTTCCTTCTGCCAGTGTTTTTTTGTAGAGCTCTTTTAGTTCATCTCGTCCCAAACGGTTCACTATTTCTAATTGTCGTTGGAAGTCTTCGATTTCAGAGTTATCTATGAAATTACCCGCTTGAATAAGGTAGTGGGAATCAGCCGCACTAACGATGAAAATACCATCTCGACGATCGTCGATTACTTTGCCGTGGTGGTAAATGTTCTGCAACAATTCTACCATCACGTGATAAACCATTCGCTTTAAACTGTATTTATCCAACTTATCGCGCATGTTATTTTCGATCATGCGCAAAACTGGAATAAAAGTATCCTGGTTGAAATCGCCCCGATGTATCATCAGGATATTCTCACCCACAACTTGCTTTCGAATATCACGAGAGTTGGCTACCGATACAGCTTTGTGAGAAGGAGCATCGTCCGACTTTAAGCTGATTTGCAGGTAGAAGAAAGCGTAGGTATCATTGATCCGCTCGAAATCATAAAGCAGCTTCTCACCTGACTTTCGCGCCATTTCGATTAGACCCAACCCTGCACCGCCTTTATCGGAGAAAACACCACCAGACAATACCTGTAGATAAAGCTTTTTAAGCTCGTCTTTGCCCATGGTATTGATGTCGTCCAGACGCTTAGTCAGCTCATCTACCTTTTCGTGAAGAATGAGGTTACCGGAGATGATGTAGTACTTGGACCCAACGTGTCGCGTGAGAAATATACCGTTGGTATCGTTGTCCAGATCCTGATGACCTTCTTCTCCGTAACGAACAATGTTCTGGAAGCACTCTGCCAAGAGAAAGGAAACGCGATGGATAATGCGGGTATGTTGACCCTGGCTATCCATATTACGTTCACTCAGATCGATTACTCGATTGGTAATGTCATCGTTGAAGTTTCCCTGGTAAATAAAACTCAGGTCATCTCCTTCGAGCTGTTTGTAGAAGCGTAAGGTGGACTCAATATCCATGAAGAAGTGCAAGTTCGGACCTCTCCCGATGACCCGTTAGCAATCGCGAAGAAAAGATAAGGATATTTTGGAAAATGCAAACTGAATGTTGCTAATGAAGGCCATGAGTGGCGCTTTTCGGAGGAACTGAGGAAACCAAAGTTTATAAAATAGAAAAGGGTCCGCGTAGGAAGTGCGGACCCTCTTTTCTGGTCTGTTAGAACCAGAGACTTTTACTATTAACCCCAATAAAAGTGAATCAAAGATACGCCCTTTTTCCATATCTCCAAACCCTTTCCAGAAATTTTTCCGAATAATGAGATCAATTTATCACTAAATAAAGTGTCATTTTTATGTAAATGATTAGTAAACAGAGTATTAATGGACCATTGTATAGGGCTACTCATTTTTTGATTTTTTTGCCGATTTCCCGTGTGTTACTCAAAGTAGGAACAGTCTGAAGAAGAAGAGGCCCGTAGGGAATTCCTTATTTTAGTCACCCTCAACTCTCGACCCTATGCCTGCGAATAAGTATGCGTTGTTGCGCTACCGTATTATTGATAAATGCATTCGGAACAAATACAAGCCTTATCCCTCCAAAGAGGAATTGCGGCAAGCCTGTGAAGAGGCGCTTTATGGAAGCCTGGGAGACCGAATTTCAGATTCTACGATCGAAAAAGACCTGTGGGCCATGCGGTATGAATCAGAACTGGGGTTTGAGGCCCCAATCCGGTTCAGCAAGCGCGATAAAGGGTATTACTATTTGGACGAAGATTACAGCATCGATCGAATTCCGCTCAATGATGACGATGTTGAGGCCATTCGTTTTGCCGCTACCACCTTGTTTCAGTTTAAGGATGTAGAGGTGTTTCGTCAATTTGGCTTTGCGATCGAAAAGATTTTCGATCGGCTGAACATTACTTCTAATGTTGAAGATGAAGCCATCGAAAAGTTTGTTCAATTCGAAACGGTAGGGCAGGTAGAAGGCAATCAGTTCTTGGGCACTTTGTTGCATGCCATCAAAGAGCGCCAACAGCTTGAAGTAGACTATGGCTCATTCTCCCGAACCGAAATAAAGTCCTATCGTATCGACCCTTACCTCCTAAAGGAGTACCGAAACCGGTGGTACCTCATTGGTTTCCACCACGAACGGGAGATGATACTCACCTTTGGTTTGGATCGGATGCATCGGGTAGATACCGTCGATCACCGATTTGAATTACCAAAAGACTTCGATGCTGACCGTTATTTTAAATACAGCATTGGTATCACTGCACATTCTGGAGAACCAGAGGAGGTTATCTTGGCGTGTACACCCTTACAGGGCAAGTACCTGAAAACGCAACCCTTGCACCATTCCCAAAAAATACTGGTCGATACCGATACTGAGTTCAAAATCGAAATGCACGTGCTCATCACCTATGAACTCATTATGCAAATTCTTGGCATGGGAACGGAAGCGCAGGTTATACAACCAGAGTCGTTAAAAAAAGAGGTGTTGAAAAGATTGAAAAAGTCGCTGAGACAATACGACCAGTCGATATAAAACAAAACCGCCTGCGGGCTGGCCGACCAGTTAGAACCAAGGTAAAATATGCAAAACCCTCGTATTCAAACTTTGGGGGGCCGGCCTGCCCGCAGGCAGTAAATCCACCATCTGTTTATCCTTGATCTGACCTACTTGGGATTTCAGTCATTAGACCAATGACAAATTCGTCACCAAATTTAGGGAACTCTTTTGCATTGGCAAATTCTTAACAGAAATTTTTTTCATTTCCCTTGCTTTTTTAGAAGAAATGATTTCCTAAACGCTTGATTTATAACAAGTTTGTAAGTGTATTAAATTTTTAGATGAGTGTGATTTTTTTTCAATTCTGTCTAAGGCGAACTGCTATTTCAGGGTTTTGGGCTCTTCATTTGTAGAACGTAAATTGGTTACGGTCTGCTCTGGTATCCTTGTTGCTGTAAACTTTAAAACACAGCAAGATGGAAACTGTCACCTTTCGTTCCAACACTTCTCATACTGCGGCTCCCAGCCGGTGGATGCATACCGTACGCCGGTGGATGCACGAAGCCCAATCTCACCCTTCAGAACCAAAATTGGCCCGGGTAATACAGCTTTACGATTACGATCTCATCTACATCTACCATCACCTATCTGAAGGAACCGAAGTAGCGTTGCGCACCTTAAAAGATCCTGCCACCCAACAATGGCGAATGGGTGTGTTCTTTCGACATTATCAATTAGGCTGGCTCACCGGTATAGATCAAGAGACAACAGATCATTTAAACCGTAACGAAGAAGGTGGCAGGGCCTACATTCATTCGATCCGTAGGCAAAAGTATTTACCGCCTCAGCAACTCTCAGTAGCGATTTTTAAGAAAAAATCAACTCCAAAATCAGACCGTAAATAGATTACGGTCTGCCCAGGTAGGTTTGCTAAAGATTCAACAATGAGCCACACGGAAAAACACTTCACCATGGAACTCAAAGACGTAAAAAAGCACATCGATTCGTTTACCCGTCCACGAACCTATAATATCAATCACTGGCGCGAATTGAAAGGAACCGCCTATCAGATTTGGGAAAATCACCTTCAGGGTCGCACCTGGCACGGACGCATTGAAATTCCCTGCAAAGAGTTCTACCTAATGTTGGTAGACGAAGAGGGGCGGCTGATTGTAAACGATGAAGCCCAAATCGATTGGGTTCAAAATAAACACACCCGCGAATGGCTAAAAGGAGTAGTAGGGCAGGGGCGCGAGTTGGCGGCTCAACACAATCACCAACGTGCCATGCTCTACTACAACCTGGCCTTAAAGGTGGATCCCGATTACGTCGAGGGCTTGTTCCACCAAGCCGTTAGCTTTCAAGCTCAAAATCGTTTTCGTGAAGCACTCACCGGTTTTCGCAAAGCCTTAGAGCTGCAGCCAGAAAATGCACAGGTGTACCTCCACCGAGCCAACTTATATTCGGCCATGGATCTCGATGGTCGTGCCATGGATGACTTGAATATGGTGGTGCGTTTGGATCCTCAATGTGCGGAAGCATTTGCTCGGAGAGGCGATTTGCTACGGACCGAAGGTAACTTTGAGGCAGCAATTGCTGATCTACGGAAAGCCATTCAAATAGACCCCAATAATGAAAGCCATTACTTCTACTGGGCCCGCTACTATAAATCCGTAAACCACCAGGTGAATGCTTTTAAAACCTACCGCAAAATTCTTCGCCTCAATCCATTTAATCCGGAAGCCCTGTATGAAATTGCCCTCATGCGAGTTGAAATTTTCGACGATCGCCAGGCGGCTGAGCAAGACTTAATGTTGGCCCGTTCACTGGGGCACCCACAAGCTGAAAATGTGTTGTGCAACCTGTTCACAGACATTCGTCAACTGGGCATTCAATAATCACATTCTCTCCAACCCCAATAGAAGCCATATTTCCTTCCTGCTGGCTAATAACGAAAAAAGGGTCTGCTCCTGCCACGAGAGCCGACCCTTTTTACAACCAGTAGAATAAGTTTTAGAAAATTTTTAGCTTAGAAAAAGCCAAATTTTAGCGCAAGTCCAATAGACAAGCCATCCAATTTATCGTCGTCTACATCACCGAGATCTAAGCCCATGAGGTAGCGGTAGGAAATACCGGTACTAAGTCGGAAGTAGCGCAAAAGATTCAATTCGAGTTCCACTCCAGGTTCCAACACAAAAAAGCTATCGCTTTCCCGACTGAGATCTGTCCAGGATTCGGCATCCCGATCATAGAAAAGCAGACTGTTTTCAAAATTAGCTCCACCTGCTCCCAGCAGAGTAGGAAAAGACACATGAATCGGTTTGCTGGAACCCACAATAGGTTCCACCAGCAGGCCGCCGTATCCAAAATTGAAATCGTAGAGGCGGGCGTTGAACTCCTGGCTTTGCAGGTTGAGGTTATTGGCCAAACCATAGCCAGCGCCACCAATAGCCAACCGGTGGTTAATGATCCAAGCTACGCGGCCGCCGATCAACAAGCCATCTTCACTGTCAAACCGGGTGCCCATCATGTGGTAAGCGAGGTATACTCCGTGGCGAATTTTCCGATTGCCCAACAAGGTTTTCATTTGGTAAGGATCTTTTTCACCTTCGGGGGTTTTAGAGGTCCTTTTCCATCCTTCATCTTCCTGGGCCATCAAAGGGCCACCAGTAAGAAGAAGCAGCGAGGTTAGGAGGTATATGATATATCGGTTCATGGCAAAAAGATATATATGAAAAGGTCTTTGTAAAGAATGGTCTGAATTGAATTAATATCGGGTCACTTTTCCTGACCCACTCACATTGGAATCTACCGTAGGGTTACCAAGGTAAAATACCGATCCACTGCCGCCAACTTCTGCATTTAATTGGTTTTCCACAAAAAGGTAAGCGTTTCCGGAGCCAAAAATATCCACATTGGCTTCCTTGCAAATCATGCTAAGGCCGTTGATTTCTCCAGAGCCATCGATTCGGAAATTTCCAGCGTTTACGTTGCCCTTGAGGTCAATGCTACCACTGCCTGAAATCGTCGTTTTCATGCGGTTGGCCACTACCGGAAAGTCGATCTCGCCAGAGCCGGTAAGGTAAAGATTGATGAAATCGCCAGTGAGGCTGTCGCCTCGCATACTGCCACTGCCACCCAGGTTAACGGCCTCCAGCTCTCCCGGAGGATAGAAGATGGTGATGGTAATGTCTTCAGAAAATTGAAAACAATTGGCCTCAGCAAAACGGACCAATAAAGTATTGCGTTCTACCAGGGTAACGATCTCGTCCAGGATGTTCTTTTCTCCTGAAAGTTCCACCCGGTAATCGTTGTTGGTGCTGTGGCGGAGGATGATGTCGAAATCGCCGAAAGAACTCACCGCGAAAAAAGCGTTGAGGTTTCGGGCTTCGGTTATGGTAGAGCCATCTCCGGTAACGCAATCGTCGAGGTTGATGCCAACGCTGCAGCCGCTTAACCAAAGCAGCCCCGGTAGTGCCAAAATTGACAAGAAGGCTTTTTTTAACATAAATGGTGCTTTTAAAAAAGATAGTGGGATAAGTTGATTAAAAAAGCTTGCTGCCAGCGCTTAAAGGTGAATGAATCGCACATCGCAACTTTCGGCGGTAATCCGAAATTTTCGACTGGTCGATTTGTTGACCCCGATCACACCGATTGAATTCTGAGTACGATCGTCAGCTGCCGTTTTGGTATCCAGATTGCCCAAGGTTTGCGGGTAATCCAGAGACACATTTTTGTGGGTTAAATCCAATTGGTAAGAAAAGTCATTCCCCAACCTGAAGTTAAGATCGGTATATCGGGTATCAAGGTTCAGGTAAAAGAAGTTGTTGGCAAACCCCTCTACTTCCAGGAGGCCGTATTTCATTTCCAAAACAATTTCTTTCTCTACCTCTTCAATCATGATGTTAGAGGCACCACAATCACCCTTGATCTTTTCTACCTTTTGCAAGTGGTATTCATCGCGTTTCGAATTCAAACGCAATTCGTCGGCCTGATCAATATACACATTGCTTGATTTGCTGGTAATGTTCAACTCACCAGCTTTTTTAAGGTTGAAGTTCTCAACATATTGCAGGTCCAGTCGACCGTTGCGCAGGTGATTGATCCTTGCGTTTCCAAAACGAATCTGTAGTCGGGTATCCCGACCGTCAAAATCAGAGGCCCTTAGGTCGCCATGAGCGAGGTTGATGTAGGCATCTCCCGAAACCTTATCGCAAAAAACATCGCCATACTTATTTTCAACTTGTAAGTTGGCCATGCCCGGTAAGTAAATTCGATAGTTGATCTCAACCGATGTGCCCTGAGAGAAAATGCTCTCCAAATCTGAAATAAAAGGGTTTTTGGTGTCTTTGATGAGGGTATGCAGGGTCACATAGCTGGTCGATTGGGTAAAATCAAAATCGATGCTTCCCTTGAGCCGTTCCAACTTTTCGAGGTGTCGGGCACTGATCGTCACATCCACTTCTACCTTCACCGAATCTTTATTCCAATTAATGAAATGGATTTTACCGTATTTGTTGCTCACGTCCACCGTAACATTACGGTCTACGCGGTAAGTGCGGGTAAAACTTCGGCTCTCCTCCAACATTTGTGCTTGGGCCGAAGCTAACAAACACCAAGAGGCCAGGAGGAGCACCAAGGCCTTACATGTAGGAAAGGTTATTGTCTTCATCTTTTTGCGGACTGTTTTCAATTTTTTTGATCTGCTCCAGAATGGTTTCCAACACTTGGAGTTTGAGACGATAATTCTGAATAAGGGCGCTAACTACTTCCTCATTGGCCAGGTCGTCTTTCAGGTCTTGCTTCAAATCGGCATAGGCACTGTCAAGTTCGGCAAGGTCAAAGGTCGCCTCTTCTTGCAAATCTGGATAGGTTTTGGAATAGAGCGCCAGTTCCACCTTCATGGCTTGCAATTGGCTAGTATAGAAGGCTTCAGCTTCCAGTAATTCTTCGGGTAGCGCACTGTCTGGAATACTACTGGTCATCAATTCAATCAGGGCAGGAAGCGAATCGGCCTGGGCCAGTTGGTCCGTCTCTGTAGGACTTGAACGCCAAATGGCCAGCGTACCAACGATTAGCGCAGCAACGGTTGCCGCCCGCCAGAGGTAGGTGGTCCAGGGAGTAGCCGAAGGAGCTGCTTCGCTGACCGAGCTTTCGTCCACCACTGTTTTCCAAAGGTCGGGTGACGGTTCTAAGTGATCAAACGCCTCTCGGTTGGCTTGGATAAACGATTCCAGTTCATCCGGTTGGTTTTGTTGAGACATTTTATTAGCGATTAATTAGTTCTTTCAGTTTTCTTTTGGCACGCAAATACTGCGATTTGGAGGTAGATTCGGTCACGTTCAGTATTTGTGCAATCTCTTGGTGATCGTACCCTTCGAGGGCATACAAACTGAACACTACCCGATATCCATTGGGCAGTTGCATCACTGCTTGGCGAATCATATCCACCGTCCATTTGCCTTCACTGGATTCTGATGTTTCCGAGGGAGTTTCGAAGCGATGCAAATCCTCCACCAACTCCAATTCCAGCTTCCTCCGTTTCAACTCGTTGATGCAGTGGTTGATGACAATGCGCTTTAGCCATGCTCCGAAGGTGGATTCAAAGCGAAACGAATCCAATCGGCGAAAAGCAGAAACAAAAGCCTCCTGAAGCATGTCTTCCGCTTCCTCGCGGCTGTTCATCATCCGATAGCAAGTGTTGAGCATGGCCTTGGAATACAACTCGTAAAGTTGATATTGCGCCAGCCGGTCGCCACGCTTACATCTTTCTACGATCTCACGGTGAATGCTGATCGTTTCGACTGCCAAATCTTATCCAGTGTTTGTGAGTAAAGACAGCCCCGTTGCCGGAGGGTTGCACAAAGAAAGTTGAATTCCCAATTAACCCGCGAAATTGGATGGCACTATCGGTGTAAATGTGCTTTGATGACGAATAAGGGCAGGTTGAGGTCAATAAAATTAACGCTGAACCTTTTAAAAAGATAAGTCGATGGATTTCGTGGTGCCGCTACCTGTGGTTTTTTTACAGTGAAAAGGTGGCTGGAAGAGTCGGTTCCGATGTTTGCCAGGGGCACTAAACCAAGAGATGAAATGCGTGTCAGTAAGTGTGCTTTTATATAAGGTCTGCCTGTATCGATCAGCTTCAAAAATTTTAAAAGAATATGGGTATGTAAGGATACCGTGATCTCCATTGTTACAGAAACGGCCTTCAACTGAAAAGTGCAGCCTTAAACACAAGAAAAGGGCGCTTTAAACGACATTACATCAAAAAGGTTTCACCAATCCGCGTGCGGAAAGCCCAAAGAAAAACTTTTTGTCAATGGGCTGACACTAAAACGTGGTTTAATCGCGTAATATGCACATTGCTAAATAATAGCATTATCCATATCTCGAAATCGTGAAAATAAGTACCAAGATCACAGGCCTCACCGGCAGTATCGTATTGGTCAATATTTTGGCAGGCTGTGTAGCCATGTACAGCCTTCGTCAACAGCAAAACGAATCTCGATTGCTGGTGGAAGAGAGTATGACGGTATGTCGCAGTATTATCGACATCAACCGTTATCACCACGACCACAATTTGAAATTTTCCACCACTGTAGGAGTAGGGGAACGAGAGGTGCAAGCTATGGAAGGGTTGGAAGAGTTTAATGCATCAGTAAAGGAGTTTAGGGCGACCTGCGGAGAATTTGATACCAAAGTATTTGCCAGCCTGAAACGGTTGGACAGTCTTTGCCAATCCGATGCATTGCCCAAAGAGTTTTTGAGCAACTTTAAAATGTTGCGCGATGAGTTGGTGGCCATGCACGAAGAGCATGAAGTATGCATGCCGCATACTCAGGCAGTTTTTGACTACATCCAACTTGGAGATGTGCCCTCTGCCAAAGAGCGGGCAGAAATCGTGTGGGCCGATGAGGAACGCATGAAAAAAGGCATCGACGAGTTGGTGGAACAACAATCCAGTTTTGGACAAAACACCTTGGAAGCGGCAGAAGCGCGACAAGATAGAATTCTGATTTGGTTGGTTGGAATTTTCGGTTTCTCTCTTTTTGTTGGTGTTTGGGTGAGTTGGTATACTTCTGGCCGCATTGTACGTTCCTTAAAACACGCGGTAGGCGTAGCCCGAAGAATTGCAGAGGGCGACCGATCGGTAAACATTCGAAAGTTTACCGATGACGAGTCAGGAGAACTGCTCGATTCTATGCAGCAAATGCTGAGGTCGCTCAACCGTGCGGAAAATAAGTTGAAAAACCACAATGAACGTTTGGAGCGTAAGGTGCAGGAGCGTACCCTCGAATTGGCCGAAAGCAACAATCACCTGCGCGATGAGGTAGACGAGCGGAAGGCCAAAGAGCGGCAGTTACGCGAAATCAATCAGGAGCTTAACCACTTTCTATACCGCACTTCCCACGACCTCAAGGGGCCGGTTTCCTCCATTCAAGGGCTGATCAATGTGGCCCAGTTAGAAGTAAACGACCCCAAGGCCAAAGAGTACTTTGGATTGGTATGCAATGCTGCTTCTCAATTGGATACCATTTTATTGAGCCTCATAGACATTGCACGCATTCGGCAAGATCAACCCAGTATTGAAGCGGTTGATTTTCAAAAAATCACCGAAGAGATTTTTGCCTTTTGCCAAACGGTACCTGGTTTTGAAACCATCAACTTGCATACTGAGATCGATTGTAGCACCGAGTTTTACTCCGATCAAGAGCTTTTGTGCACGATTTTCAAGGCCATTGTGACCAATGCGATCCAGTACCAGAAACAAGTCGGAGCCAGTCACTTTGAATTCAGGGTTTTTGATGATGATGAATCACTGGTGGTGATTGCCAAAGACAATGGAGTAGGCATTGCTCCCGACATGATTGATCATGTTTTCGAACTGTTCTTCAGGGGCAATAATCGTTCTGGAGGTACCGGGATGGGATTGTTTATGGTGCAGGAGGCGGTGAAGAAACTCAATGGCAGTGTAAAACTGGAGAGCACCGCCGGGGTAGGAACCAGCCTTCACATGCGTTTTCCACGTGTAGAGGCCAGAAAACCACGTATTCCAGTAGCGGTTTAATTGGAGTTGGCTTCCCAGAAAGCCGCTTCAATTTCAGCGGAAAGGCGTACTGAACCCCTCGCCCAATTCAACATTATTTCGGTTTGCTCCTGTGGCGTTAACTCCCAATGTACCTCCGAGCGGTGCAAACGCTGCACCAGTGTGTAGAGGCAAATGGCCGCTGAAACAGAAATGTTGTAGCTCTCCGTAAAACCATACATGGGTATAGCTAAATATCCGTCTGCTAAGTCAAAGGCCAAATCGGAAAGTCCTTCTTTCTCTTTTCCAAACACCAAGGCGGTTTTAGTGTCCAGGTCCAGGTCTTCAGGCGCCACACTGTTTTTGTGGGGTGAAGTAGCCAAAATGCGATAGCCTTGGTTTTTGAGTTCTGTTAGGCAGGTTCTGGTATTGTCCTCACCTTCGTTATAACGGTGCAGATCGACCCAATTGGAAGCGCCCAACGATACACCGGGATTAAGCGTGTATTCATTGCTGTTTTCCACTACGTGTACATCCTGAATGCCCAAACAATCGGCCGTTCGAATGACTGCACTGGCGTTGTGAGGCTGGTAAATGTTTTCCAATACCACGGTAAGGTGTCGGGTGCGGTGGGGAATAATGGCGTCAAAACGCGCCCTCCGGTTTTCCGAAACGTAGCTCAACAAATGCGCTAAGAGGGCGACTTGCTGCTGGTCAGTTGGGCTCGACATGGTGGTAGCAATAAGGTCAGGTAAAGTGAGCGAAAAGAAATAAAAGACTTATAAGGTTTAAGACCCAAAAAGTGGGAAAACAAAAAGGGCTGTTCGGTATGGAACAGCCCTTTCAATATCTTCAATACAAGCAATGCCTATTGAACGGCTTGGTTCAGTTCAGCACCAGGCTTGAATTTTACAACGTTGCGAGCACTGATTTCGATGCTGGCACCAGTTTGTGGATTACGGCCGGTACGGGCAGCACGTTGAGAAGTGGAGAAAGAACCGAAACCAACCAGGGCAACACGGTCACCGGATTTCAGTGCACCAGTGGTAGTTTCTACAAAAGCTTCTACGGCTTTTTTCGCATCAGCCTTCGACAATTCAGCTTTAGTAGCGATGGCTTCGATGAGCTCGGCTTTGTTCATCTTAAAATGAAATTTAGGTTAAACAATCATAAAGAAGTCCCTCAGGACGCGGACAAATTTAGCCGAATTCACCTGTGAGCCAAGGATTGCTGACCCAAATCCCCTTTTTTGTTGATAAAAGCGGTTTTTTGTTAATAACTGAAACCAAAACCGGCTTAAATAAAGGATTTACGGCGTTTTTTACCCTATTGATTTACGAAAATTCGGTCTTTCCCTAAGAATTCCGGAGCCTGAACTGACAAAACTTTGATCGGAGTAGGGGAAGTTACTTTCACGGATTGTACCGTGCCTTTGGGGATGTGAATGTAATCTCCTGCCTTTATGGTAAAGGTTTGGTCTCCCATAGTCATTTCGGCCGTGCCTTCGATCACGTAAATCGTTTCACTGTGTTCTTCGTGATAGTGCGCTTTCACACCCTGTTTTACCCAGATCACAAAGGAAGTAGAACGGGCATCGGAAGTGAGCTTTTTAACCGAAACGTTTTCATAATCCCCTTCGGGCTGAATATTGCCCATTGGAGTTACTGTTTGCGCCCAAGCAGAAAGAGAGAAGCACAAAGTAAAAGTAAGTATCAGGTATCGCATGCGTAAAATGTGTTATTCGAATCGCCACTGTGAGGAGAGAGCGTAGCCGTTGAGAAAGGCTTTGATGTCTAAACTGCGCCTGCCAGCCGGTTGAATTTGTTGCAATGCTACCAAGCCTTCCTCAGTAGCTACCTTTATATAAGTCTTGCCATCCGTCAGGATCGATCCAGGAGCTTGAGTAGCAACCTCGGTGGTTAAGGCAGTTTCCCCAACCTTACATAAGAGTTTTTCGCCATTAGGACTAATAAGGTGGGTCCAGGCAGCGGGGTAGGGGCTCAGGCCGCGCACATGGTTGTGAATGACTTTTGCTGGTTGATGCCATTGAATGCGGCAATCTTCCCTGAAAATTTTAGGAGCCTCTTTTAAACTGCTCATAGTTGCTATTGCCGATTGGGGTGTACCTCGCAAATTGCCGCTTGCCAGGCCCACCACGGTTGCTACCACCAGTTGTGCGCCAATGTCCATCAACCGATCGTGCACCAAACCGGCGTTTTCATTGGGTCCAATGTCTATTTTTTTCTGTAGCAACACTTCTCCGGTGTCAATAGCGTGTTGTAGTTGAAAGGTAGAAACACCGGTTTCGGCCTCGCCATTCATCACCGCACGGTTGATAGGAGCAGCTCCCCGGTATTGAGGCAGCAGCGAAGCGTGAAGATTAAAGGTGCCCATGGGCGGTTGATTCCAAATCACTTCGGGCATCATGCGGAAAGCCACTACGATTTGTAGGTCGGCTTTGTAGGCAGCCAGTTCCGCTGCAAATTCCGGAGCTTTTAGGTTGGTGGGTTGTAAAACCGGTAAATCATTTTCCCGAGCAAACTGTTTCACGGCCGAGACTTTTAGCGCCTTTTTACGACCCGCAGGTTTGTCGGGAGCAGTCACTACCGCCACTACCTGCAAGTTGGCCTCTATTAAAGCCCTCAGGCTGGCTACTGCAAACTCAGGAGTGCCTAAAAAAACTATTCTTAATGCTTGGGGATCGGTTGCGCTCATCCGTTACTTGCTTTTCGCAAAACTGCACAATGCTTGCTTCAAAGGCAAACTCAATGCGATGGTGAATGGACATTTGAGTCGTGTTTTCTATGTTTGTTCCCAATCAACAAAACCATTATGCGACCCCCAATACCTGCTTTAGCCTTTATTGTTTCAATGGCCCTGTGCCTCGCTTCCTGCGGCAGTGAATCCAATGCCGTGAAGATGGACATCAACGATGTGTATGAAGAATTCATGGAGTGCAAGAATTACTCCACCGAAAAATTCGATTGCAAAGAATACACCGGTAAGGCTATCAACGGGTATTTCGGAATTGCGGATTTTGCAGATAAAAAGGCCGATGGCGGTTATGTAGCCATCGAAAATATCATGGCTACTGTAGAGGCATCCGGCAGTTGGGAAAAATTGGGTCCGGCCAACGATCAGTCGGCACTGGACCAGGCGCAACAATACGCCAACGATGGCAAAGCCGCCATTGCGGTGAGCGATCAGGAGGGCATAGGCAACGTGGCCATTATTATGGCAGGTGAACAAGAAGGCTCGGGAAGCTGGGGTGGCTTGAAATGCCCCAACTCGGCCAGCTTTTTTATGAAAGGCCATAAAGGCTCTTATGTGGGCAAGAAGCTATCGTATGCCTGGGGCAAACCCGATGGCATTTGGATTTACGTCCGCAACTAAGTTTGCCACCCATTTATTGAATACGAAAGCGGTAGGGAAGCAACGCATCTTCTCCGGCGTAATCGATACCAATACGCGGCCCAACGGTAATTTCCTGGCCGTGATCCGGTCGCTCTTCCAGCCAAACAACATCCTCTAACAAGGACGTTCCGGTAAGGACTGTCGTAATGCCTAAAGCCTGAGACAAAGTGCCTGGACCACCCGAAAACCGGGCATTTAGTTGGGGCAGTTTTCTTCGTTGCAACATCGTGTCTATGCCATGCTCCGGTCGTATGGCCCTCACCAAAACAGCATGTGGTATGTCCTCTACATTGGTCACAACATTGAACAGGTGGTGGAGGCCATATATAAGGTATACATAAGCAAAGCCTCCTGGTAGGTACATCACCTCGGTGCGTTGGGTTCGGCGTGCTCCAAAGGCATGGCTGGCACGGTCGTCAACTCCTGCATAGGCCTCCGTTTCGGTAATGATGCCTGAGGTAACTACTCCATCAATGCAGGTGACCAGTGCTTTGCCGAGCAAATCACGGGCTACTTGCACCACATCTGCGCGCTGGTAAAACTCAAGGGGTAACTTCCCCGTCATCGGTGAGGCGTTTTCGATTGACAGAAAAATGAAATACATCCCGGCGTTGGTAATGGCCACTGACATCGAGGGTCATGCGCTCGGCAAAAAGCGCTTCCTCTCCGGGCAACGTACAGGTTAAAATGCCTGCGGTATGCAACTCAGGTTGACGAATGAATTGCCCATCAGGGCCAATCACACAGCTTTGGCCGTTCATTACCCAGCTTTCGGGTAAAAGCTCAGGTGGTTCAGTATAAGAGAGGTCGCCCGGCAGTTCCTTTGCTTGCAACAATTGCCCCACAGCTACCACAAAACACCGGCCCTCGAAGGCATAGTGCCGACTGGCAATTTGATGCATTTCGTGCACCGAAGGCCAAAGCGCTAAATGAATGTCTTCGCCAGAATCGTGCAGGGCCTGGCGCGAAAGTGGCATCCAATGTTCCCAACATATCAAGCCACCAATGCGGCCAATGGCGGTATCTACGGCCTGCAAACCAAAACCATCACCAGGGCCGTGTACCAATCGTTCGGTGTAGGTGGGTACCAACTTTCGATGGTGCAAAAGCAGTGAACCATCGGCATCAAATAGCAGCAAACCGTTAAACAAGGTGCCATTACCAGGGCCTTTGGTCACGCGCTCATGAATGCCAATAGCAATAACCATTTGGTGTTGAGCTGCCAGCTGGGCAATGAGTTCGGTTTCTGGTCCGGGAACGGTGATGCCCTGTTGCATCATTTGGCTGTACATGCGTTTAACGGCAGGGTGGCTCCAGTGGGCAACTTCACGGCCATGATCAAGCCATGCCGGATAGCCGGTTAAAAACGTCTCGCCAAAAACCAACAGGTCTACTTTTTCAGCGGCAGCTTCTTGAACACGCGTTTGGAGGTGTTCAAGGCTCTTTTCCAAGTGCAGCAAGGCAGGCTTGTCCTGCACCATTCCAATTTTAAGGCCGGACTTCATCGTTATGAATTGATGTAAAAGTTAGCGAAGGGCAATGCTGAGCTTCCATTCACTTTCGGAATGGTCGCGCAAATGTCCCATTTTTCGGTTCCAGAGATAACCCACGGTAGCCATCACCAACCCGGCACCAACCAGGCCCCAGGTGCTATTACGCAACTCGCCATTGATTAAAGCTTCGGTACTGGAAGGCACCAGGCCAACAAAAAAGCCTCCAATGTAAATGCCTTTGGACCAATCGCTCTGCCTTTCCCAAGCATTGCGATAATACAAAGTTTTGATGGCTGCCAGCGGAAAGTAAGCTATTGAATCGGTGCCAACAGAGGTATACACCAAATCTGGGTAGTCTTCCCAGCGCTGCTCTTTTTGATTCAAGATGCCGTAAGTGGCTACGTAAATACCTTTAGGGCTCACCAGTTTCAAGCGTCCGACGGGGAGTTCAGAGCCATCCCGAAACTGAATCCTCACAATGGCATTTTCTCGAACGGTGTGCCGCTTTTTGCGATTGCGGTGTTGAAACTGTAACTGATAGCTGAATTTTGAATACTCCATCAACTGCTCAAAGCCTACCAGCTTCAAGTCACTGGTATCGGGTACCTGGGCCACAATCGGAACACTGGCCAGAAAAATGAGGAAGGACAAAAGGTGTTTGTGCATTAGCTGGAGACCAATTTTTCAAAGGAAGGGGAAGTTAGCACATCCACCAGAAACCGCCAACTTAATACTGGCGTTGAAAGTGGCCAGCTACAACTTGAAAGCGCCAATCGCCCACCTTGATTTCATCGCCATTAGTAAGCTCGTGCAGGTTTTCAATGATTTCATTGCCAGCATGAAGTGAACCTCCGGTTTTGCGCACGATATCCAGGTATTCCGGATTGATGCCTTTACGATTGCCACAAGCAAACACGTGTACTGGAAGCCGCAGTTGTGGTAAGAGTTCGAGGTCGCGCACTGGTGCATCGTTGTCGGCAATAAGAATCAAATGTTGGCAGGAGGTACAAACAGTTTGGGCTTCGAGCAGGGCTTCCATGTCGTTTTCTGGCCCATCGCCACCGTTGCCGCGCTTCATCGCTTTGGCTATGGTTTCGAAGATGGTGTTGAAGTCGGTAACTTTGGTGCCATAAAGTCCACCAGTGCTGCCCAACTTTTTTCGAACCGTTGGCTTGTTGTTGCCATCATTAAAAAACAAGTAGTAATCCACTTTGGCTTGTTTGCCGGTATACCGCACCCATTCCAACATTTGAGCGGTGTATCGGGACATACTTCCGGTGACATCACAAACCACGGCATTGTTTTTCCAAGTCACTGCTTCACTCAAGGCTACGTACAGTCCAGAGTCCGCAGCCGTTCGCTTGACCTGGGGTTTGTAGGCCATTTTGCGTACCGTATACACCGTGTCGTATACGTAGCCTACGCGGTCGTCCCAGCGTTGCTTGATACCCGAAATGTTGGTGTCGTTGTACATGCGGGTACCACCAACCACCGAAAGATCGGGAGGCGTTTCCGAAGAATACTTCAGTAAATCGTCTCGAAAAGCCCTTAAAAATGCCAATTCACTGGTGGTAGAAGCTGCACTGTGAGGCGCCCGAAAATGCAATACAAACCCGTGAAACAGCCCTTGGGCAGTGGCTTTGTCGGTAGCCCCGGTTTGTTCTACCATGGCCCATTCTACCAAAGGATTGGCCCATTGGGTGGGCAAGGTCTTCTGGAAAGCTCGCAGACGTTGCCGGTTGAGCTGTGATTGCGAAAAAGCATCGGATTCCTGATAACGAGTATAGACCAGTTCTACCTTTAAAAGAAGGAGGTCGGCGATGGAATCTTGGTCCACTTTTTCTAACCACCTGGCTTTTGCGAAAGGCATGGGCAAGGGCAAGGCATTGGCCGAAGCATTTTTCCAAGTGCCTACTTTTTTAGCAGTAAGCTGAGCCCGGTATTCCATTTGGCCCATCGATGGCGATGCCCAAATACCCAACAAAAGCACCGGCAACAAACAATGGGCAACTAACCGTAGGGTGTAGCACATGAAGGATGTGGCATATTGATGCATGGACTCAAATCTTGGCTTGGAAAGCTTTGCTATTGGATTTGAAGGAGCAATTTAGGGTTTTCTCTTACGTCCGCAGAAGGCAGGCGTCACATGCATTACCGCCAGGAGGCATTCAAGTGTTTAAAAAGGAAGGGTGGCGTTAATCCGAAACACCAATAAATAACCCAGGAAACACCAACTGGAATTTTGTAAACCGTTTGCCGCCACAACTGTTGTAGTACTGAATGAAAAAGACCCATTTGCCGAGTAAAATTTGCGTGGTTTGCGACAGGCCTTTCAATTGGCGCAAAAAATGGCGCGATTGCTGGGAAGATGTAAAATATTGCAGCGAACGCTGCCGCAGAAACCGCAATCAGACGCGCTCTGCCTGAAGATTTTGACTACCCCTTTTTTGTTTTTTGTCTTTAGCAGATCTATCGCTCTCAACATTGGGCTTCTCAAAGCGTGGATTTAAGTAGCATGTTTTAATGGCTAACAGCCCATTATTGTGCTTCTAATAATCGGTATCCATTATGTTGTAATCCTAAATATAGTCTTAGATAACCGGATGAAATTTGTGGTGGAATACTGTTGGCGACTATCATTCGGAAATGGTGGAGTAGTATACACTTAAGTTCTTCTGGTTCAGGTCGTTTTATGGAAAGGTTTTTCTCCCATAGATCGGGTAGGCGGAAGGGAGTTTCATTAGGAATTGCCTTGGTAGAAAAAACAATTTTGGTGGTAGCTTGTTATTCCACTTTCCAGGTCATAAGCAACAGCTTTCCGATAAATCAGATTTAAACCTACTGAATACGAGATTCTTACAAGATTTTTCATAATATATGTCGCAACACTTAATGTAATAAATTACATTTGCGGCACTCGCTTAACAGTTTCAAATACGATTAGCCAAAAACCAACATCATGAAAAAAGCCACTTACTCAATGATCGCTGCCGGAGCCCTTATTTTAGCTTCTTGTGGTGGTGCAGAAAAACCCGAAGCAACCGAAGCCAAAGACGCCGGTGAAGTTGCCAAAGTAGAAGAAAAAGTAGAATCCGTTGTATACAACGTAGATGTAGCTGCCTCCTCCTTGGAATGGACGGGTGGTAAAATTACTGGTGACGAACACACGGGCACTGTTGCCCTAAAAAGTGGTTCTTTAACCTCTGAAGGTGGAAATTTGATTGCTGGTGATTTTGTAATCGATATGACCTCCATGGCTAATACCGATCTCGCCGAAGATCAAGGCAATGCCAAATTGGTAGGGCACTTGAGTGGCACCGATTTCTTCAACGTAGAAGAACATCCAACCTCTTCTTTTGCCATCACCGGAGTTGAAGCCGTTACCGGTGAAGAAGGTGTAACCCACCATGTAAGTGGCAACCTCACCATTATGGGTGTGGCCAAAGAGATTAAAATTCCGGCCAACGTAACCATGGAAGATTCCAAGATTATGGCTTCCGCCATGTTTACCATCAACCGCACCGATTGGGGTGTAAAATACGGTTCAGGTTCTTTCTTCGACAACTTGGGTGACAACGTAATCAACGACGACATTAGCTACAAACTCAACCTTGTAGCCGCCAAATAATTCACTTCGCCTAACTAACAAGTGAATCGGGGCGATCTCCAATTGGAGTTCGCCCCTTTTATATGCTCTAAAGTTGGATTCGGATAAAGTGCTTATTTTGATGGTTGATAGCTGGATATCATGGAAAATAGCTTAGACGAAGCTTTTATTGAACACACAAAATCTGCTTATCGCCAATCGAAAGCAAGAAAAGGCGTATTGTGGGGAGCTCTCAGTTATGCTGGATTTCTCTTTTCAGCGATCCTTGGAATTTTTGCCGGTGCTTTTGGTTTTGAAGTTGCTCAATCCGGATGGATGATCGTGGCTGTTTTGATCATGCTGGCAAGTTTCGTTTTTGTGATTTTAGGACTGCTTTTCAGCATCCAGGCGATCTCGGCCAAAGAGACTTTCCGCAGTAAATACCTCGGATTGGTGCTGAGTGTCTTGAGTCTACTCATTTACATTTTGGCCTACCTGGTAGGCAGGGGCCTCGCTTGAATCTTAAAATACTACGTGATGCACGAAAGCCTCGACGACCATCTGATTCAGGAGCATAACCCTTACCGCAGGTCCTTGACCCGTAAAGCTGTTCGTTTGCTCATCTTTTCCGGGATGTTGTTTGGAACCATGGTGGGAATGTTCATCGTTGGGGTTTCTACCGAATCGGAACAAAACCAAACTTTTTTGGGCATTTTAGGGCTTGTAGGTCTCCTTTGGGTGCTTACCTCGGTCACCGGTTTTTTCATATCTGTTGGAGCACTGTTGAAACGAGAACCTTTTCTCATCAAGTACTTGCCCTTCGTGGTCAACTTGATTTTTATCGGTTTTTTAACCTTTGGTATTTGGGTGAATATTCAAGAATTCAATCGGGCCTTATAAATCCATGGCCATGGGCAAAAACCAATTTTTCGGTCGGTACAAAAATTCCAAGGTCAAGAACAGTTTTATAGCCTTGATGGGTTGCATTTTGGCGTATGCAGGAATGCTTGGAATTGCCGAAATTCATTCCTCTTTTTCTTTAGTTGAAAGTTTGCGCACCCAATTGCTCTTCATTTTTCTCTTAGGCGTGTTACTTTCAAGTGGATATGGGGCTTTAGAGGCCTTGCGCTCCATCCGAAAGAAAGAGCCATTTATTATCGAAAACAGTATGTTGTTGATTGTGCAGGCGCCCGTCTTTTTCTTTTTAGGACTCTACCTGTTGTTTATAGCATTCGATTGAGACCTTTCAATTGCGATCGGTCAGTTGCGAAAAGAATCGGTAACTTGAATTATCGTTCCATGCTGCACCAAGCACCCCTATGAGTTCCACACCCGAAATACTGGATGATTTTGAGGCAGAACCGGTGAAAAACAAACTGCGCTACCGCGGGTCGCACTCGGACAGGAGTATCCGCAAGATACCCCTCACAATTTTTTGCCTCGTTTTGTTTTGGTCTTTCTTGACATCGGTGCTCAATGCCGCTGAATGGATGATGCACAACGTTTTCATCTGTGTACTGTCACTTACCGGCTACCTCACCTTTTCCATTTGGGGAACCATCAATGGCTATTTAGCGGTGGTTCAAAAAGAGCCCTTTCTGGCCCGCTATTTTGGCTTGGTCATTAATGGTTTGTTCACCCTATTGTTTGTATTAGTGCTCGTTGTGGGTATTCGTCTGTTTTTGATGTAAGGAAAAAACTGCTGCCATTTTGCCCGCTTTGAAGTAAAAAAGAAACGGGCGAGCCCCATTCAGTACCCCGCCCGTTTCGCTTGCCATCGGCAAGCTACCCAAATTCAAAAGGTTTTAGTTGGTCTTCATCACTTTGCCTCGGTGGGTTATTCCGTCCAAGGTGATGGAGTAGAGGTAGATGCCTTCTGGCAATTCTTCCAAGCCAATTGGCAAGGTATGCTCACCGGCACCGAACTGTTGTTCCTTGTTCCACAATACTTGCCCTTGTAGGTTGACAATTTGGAGTCGAACCAGTTCTTCCTGGCTTTGCTGCCAGGTGAAGGTTAATTGGCGGTTAAATGGATTGGGGAATACAGCTGCATCCTGCAGCAATTCTTCACTTTCGTCAGTATCCCGGGCACCAGTGGTAGCCAGGCGAGGCGAAATACCGCAAAGGGTGTCCTCAGAAAGCAGCAAGGTATCCGGCGAAAGCGAATCTTGCAGGTTGTTTCCGCCAGGGGCATCGCCCAAGGTGTGGGTATATACACTCATGGCCCAGGAATAAAAGCCGGGACTCACTGGCACTTCGCAGCTGCCTTTCATAAGGCCGTTGGCATCGGGCGAGTGCACCAACACATCGTACTTCACACCGCTGCTCGGAGTTTGAGAGGCACACAAAATGTGAGGTTCCTGGCTACCTGGATCTACGATCATGCTGCGCACTATATCGGTGTGTGACAAATCATAGACATAAGCCCAGGAATAGCTGGACAAGTTAATGTCGGTTTTGTAGAGAAAGGCATCCCGGTCGCCACCGCCGAAACTGGTGTTCCAACCTGAAAAGAGAAGGTTGGTGCCGCCGTCTACCGGCACAACGCTTACCCCACGATCGGCCAAATCGGGCACGCCGGGAAAAGACTTTTGGTGCTGCACCACACCACTCAGGTTGGTGATGAGAATGGTAGGGTCGCGGTCGGTGCCAGAAGGCCGGGAAACTGCGCCTACCACCAATTCACCGTTCACCATCTCAATCGACAAACCAGCATCGGCTTTAGAATAACCATAGGTTTTCAACCATTGAAGTATTCCACCACTGCTGTATTTAGCAATGAAAATATCTTCCTTGCCCGCTCCATAACTGTTGTTTCGCCCCGTTATGTAAATATCGCCGTTGGCATCTTGCACCGCATCATTAGCCACATCTATGTTACTACTGGTTCGGGGAGAGATAACCGAGGACCAGATGGTATTGCCATTGAAGTCTACCGCCATTACATAAATGCCTTCACCACTGGTAAAAGAGCGGGATGAGCCTACGAGCAAATAACCGTTGGCAATTGGCACCACTTTGCGTGCCACTTCATTGGCATTAGCGCCACCTAAATAACGCTGCGTCCATTGTGGGTGGCCCATAGGGTCTACCTTCATCAAAAACCAATCGATGTTGGTTCCCAATGAGGATTGCGATTCTCCAAATACCACAAATCCATTGTCGGTGGTTGGCAAATTTGAGCGGCCGTGATCGTCTGTACACGGAGCGCCTCCAGGATAATTTTTACCGTAGCTACGGCTCCAAATGGTATTGCCATTCGGGTCTGCATTCAGGATGAATACCTCTTCATCGCCAGAAGTAGCGTTGATATACCCGGTAATGGCGTAGCCCGAAGGAGTAGAACAAATGTCTTCTGGAAAAAAATTGAGGCTGCTTTTATAGGCGAGCTGGTAACCCATGCCGGTATCTGCCGGAGGGGCTGGAAAACCACATATAGTATCGTATGCCATCAACACATCGTTGGGAAGGTGATGCGTGAATTGGTTCGTATCGTCCGTGCCACTGCCCGGGCTCCAAACCAAAGCCGTGTCCATGGTAAAATTGAAAAGCATGTCGAAAGCGTCTTCGGTGGGACACTGGTCGTCCTGGTCGCCCTGGTCGTCGGTTTTTACCAGGTAAACCTCCCAGTCGGGACGTGGATTAGGATAGCTTTTGCTGTGACCGGCATGCACGATGTTGCCGTTGGGCGTCCATTCCATATGGCTAAACAGCTCTTCTTCCGTATTGCCATAAGATTTGTTGAGGAGCACCGTGGTTTTGGAAGCGTCAGCCTCGACTAAAAAATACTCGTAATTGCCATTTCCGTAATCGGTAGTGCGCCCACCCAGCATCACCGAGCCGGTGGAATTGCCAAATTGAATGCTGTGTATGGTACCCGTTTGGTCGTTGTTGCCGGTAAAAGCATCGGAAGCGACCAGGTTACCGAGTAAGTCGACTTCAATAATTGCCGGCTTACCATCTGGGGTAGGGTTGAGCCGTATGGTACTACCAATAAACAAATTACCATTGCTGCCTTGCATAATGTCGGCCCCTTCATCGTTGTTCAGGTTAGGGTGGCCGTAGGTATGTAAGGATACTAAACCTCCGGTAGGGTTGATGCGAGCCAGGAAAACATCGTCGGAAACCGGAGCCGGATTGCCGTAAGAGCTCATACGGCCGGTGATGTAAAATTCCCCGTTAGAGGCTTCAATGCCGGCCAGGCCCACATCAATGCCGGCTCCTGCGCTGGCATCGCCACCAATCCAGCGGGCCCATTGTACCTGGCCCAAAGGATCGGTTTTGACGACATAGGCAGCACTGATGGTACCGTTCGGAGTACTCGTGGTAAAGCTTTCAGTAGAACCAACCAGCAAGAAGCCATCATCGCTGGTTTGGTATACTTGCTGTGCATACTCATCATAGGTATAGCCGTAGGAATGTGTCCAAATAATAGAACCACTCGGATCTACCAAACTCAAAAACCAGTCGAAACCACCGCGAGAGCCATTTTCTGTTTCTCCAAAAACGATGTACTCTCCGGTATTTAGGGTTTTTACCGATCGCGCGATCTGGTCGCCAGTGCCACCGAAATGAATGTCCCATTGCAGGTTGCCATCGATGTCGGTTTTGATCACTAAAGCATCTTCGTCAAATCCAGGATTGGTGGTTTGCCCCACCATTACGTAGCCACTGTCGGCAGCAATGGCAATGTCGTGGCATTGGTCATTTTCCTCCGTACCGTAGTAGGTCTGAAAGGTTTGAGCTTCCAGCGGAGTGGAAAGCAAAGTGCCACACATACAGGCAGCTCCCGCCAGCCATGCTTTAGCAGGAAACGAAATATTACGGGTGGATTTTTTCATTTTAGTTGATGGTTAAAGGGTGAATAAGAAAAAGAGTTGCAGGGCCTTGCAAGGATGAAGTTACCCGGCGAATCAGGCTTAATGAAGCCGCCTTTGATAAGTGTGGGGATTGAATTGGCAAGTGTGTTGCCCAACGCCATAAGTGTGTGCAGGTAACCGATAGGTTGTTGGAAAGCGAGGAAAATCTTCTAAATGCGGATAAAGCAAAGCCGCACCCGGAAAGAAAATTTCGGGGCACGGCTTTTTATGGGGGCAGCTGTTTTATCGGGCGTTAAGGCTTTTGGGAATAGCGGTTTCTAATCAGATCAATCAGCATACGTGCAAACTACCCGGAGCTTGCGAACTGGGCAAGCACCATTTGATAAGTGTGTGCGTAGCATGTATAAGTGTGTACGATGAGCCTACACCTGTGCCAGGCGCATGCCGCAGTAGCTTTTGGCAGTTGCCGTTAGTCTTGCTTTTCCAGGGTTACCCGAATGAGCTTAGAGGTGGGGGTTTGGCTTTTGTCGGCAAAGCTGTTGATGGGCACCAGCACGTTGGTTTCCGGGAAATAAGAAGCCAAACATTGGCGAGGAATACTAAAAGGAACCAGCAGAAACCGGTTAGCCCTGCGTTCTTCTCCTTCAAAATGGCTCACGATGTCCACGATATCTCCTCCATGCCATCCGCGCTCGTGAATATCATCGCGGTTCATGAAAATCACCCGGCGTTCGCTGCTCACTCCACGGTAGCGGTCATCAAGGCCATAAATGGTGGTGTTGAACTGATCGTGGCTCCGCACGGTCATCATCAGGTATTCGTTTGCTGCCAAGGTGTGGTGTGGCACCTCGTTTACCGTAAAATGAGCTTTGCCATCAGGGGTAGTGAAGTTGCCGTCCCGCGCACCATTGGGCAGGTAAAAGCCGCCGGGTTGGCGCACCCGTTCATTGTAGCGATCAAACCCGGGAATAACTTTTTCGATGCGGTCGCGCACCCGGTCGTAGTTCTGCGAAAAGCTTGCCCATGGGATCACGCTATTGGGAAACAATGCTTGGGCCAATCCTGTAACGATGGCAGGTTCACTTTTCAGTTTCTGGCTCAGGGGAGCCAGGTTGCCAAGGCTTTGATGAACCACGCCCATAGAGTTCTCTACCGTAACAAATTGATCTCCTTGAGCTTGTGTGTCCAACTCAGTACGACCCAGGCAAGGAAAAATAAGGGCTGTTTCACCGGTTACCAGGTGGCTGCGGTTGAGTTTTGTAGATACATGCACGGTGAGGCTACAATTACTCAGTGCCTCGGCGGTATAGTTGGTATCGGGAGTGGCAGAGAGGAAATTACCGCCCATGCCAAAAAATACCCGGGCTTTGCCTTCGTACATGGCTTTAATTGCTTCTACCGTATCGTAGCCGTGGTGGCGTGGGGTTTTAATGCCAAATTCCTTATCTAAAGCATCTAAAAAGGCTGGTTTGGGTTTTTCCCAAATGCCCATCGTACGATCACCTTGAACGTTGCTATGGCCGCGTACCGGGCAAGTACCTGCACCCGGCTTGCCAATGCTTCCACGCAGCAGCAGTAAATTCACCACTTCCTGAATGTTGGCCACTCCATTTTTGTGTTGCGTGAGGCCCATGGCCCAGCAGCAGATCATTTTTGGAGAACTTTCAATCATGGCCACTGCCTTCTCGATTTCTTCCAAAGAGATACCGCATTCTTCGGATAAGCGTTGCACATCTTGCTTTTCCAAATCGCTTAGAAAGGCCTCGTAACCTTCGGTCTTCTTTTGGATAAAGTCGTGATCAAATACGCCTCCTTTGCTGGTCTCTATCTCCAACAGCCGTTTCATGATGGCTTTCATCAAGGCAACGTCTCCATTGATCTTCACCTGCAAAAACAAGTCGGATAGGGGAGTACCCTGACCAAAAAACTCACCGATGTGTTGCGGATGCTTAAAGCGGATGAGCCCAGATTCGGGCAATGGGTTGATTGAAATAATTTTTGCTCCATTTCTCTTGGCCTTTTGCATGGCCGACAACATCCTGGGGTGGTTCGTTCCAGGGTTTTGGCCAATGACCAAAATAAGATCGGCCTCATAGAAGTCTTCGAGCTTCACCGAGCCTTTGCCAATCCCAACGGTTTTAGAAAGCGCTACCCCGCTGGATTCGTGGCACATGTTGCTACAATCGGGCAAGTTGTTGGTGCCAAACTCTCGCACCATGAGCTGATAGAGAAAAGCGGCTTCGTTAGACGTGCGTCCCGAAGTATAGAAGATGGCTTCGTTCGGCGAATGCAGATCGTTGAAGTGTTTAGCCGCCAAATTGAAAGCATCTTGCCAGGCAATGGGTTCGTAGTGGCGACTTCCCGGGCGCAACACCATGGGCTGCAACAAGCGACCTGCTTTTCCAATTTTATAATCAGACCAGGTGGCCAATTCGTCAATCGAATGCCGCCGGAAAAAATCTGCATTGATGGTTTTGGTGGTAGCCTCTTCGGCAATGGCCTTTGCACCATTCTCGCAATATTCGCCTAAGCCGCTTCGCTCATCATCAGGATCGGGCCATGCACACCCAGGGCAATCGGTGCCACCAACCTGGTTGAGTTTGAACATGACTTGAGCGCTCCTCAGCGCACCCACTTCTCCAATAAGATGCTTCATGCTGCTCACCACGGCAGGTAAACCGGCAGCAACAGTAGAAGGAGCGCCTACCTTCATTCCGGTAAGCTCCTCGGAAGTTTGTGCGTTTTGAATTGCCTTTTGATTGGATTCGGCCATTGTTGGGATGTCTTGAGTGGCAGAAATTAACAAAGATTCACGAACCGGAGGCCGCCAGCGGGTTTGGAAAGTGATCGCTTTCGTCTTCGTTGGGTCGCTTTATGAGGCAGTGAAAATCTTTTTCAACCAAAATCTGCAAGTGCTTTCCGTTTCCCAAATCCTGTTGGTGCTCTAAGCCTACCTGATCGGTTGAAATCCAGGTTTGTGCCAAATTGGCAGGAAGGTTTATTTCGACTGAATTTGATTTATAATTTGCTTCTATCCAGTTGATTGTGTTGTTTTTTATCAAGCTGTAGTTGAGGTGGTGTATTGATGAGAAATTGATACGGGCTGTTACCTTTCCGGAAGCATCCAGCTGCTGAATTTCCGATTGTGTGAGGCGCATTCGAATGGAGTCGTCTTTGATTCTAAGCTTCATGAGGCGAAAAATTAATGCGTTGTTTTCCGGTGTAAATGTTGAAACGCTGCTGCCGTACAAATCCCAGCAAACTAAGTCCCGATTCTTGAGCGAGGGAAACCGCAAGGCTGCTTGGGGCTCCTACTGCAGCTAAAATCGGTAGACCCGCTACCACGCATTTTTGAACCAATTCAAAACCAGCGCGGCCACTTACCAAGGCAATGCAGTTCCCGGGAGATAGTTCCGGGTTGTTCTGTAGGGCTCCAATGGCTTTGTCGAGGGCGTTGTGGCGACCAATGTCTTCACGCAGCAGCAAAAGCTCTCCTGCTGTGTTGAAAATGGCGGTAGCATGCAAACCGCCGGTGTGCTCAAATACGTTTTGTGCCGCCCGTAGCTTTTTCGGCAATTCGTGAATCAAAGTCGCCGAAACTGCGGGAGTGGCCAAGGGTAGAGGAGCGCAAGCCTGTTGGTGCACTGCTTCAATGCTGGATTTGCCGCAAACGCCACAACTTGATCCGGTGTAGAAATGTCGGGCCAACTTGTCCCAATCGGGATGGGCTTCGGGAACGAGTTCAACACGAATCACATTGCCGGCTTCTTCAGGTTTGCGCACATCCTGGCAATATTCCAAATGGGTAAACTCTTGCCTGGAACGAATGATGCCCTCTGTGAGTAAAAAGCCTAAAACCAATTCGTGATCGTGCCCGGGGGTGCGCATTGTGACGGACAAGCTGCGTTGTTCGCGCGCTTCAGGAGGACCAAAGCCCAAACGAATTTCAAGGGGTTCTTCCACGGCAAGCAAGTCAGGACTGGTGTTGTGGCCCATACCTTGCACTTTAATGGGAGAAGCAGCGGCAACGGAGGAAGCAGGCATAGATCAAATTTACTGAACTGCCTCTGATTGACCTTCATGTGGAGCAGCAATGGTTTTTCGGCTGCCCGGATTGATCCAATAGATCAATTGAGGAATAAGGTACAAGTCAGCAATCATGGCACTCACCAATGTGACCGAAACCAGTAAGCCAATGTAGTAGGTACCGCTGAAATCTGAAAAAATGAGACTCAAAAAGCCCAGCAGCAAAATAAAGGTGGTAAGCATAATGGCTTTGCCACTGATTTGGAACGTGTTGCGCAAGGCAGTATCCACGTCCAGTCCCTTTTTGCGTTCCAGCTTAAACCGGGTGAGAAAATGGATGGTATCATCTACTGCAATGCCAAAAGAAACAGTAAAGATAACTGATGTAACTGCTTTCAATTCAATGCCTAAAAACCCCATTGCGCCACCAGAAATAAGAAGTGGGAGCACGTTTGGGACCAAGCTGACCAGCACCATTTTGATGTCTCTGAAAATGAAAGCAAACAAAATACCTACAATAAAAATAGCCAGCAGCAAGCCAAAGCCAAGACTCCGAATGGTGTAGCTGTTGTTGCGGTCAATCAACAGGCTGATGCCAGTAAATCGGTAGTCTACCAACTCCAAATTGAGGTTGCTCTCCATCCATTGCTGAATTTGGGCGTTTTGCGCGGCAATGCCATTGGATCCCAGGTCAGGAATTTGGCCAGTGATTCGCGCCATGGTACCCGAATCGTTCATCACGCGTTGCTCCTGGAAGTTGCGAATTTTGTCGATTTGTTTCCGGTAGCGTTCCAGCGTTTCCGGGTTTTTAGGCAGGGTATAGGCGCTCAGCTTGCCATTCGAATAAGCCTTATTTAAGCTTTTGTAAAGGGTGGTGGGAGAGTAGGTGGCGCGTAGACCAATAGAGTCGATCAGGTAGCGCTCCAATTGGTCAATTTGCCCTAAGATGATGGGGTCGGTTGCTCTCAGGTCCTGTTTGGGCATTACGGCGATCTCCAAAGAACGGCTCCCGTTGAATTTTTGTTCAAAGAAGTAATAGTCGCTTCGGAGTTCACTTTTTCGGGGAAAGTCTCCCGCAAGGAAGGAGTTGGTGGAAATGCGTGAAATGCCGAAGAGTGCCACTCCAAGCGTTGCCAACGCGATGGCGAGAATGTGCCATTGTTTTCGTTGGTTGGTATAGTAAACCCTTTCCAACAAGCGTTCCCAAAACTGGTATTGGGCGCGCACCCGGCTCATTTGCTTTTTGTTGAACAGCATGAGCCCCATGGAGGCAAACAAAACCACACATAAATAGGCGATGAGTACGCCCATGGCGGCATTGAGCCCAAAAAATTTGATGGCTCGAATCTGAGAGGTGAGCAAGGTGGCGAAGCCAATAGCGGTGGTGAGCGAGGTTAAAAACAGGGCAAGACCGATTTCTTGCAACGCAATGCGCATGGCGGCAAAACGGTCGAGGCCCTCCTCCATCAAGTCAATAAACTTGGTTTGCAGGTGAATGATGTCGGCCATGCCGAAGATCAGCATCAGGGTTGGAAACATGGTGGACATGATGTCCAATTTCTGTCCTGTAACCTGTAGGTAGCCCAAAAAGAACAGAAATCCACCGTTGACGGCTATCAATGGAATAATGACGCCCCAAACCGTGCGGTAGAATATACCCAGCATCAACATGATGAGAGCGGAAAACAACACTAGATAAAATATCACCTCTTGTTTGGCGATACGCACAAAAGTGGACTGCATGTTGACTTTCCCAGCAATGTGCACTTTGGGAAAGTCAAACACTTGTAGGATGCTGTCCAAGGCCGCCACCACTTCATCGGCCTGGGGTTGGGTAGCCCCGGGTACGGTTTTCATAATCACCGTCAAGGCCTGAAAATCATCGGAAACAAAGGAACCTAAGACCCGACTATCGCGTGAAAGTCGCAAACTGTCTTTGGAGAATTTTCCTGGATCATTGGGGTGGATAAATGGCGTTTCAATGAATCCAAATGGCCCTTTTACGAAATCGGTTAAGGTGGTGATGCTGTTGGTGGAAGCCAGGTGTGGAATTTGGGAGCAAGCCTGGGTGAAGGCATCAAACTTGTGCAGGAAGGCCGTGTCGAAAATGCTTTTTTGATGATCAATGGCCACAAAAAGGCCGATGTCGTCTTCTTCAATTTCAGTGGTGAACTGCTCTAAGAATTCAAATTCGGTATTGCCGGATGGAATAAAGTCGTGGTGCACATGTTCGAACTCCAGGTGGAGGATGCGCCAGCCGCATAACACTAAAAGCAGGAAAAACAACCCGATGAGTACTTTCTGGAATCGAAAAAGGGTGGTGATCATGGGGTCCAACAAAGAGCTCAATATTACTAATTATAGTGCATTCAGGCCCTTGTTTTCCTGCTTTCCTGCTACCTTTAGCTCAGAATGAGAATCAATTTCAAGTTGTGGAAGAAACCCTTGGCGATGGCGGTGCTTTGCATCCTCCTGTCGTGGAGTCATTTGTTGGCCGACTCACCATTGACCTCCACCGTGTTTTACGAGGAATATGCAGGGTTTCCTGAAATTCAAAAAGCCCGGGAGTTGGGATTGATCAACGAGGAGTTGATCGACTTTTTGATGAATCCCGAAATGGGGAATGGGAGCAAGGTGGCCTTGATCAATGCTTTGGGCTGGTCTACCGAAGGAAAAGCGAATACCACTCCTTTTGTGACCCGGTTGCGCCAGAAATATGGATTGCAAGAAGGGCGCCTCTACCTCGATGGGTTGACCGCCAGTGAGTTGTTGTGTTTGGGCTACCTCATGGCCATGGACGATTATTTCAATCCTTCGCAGGCAATTCCCATTCTTGAAATGGCCCGCGACAAGGCGCCCAAGAGTAGGGCTGTACATACGGTGTTGGCGCTGGTGTTGTCGCAGGTATTGCTCGACCAAAAGGATTGGTGCGGTATCTGGTTAACCTGTAGCGAGGTGTTCGCAAACGAGGATTTGGAGGAGGACTTTAAGCCTGAGGCAACCTCTAAAATTCGGGCTTATGTAGAGTTGTATCGTGAGTCATGCTGATGCTAATCCAAGTTTATAAAAATCACTTTATCAATATCTTAAAAGGTTTACCTGAAGCTAAATTGTTTAGCAAAGAGGTTGGCGGGTGAAAATACCTTTTGGATAGTCATTTCTTTTAAAAAATAGAAAACCGGAAACCCATTGAAGGAATTTCCGGCTTTCTCCACCTTATTTTTTGAACGCCTTTAGCCCTCACCAAGGAAGCGTTCGGTAATCATACCGTGGAAAGCATCGTCACCCAACTGTTGGCGTCCCGCCCAAAACTCTTTGGCATCGTCACCGGCCAGGTAACGCAATTGCGTTTTGCCGTCAGTGGCAGCTTCAAAAATGACCTCGGCAATCTGCTCCCCGGAGGAATACGAGAGACTTCTTTCCGGGTCGCTGAAGAGCGCTGTGATTTTTTGAATGGTGGGATCGTAATCTGTCAGCCCTTCTTTTTGAAGGAAATCCAATGAGCGACCTGCAAAATCGGTACTCACTCCACCGGGCTCAACCAATTTCACGTGGATGCCCAGGGGGCGCAATTCATAGGCCAGGCTTTCCGAAAAGCCCTCTACTGCCCACTTGGTACTGTGGTAAAGCGAAAACGTAGGCAGGGTAACCAAGCCACCAATGGAGGAAATATTGATGAACAAGCCACTTTTCCGTTCCCTAAAGTGGGGAAGGGCAGCACGGGTCACATCAAACAAACCGAATAGGTTGGTATCGAATTGTCGTTTTACCTGATCTTTGGTAGCGGCCTCAAATGGTCCTGCGGTGCCATATCCGGCATTGTTGAGCACCACATCAATTTTCCCAAAGGCTTCGATGGTGCTTGCTATAGCCGCATCTATGCTGTGCTGATCGGTAACGTCAAGGCGAAAAACCTCAATGTTTTCGTGGGTTTGCAGTTCGCTTTCCTTTTCAGGCGTACGCATGGTGGCGGCTACCTTCCAGCCGTGGTTGGCAAAATAAGTGGCGGTGGCCCGGCCAATTCCGGTAGAACTACCGGTGATTAAAATCGTTTTAGACATGTGTGTATTTATTGAGTGAATGTTCATTCCAAAAGAGGTGTCGGATGGCAAGAGAGAATATTGTAAGTAGGTTTAACTTTTTATGGCATCCCAGGCGAGGCCCAACTGAGCTTGTATGGCCGCCTCCAATTCGAGTTCAGGATCAGCAAGGTGAAGTCGAATGAGGGAGGAGCAACCCGTCATTGCAAAATAGGCCAGTTGGCGGATGGGCACTTCCTTGATAATGCGCTGCGATTGACCCTCTGCCAGCATTTGAATTACTGGCTCAAACAGCCGGCTACCCACTTCCCGGCTGGTTTCGGTAATGACCGGAGAAAGTGCAAAACGGTCGATGAATTGGAATTCAAGTGGGTTTTCTAAGAAATAACGGGTAAGCCTACCAAAACAAAACTCGAAGCGTTCTCGAACTGAAGCCGATTCGGGGAAATTTTCGAAAACAAAAATGGCTTCTTCCTCTTTTAACCGTACATAAATGGCATTGACCAGGGCTTCTTTGCTGGGAAATAGGTTGTAGATGGTTCCCATACCCGTTTTGCCCTCCCGGGCCACTTGTGACATGGGGGTAGCTTGCAAGCCCTGTTGCACGAACAGTTTCAGGGCAGCGTCCATAATCTGGTCGCGTTTGCTCATGCTGCAAAATTAGAAAAGATTGGAATAATCATTCCATGTGTGGCTGGAATAGCGTGGCTATCAGTTAATCAGTTGATAAGCAATTGATTACAGTTCGTCCTCGTCTAAAACGTTGTGGGTGATCTTCTTTATTCTCCTCGACTTAGGTGGTTGGCCACTTTTTACGAAAGCAATGATGCCAACAACGATCAAAAAAATGGGGTAGATGAAAAACTGCTGAAAGATGAAGTCTCCAACAATCCAGGCCACTCCGCCGAAAATCATCACAATACCGGCAATCTTGCCACTCTTATTCCTCAGCCTTTGCTCTTTAATGGTGGCTTCTTCCCTCGGAGGCTTTACTGGTTTTTTCTCAGGTTCTACCATTGCCGCTGAATATCTTACTCGGTTTACCAAACGGTTGGAAAAAAACGGGTGATTTTTTGGTGTTAAGGTTGAAAGACCGGTTCTAAAATGCCAACTACGAATAGGATATTTTGGTTAAAGGTAGCCGGATTTTGAAAATTGACAGAACGGAAAGTTCAATCCATTTTCGATTTTAAGGGGCCTTATAAGCCAAGGGGACTTTATGCTCTAAATCCGGTAGCTAAACCCGAATTGAAAGGAGGGAATGATCCAATTGGGATACATCAGGCTTTGGTTGGATCGATATAATGGGATATCTATCCCAAGGCCTAAATCGAGCAGCCATTTTCGATCGAGGTAGAACTGACGGCCCCAATTTGCAGAAAGGGAGTAAGATTGTACACTGAATTGAGTGTCTTCAAAAGGAGTATTGCTGCTGGTAAAGGCATATCGGCTGAAGCCCCACTTTAAGTTAGAACCGAAATAATAGTCGCAAAAATTATTGACAGCTTTGCCTGAACGGATGCGTTTGCGAAGGCGGTAATAATACCGGCCACCCAGCTCAAGCCCAATTCCTTGGGCGCGATAAAGGTTATTGTTGAAAAAACCAGCGTAAACGATGGAGGCTTGTAATGACCATGCCGTATCCATCTTTTGCTCTACACCGGCCATAAAAGAGTAGGAGATGAAGGATATAGGGGCTTCCTCATTTGAAGAAAATTGAAAATCCTGCAAACGGAGTTTAAGTAGGCGGTTTTCCTCCAATTGCGCATTTTGAGTGATGTCATAATCGGGTAAAAGGCCGGATTGTCCCGATAAGTTCAAACTCCACCATGTTCCGAGGAGGCAGAGGATGAATGGCCGTAATTTTAAATGCAGCATGGTTCGGTACGTGATTAAAGCAGGTATCCAAGAGTTAAATGTGTAGAAGGAGATGCGGAGTACCTCCACCGGTTCAATGCTCCGAATCGGCTTCCATGCCGCGCGAGAAGGTCAATTCCATAGTTAAAATCAAGGAAAAACCTGGAGTTCAGTTGAAATTGGCGTCCCCACCTCAAGGTGTAAATGCTTGCATGAGTGACCAGTCTACCTTCAGTAGTATTGAACAAACGGGTCGTCCATATCTGATTGAATTGAAGCCCTGTAGCAAAGTAGCTGCCCATCAAGTTGCTTCTTCGCATGCCTTGGCTGAGGTTGTGTCGTTTGCGATAGTAGTGTCGGGCCAATACTTGTACGCCAATGCTTTCTTGACCGGTAAAGAAACTATTTGGATTGCTATAGCTAAAGTTGAGCCCCAATTGTCCCGACCAGGCAATACCTGGCTTCCATTCGTAGGAAAGTTGAAACCCGAAGCGCTCCATCTGTAGCCGGCTATCACTGATGGAATAATCGATGCCACGAGGCGAAAACTTAAGCAAGTGCTTTTCGAAAACCGGGTTCGATTTTCGGGTAATTGCTTTAGCCGTTTCTACCTGCTCGGTAGCCACTTGTGCCAGACCAGTGAAAGGACTCACCAAAAGCACCGCCAACAAGACCGTCAGCCCAAGCTGGAAAAAGGCAAAGCGAAAAAACATTTGCAAGATATTATCAGGGTTGAAAAACGATTACCATCTAAAACCTAGCCCAAAATTTCCTGTAGGTTGTAGCTCAAAGCCTCTGTATATAAGGGAGCCAATAGCAGTGGTTCTGGAGGCCATAATTCCGAAATTGATGTCGACGAACCAACGGCGACCAAGATGCACCTGTTTGCCAGCTAACATCGAGATGTCAAAAAATCGTCTTTGCTCTCCAAAGAAGTCGGCTCCTAAACGTGGATTCCATAACACATAATTTAGCTGTGTTGCCAAATAGCCCCCGTGAAGGTTATTGGCCTGGCGGCCATTTCGGACATTGGATTTCATGCGCGGATAGTAACGGACTCCCAGCAAGCTACTGTATTGGCTATACCGGACGAATGCACCCTGCCGGCCCATTGAAAAACCAGCATAAAGCGACCAGGCAGTATCAATTTTAAATTCATAAATCAATCCAAGCGAATAATTCAATCTGGTCTTTGACTCAAACTGAGTACTCGAAGTCGAGCTACCTAAACCGTCCAGTCCAAGTTTGAGCAGGCCTTTTTCTTCTACCTGAGCTCTGCGCAAAACGCTGTAAGGTTGGGGGGCGTTGCTTTGGCTAAAACCGGATAACCAAAGCAGCAGCAGCACTCCAACCAACAGTTGGTGTTTGAAAGGTGTGTGCATGATCAGCGAATAATGATGTTACCAATCGCCACCTGAATGTCCATTAGGCGACCTGAACGTTGGTTGTTGATGCCCAACTGGTTGTTGTGCACCGTTGCTCGATTAGGGTATTCAATGCTCCCCAGGGTCGTGGCCAGTTGGTAATCATAATTTTCAGGTTCGGGTCCGGTGTAAACTGTCACGTCCATGTTTCGGCCCTTCACTTGCAAGGCAAAACTTTCGTTCTCAGGCCGTACTTCCAGCTTGGAGTTGGCGCCTTCCACTTTCAAAGTGCCCTCCAGGTTTTGAAGGGAAAGCGAAGCGTGGTGGGAGATCAGGACAAAATCGCCGTTGACATTGGAGCCGCGCATGTCGCCCAGGTTGAGCTGAACCGTGCCCGTTCCGGCCACGTTTTGCAATTCCAGGTCGCCGTATTTCAGGTCGATCTGCAACGTTCCATCTACCGCGCTTATCTTGCTGTTGCCCACATAATTGTCAATGCGAATGTGAATTTGGTGCGGTACCCGAACAATGTATTCGGTCAAAAAAATGGATTCTACCGATTTCAGGTTTTTGGGCACTGCGAAGTAGTTGTGTAGATACACCTCCCGGGAGCCTTTGCGTTCGCCAAAAAAGCGGAGGTAATCCAACTCTTTTTCGGCTACTGCACGTTGTTGGTGTTTAGCAATGAGGCGCACCTGTACCTGTATGGTCGGTTGGTCCCAACCCTGCACATCGATGTTGGCTTTTTCCCCTTTGATGGTGATTTTGCCCGCCGATGGGTATTCGCGCTTAATGGTTTTAGTAACCACCTCCAGGCGGGCCGCATTGGGACTTTGGGCCGAAAGGTAAAGTGGACTAACCAACAGGCACATTCCGATAAATAAAGCTATTCGGGTCATGATTTATGCGAGTAAGAGTTGAACCATTTTTTTGATAACCTCCGCCTTCAGGCGTTGGATTCGGGCTTGCTGCAACTGAATTTGTGGGTCTTGCAGTGCAAAGGGACTGTTGTTGAGTTCTGCCATGGCGGCATCCAATTCTTGAAGTTGTATTTTCAGGCTGGCCAGTTCCGGCCGATCTTTGAGTAAGTGCTCGTTGTTGAGGCTTTCGGCCACCAATGGATCGAGCATCGGCTGGTCATTCATTACCATCGGAGCTACCTGGGTGTCTTCATGTGAATAGGAGAGGGTAGCTGCTTCCTGGGGCCCTTGCCACCACCACGCACTGGCTGCTGTGGCGCAAATCAGGGCAATAGCTGCTGCCGATCGCCACCAAAAGGTTCCAGGGCGCTTGGGCAATTCGGTAGTAATGTTGCTCCAAGTCTTTTCGGAGGGCTCCCATTCCGGCAGGTCGGCCAGTACTGTTTCGTACGATGATTGATCGTTTACGGCTTGTTCGTCCAGTTCTTGTTCGATGGCCTCCCAGACCTTATCGCTGGGAAGTTGCTCTGGAAGTTGCCGGAGCGCACGTTGCCAATTGGAATCTGAAACCTTCATGAGGAGTAGTAATAACCACGCAATGCTTGTTGTAGCTTGCGCTTGGCGTGAAACAATTGAGAACGGGAGGTCACCACCGATACCTCCAACAGATCGGCTACCTCCTGATGGCTGTAGCCTTCGATCTCCACCATTACAAAGACGGTACGGTAGCCATCGGGTAGGGCTGCGATGGCACGTTGAAGCACTTCGCCGGTGAGGTTGGCGTCCCAATTGACGGAAACCTCTATACCCTCCATTGTTTGTTCCTGAAGGCGCAGCCGTTTTTTCAAGCGGCTGATGCAGGTTCGGGTAACAATGGTCTTGATCCATGCGCCCAGACTGCTTTCTTCCCGAAAAGAGTCGATGCTTTTAAACACCTTAACAAACCCCTCCTGGAGGGCATCTTCGGCCTCTTCCCGATGGTTGAGCAAACGCATGGCCAGGGTAAACATGGCCACCTTGTATTGATCGTAAAGCGTTCGCTGTGCCCGCCGGTTACCTGCTCTACAAGCTTTCACCAGGCGGCTTTCGCTCGAAGCAGGTTGATAGGCCAGTTGTCTTAAAATTCCCACGGTGTTGATTAGTGTTTGTGGGTAAAGTCACCCCAACCCGACAAAACGTTGTATGAGAATATAAAAAAAGTGGGGGAAGTCACATTTTGCGAAATAATCGAAATGTGTTTCGTTTATTTCGTTTAATTAGGGTATCTTTGGGACAAGTACTCAATACCTTTCCCCCATGCCTTCCATACAAGAAACAAAGCGACCCACCAAAGAACAGCAAAAAGCTGCTATGGAATCTTATCCGGCTCTTGTGGCCCTACTAGAAGAAATCAATTCTGATTATCCTGAAATTGAGATTGAAGAAACGCAAGAACGAATCAAGGTGCCCATCAATGCTTTGCGACTTTTGGCGAAAATTCTCAAAGAAACCAGCCAAGGGAACCCTATTTCCATTGTGCCCGTTGCCACAGAAATGACGACTCAAGCTGCGGCAGAAATGATTGGATGCTCTCGTCCACATTTGGTCAAGTTGTTGGAGCGAGGTGAAATTGAATTCACTAAGGTTGGCCGACAGCGCAGGATAAAATATGAGGACGTAATGACGTACAAAAAACAGCAAAAGGCTGCGCAAAGAAAACTGTTGGCTGAAATTATGAAAGAAGACGAAGCATCAAATCTATATGATTCATAGCGTTCGCTTTACTTGTGTTTTAGACACCAATGTAGTTTACCCGTTGGAGACCAGAGACCTGTTGTTTTGGTTAGCTTCTTACGATTGGTTTACTCCAAAATGGAGTAAGCACATTTTTTGACGATTGGAAAGCGGTGATGCTGAGAAAAGGGATAAATGAACAGGAGGCCAACAAAAGAATAGGAAAGGCTAATCTCGCTTTTCCTAATGCATTGGTTGAAAATTACGAGTCATTGATAGAGACCTTGAAACTACCAGATGAAGAGGACAAGCATGTACTTGCAGCAGCTATAAAAACGAATGCCAATGTAATTGTTACCAACAACCTAAAAGACTTTCCCAACGATTATCTTTTAAAATTTGGGCTTAAAGCCAAAAAGGCCGACGACTTTATCACCGATACGATCGATTTAAATCCCAGTATAGCAGCTGATGCGTTTAGGGCAATGGTTTTGAATAGAAGAAATCCTAAAATGGATGAATACGAGGTGCTTAAAAGGCTCCGAAAGTGGGGATTAAAAGAATCAGCAGATTTTATTCAGGCTTAGTTGTAATGAAGAATGCAGTTATTCTTGATTTGGATGGAGTGCTGATCACTACCCCAAGCTGGAAATCAAATCCCGTTTTCCACGGTTAAGATCTCTGGAGCGCCATCGGTCACCAACAGCGTGTGCTCGTGTTGCGCGATAAAACTGCCGTCTGTCGCCTTTAAAGTCCAGCCATCGCGCATGGTTTCCACGTAGCGGGCCTTGGTAGAAATAAAAGTTTCCAAAGCGACTACTGTGTTGGTTTTGAACCGCTGTCGGTTGAAGCGATCATAAAAGTTGGGAAGCTCTTTAGGGGCTTCGTGCAAGGACTTGCCAATGCCGTGGCCCACGAGGTTTTTGATGGTGGTAAATCCCCTTTTCTTGGCTTCGCTCTCTATGAATCCTCCAACAGCTGCGATTTTCACTCCTCCTTTTATGCGTCCGATGGCTGCTCGTAAAATCTCTTTCGAAGCCTCCACTAGGGGAGAGAGCTGTTGATGGTCTTGCCCAAGCACGAACGAATAGCCATTGTCTCCAAAATATCCGTTGAGTTCGGCTGATACATCAATGTTGCCCAAATCGCCTTCTTGCAAAATCACTTTGGCGGAAGGAATGCCATGAGCACATTCGAGGTTCACACTAATGCAATTGTAACCCGGAAAGTTGTATTCTTTTTGAGGAGCCGATCGGGCGCCAAATTTTTCCAGAATTCCGTTGCCGTATTCGTCCAATTCCAAGGTCGAGATTCCGGGTCGGGCATAGGCGCACATTTCTCGCAAGGCAACCGCTACTGCCTGTGATGCAGCGCGCATTCCTTTTAGGTCTTCTTTAGATCGAATGGACATCTCGTCAAATTTAGCAAGATTGTTAGGATGGTGTGGTGCGACTACCTGATAGATGTGAGGAGCGATCCGCTACTAAATGACCAAATCCATCACGGGTTTTAGGGCAGGTATTTCTACGGAATTTGCTGAATTTAAAGGCATTTGACAGAATTTAAGTCGGGGAATGAGCACGGGCTGACCGGAATTGTTACCTTAGATAAACTGATGCGTGCGCAGCTTATCTCACCTGTCCCACCTTGCGTGCAAAATATGTATCACTAAAATCTACGGCCTCCCTTACTAAGGTGAAAGCACCGTATTAAACCAAACCCAAATCCATCATGAAAAGAACTGTATTCGCAGTCTCTCTGGCCTTGGTATGCTTTATTGGCAGCCTTCAGAGTCAGATTTACAACAACAATTATTTTTTCAGTTCCAATACCCTGCCCAACTACTCCGACCTTTCCACTGTGAAGGCCACCAAGCAGGTGAATTCGGACGAAACCATTACTGTGGGCTATGCCCGCGAACCGCTCAATAATTTGCGCAACGACATTGTGATCGTAAAAACCAAAGCCGAAAGTGGCGGGGTGATCTGGGCGTTACGCTACGGTCAGAAAAACCTCGACGAGCGGGCTTTTGGCCTGGAAGTTTCCTACAGTGGCAAAGACATCATTGTAGTCGGAACTGCCCAGGACAAAGACAATCCTACCGATTGGAATGCCTTTGCCATGCGGGTAGAAATCAGCACCGGTAATGTGCTTTGGTCTACTCAGTATGGTGTGCCAGGTACCCGCGAAGAGTGGAGAATGGTAGAAAAAACCTTTGGTGTCATCACACCACTGGCCCCCACCTATTTTATGGTAGGTAGCACTTCTTCCAATACGCAAAAGAGTATCCTTTATGCCGGTGCAATCTTCGAAAACGGAAATTTCCAGTATCTCAACCGCTATGATGAAGTATTCCCGAGTACTCCGGTTACTGATTTTGGACTAACGATGGTGAAAAACAGTTTCAACAAGTTCATCGTTGCGGGCACTCGTTTTGAATCGGGGCAACCCAACCGAATCTTCACCATGGGTATTGACCCTACGAGTGGGTTGGTTTCCGACAAATACTTGTTTTATGGGGTGGACGGTGACCGGCATTTTGGTGCGGCCATCGATGAGCTAAAATTCAACAATACGCAAGCCTATGGGTTGGCCTTCACTACTTCCAACCCTGGTGTTGAAACCGGAGTGTCACAAGCCATTACCGTGATGTTGCTCAACGACGATCGGGAACCCAAGTGGGTCAACTACTACTGGCAAAAAGAACACCGCATCAACCAAGGGCTGGCCATCTACCAGAGTCGTGAAAACGAAAAGCTGTTGGACGTGTATACCAATACCTTTAAGGATACCTATAACCCCGGTTTCCTCAACGTTGAAATTAGCGATGGGTCGTTGAATTACTTCCTCAAATACAACAAGCAACAAAATCAAAACAACCGTTTTGCTACCGCCATGGTACAAACTCGGAAGGGCTACGTTGCAAAAGCCTTGCACCGTGAGGGCGAAAATGGTTTTCTTTTAGCCGGTTTGGCCAATAATGGAAAGTCCTTGTGTTTTGAAGAAGAAAAAATAGAGGTAAAGGAACAAAAGCCTGGAGTGGCCAAGCGGACCTACACGGAGTACGCCTATGGCACAGTGAAAATTCGCAAGGTTGACAAGGATCAGGTATTTGGCAAAGCCGAGCAATGTGACGGAACGGGTGGCTATTCTTTCCGATTGGCTGCAAGCGAAGGAACGGAGCTAGTGCCAGCTGGTGAAAGCTTTCACTTCTATCCCAATCCCATAGGGCCAAACGATGAAAGCCTAAAACTCTCTGCCAACTTGTGGAATGCGAGAACCGTGCAGGTAGCGATCTTTAATGCATTGGGGCAACAAACGGCTCTACGGCAGATCAATCTAGCTTCTGGTACTCAAGTTGTAGAACTGGAAACGGCTTTACTTTCTTCAGGACTCAACCTCGTTACGGTAAGCGCTGATGGAGAAGTCCTTTATCAGGCGCGGGTAATCCGCCACTAAGCATCATCTGTTATTTAGCTTAATGAAAAGGCGGCTTCGGCAAGGGAAGCCGCCTTTTTTATTGGTATGGGTCATTGAAATTGTAATGCTCATTGAGGTAGCACTCGAGGGTGTCAGTGACGATTTTCATGTTAACTAAATGTTAACAAGCAGTAGTGAATCCCGTTGAATTGGGCCTTGGGGTAGCTTCCAATATGTATACCGTATTTCTACGCTTGACAAATGGCTTTGAATCTTCGACATTGTAGTTCCCAATTCACCCAAAAACCGACCAAATCGATTATTCTCATTATTTCGATTGACACAGGTTTTCTCTCACCCAAGCTCAAAGCGATTCACATAACCTGCGAATCGCTTTTTTTATACCCACACGAAAGTTCCTGCTGAAAGCGTTTCGGGAAGTAAAATGGAATTCCCAGCCAAGTAGTTCAGATTCCTTATTTTTGATTAACAGACTTTTATCATGCCCCGATTTCTACTATTTATTTTTCTGGTATCAGCGCTTGGGCTTCCGCTAAGTGCTCAAATAGACACCTACAAGCGCCTCAATATTCAACATTTTACAGTCAATCAACCCGAGGTAACCCTGCGGTTTGGTGCTTTAGACGACAACGATGTAAAGGTGCGCACCAGCAACGACCGTACTTATTTCTGGTATCGCAGCAACGAAGTGTTGCAAACCCAGGGAAGTTTTGATGGGCGCCTGTTGCACGGCGAATACGCCGAATTTTTTCGCAATAAGAACCTGAAGGTAAAAGGAGTTTTCATCAAAGGGTTGCGAGAGGGCGAATGGCGGACTTGGTATCCCGATGGGCAACTCAAGGAAATCAAACATTTTAAAGCCGGTCGGCTCCACGGTAGCTTTGAACAGTTCGACGAGCAAGGCCGTACCCAATTGTTATCTCATTACAAAAACGGTTTGCTACACGGAACTACGCGAAGTTTTCAAGGAGGCAAGTTGCTCAAGGAGAGTAAATACAAACGTGGGGTAGAAAGAATAGTAGCTGCTGAAGATAAGGGAGAGGCCGAACAAGCTAAAAAAGAGCGTAAAAAGCTGCGCTTTTGGCTGCGGGAATCCAAAAAAAATAAATTGGAACCTAAAGAGTCGGAATCTACTTCTACCGATGGCGAAAAGGAGGCTACTGCCGCCAAGGAGAAAAAATGGCGTTGGTGGCCCTTTACCCGCAAAAACAAGACCGAAGCATCCACCACCGAACCTTCCAACGATTAACTCCTCATGCTTCGGGCCGGAGCTTTGATCTATTCATTGGCGGTAGCCGTGATTGTTGGCTTACTGAGCAGTGGCTTGGTGTTTTATGCGTTTCACGCGCAGCTTTCACTGGACTACAATCAACAAACGTTACGGCTTACGGACAATGCAGCTTCTGGCATTCAATGGTTGTTGTCTGAAGGGGCACAAGCTGGCGCAACTCGTCGGGTTCAGGACCTTTATGGCAATGCTACCGATACCGTGGTTTTGCAGGCGGCCCCCTGGGGTGTTTTTCAAAAATTGACCGCCACAGCGCTTTGGCGCAACAACCGTTTTAGTCAAGTCGCTTTGGCCGGGCAAGGAGTAGAGCCCGAAGGAGGAGTAGCACTTTACCTGGCAGATCAAAATCAGCCCTTGTCGTTGTGTGGGCGAACGGTTGTGAAAGGCCGTTGTCAATTGCCCAAAGCGGGGCCTAAACGGGCCTACATCGAAGGGCAAAACTACGTAGGCGATCGCCTCATTTATGGTTCGGTAACCACGAGTCAAAGGCAAGTGCCTGCTTTGGCCATTCAACATTTTGCCGAGTTGGATTATATCAATGGGCGCCAATCATTAGAAGAAAGCTTGTTGAAATGGGACAACCTTACGGTCGATAGTCTCAGCCACAGCTTTCGCCGTAAAACGGTTTTGCTTTACAGTGATCAGTCCATTGCGCTCACCCGGCAACGATTATCGGGAAACCTGCGCATCGTATCACGTAATTCGGTATTCATAGGGCGGCAAGCCCGCTTGGATAATGTAATTGTAACCGCACCGCGTGTAACCGTTGAGGCTGGATTTGAAGGCAATCTCCAAATTTTTGCCAGTGATTCAATTGCTGTAGAAGAAGGAGTACTGCTCAACTATCCTTCTGCCCTGGTGGTGGAAGCAAAAGACGGCAGTGGTGTAGGCGGCATTACCATCGCCGAGCAAGCTCGTGTGGCCGGATGCGTTGTGCTGCAAGTACCGGGAGTATTGCCACGTAGCAATTGGTTGTTGGCAATTGGTCCCGAAGCAGAGATAGTCGGTCAGGTGTATGCCGGGCATCTGCTCGAACTGAAGGGCTCCGTATTGGGTACTGTTTGGGCCCGGCAGCTCTACCTCAAAACTCCGGCATCGGTCTACGGGAATCATCTTTTGAATGCTACCGTTGATCGTTCGAAACTATCACCCAGCTTTGTGGGCATTAGCCTGAAGTCTGCCACCGAAAAATTTAAGATTGCCCAATGGCTAGAATAAAAACACAGGTAAAGGCATCTACCTTGCTGGAGGTGATGATGGCCATGATGGTGGTGATGCTAGTTTTTGGCCTTGCGATGACACTGTTTGTGCGCATTGGAGCTTCGCAGCGCAGTGCCCTAAAGGTGCAGGCACAAGCTGAAATGCAGCGCAAGCTTCTGGATATGGAGCAAAACCAACGTTGGTTGGACGAAGAATATGAAACCGATCAATGGCGCATGGTGGTGGTGGTAAGGTCCATGGGCAATGCCCAACCCGACTTACAGCACGTGCATATAGAGACCTACGCCTCCAACGGCTTTTTGCTGGGCCGGCGAGATCAACTCATTTATCAACCCGATGAAAACTAAGCTGTCCGCATTCACACTCTTGGAAACCTCGGTGGTAATGATCATTACCGGTTTGGTCATTAGTTTGGCCTGGATGGTTTATGAGCGGGTGGGGCAGGAGTCGGGCAATTACCGCGATCGGGTGAACCGCGATCTGGTGGTGAGTGATGCTCAGGCCTTGCTGGTAAGGGATATCGCCCAGGCGCATACCGTGATTCAGCGCAACCAAGGTTGGTTGATCCAACGCTTGGGTCAGGCCTCCATCGGTTGGAGCTACGACGATGGCGGTATCTACCGACAGCAGGCCGGTAGGAGCGATACTTTTTTTCTCAACCTATTGGATGTGGAAACCTTTTGGCAGGGCAAGCCTATATTACTTCCGGGGCAAATGGTGGATGAAGTGCGCTTGCAATTGTTATTTGCAGGACAAAGCCTCACCTTAGCAGCGCGCAAAGCTTCCGGGGCCAAAACCCGTTTAGCCGAAGAACAGCCATGAGCATCAACCTCGATCAAATAGAATCATCGTCACTCGCTGGTAAAAATGCTGGCAAGAAGGATGCGAATGCTGAAAAGTGGTATGAGAAGGACATCCAGTTGTTTGGTAGTGGGCTTGGCGATCGCAAAAAAGAAGCCTTTTATTCCGAATTGAGCGTGTTGTTTTCAGCTGGGGTCGACATTAAGTCGGCTCTGGAATTGGTAGAGGAGGAGCAGCGTAAAGACCGCGACAAAAAGCTTTTTCAAGCCATTGGACAATCGGTAATGTCTGGGGAAAGCTTATCAGAAGCCATTCGATCTTCGGGTAGTTTTTCGGATTACGAGTATTTCAATTTGCGCATTGGTGAAGAAAGTGGGCGCCTACCGGAAGTGCTGCAAGACCTTGCCCGTTACTACAACAAAAAGTTGGCACAAAGGCGGCAGGTGGTTAATGCACTGTCTTATCCGATCATTGTGTTGCTCACTGCAGTGGGCGCCATAGTGTTCATGCTTCGGGTAATCGTGCCCATGTTCGAAGATATTTTCCAGCGTTTTGGTGGTGATTTGCCTGCCTTAACCCAACTTATTATCAACCTCTCTAATGGTGCAGGCAAGCTTGGGTTGCCCTTTTTACTGGTCCTTACTTCGGTTGTGGCCATCTCTATTTTTCAACGAAAAGCAGTGTGGTACCGAAGCTTGTCCAGCACCTTGGTATTGCGCATTCCGTTATTGGGACCCATCATGCGGAGGGTTTTTCTGGCGCGTACCTGCCAGTCGCTCAACCTGCTTATCGGGGCAGGGCTGCCCTTGGTAGAAGCCTTGGAATTGGTGGGCAAAATGGTGCGGTTCTACCCTTTAGAAGTGGCATTGCTCCACATTCGCGAACAAATCATGAAAGGTGATGCGTTGCATGAGTGCATGGCACGCTACCTTATTTTTCCTAAGCGGCTGGTGTCGTTGGTAAAAGTTGCCGAAGAAGTGAATCAGCTCGATTTGATCTTTGGCAAAATGGCCGAACAATACCAAGGGGAGGTAGAGCATCGCACCTCATTGATTAGTAGTGTGTTGGAGCCTATACTCATCATTACCATTGGTCTGTTTGTAGGCATCATACTTATCGCGATGTATTTGCCCCTTTTCAAATTGGGCGATACGATTGGATAAACAAAAAAGCATTCACAATCAGGAGTGCGACTGCTAATTTTTCTGCTATCCCATTTGCTTCTAAGTCAGATGTTGACCCTTTTGGAAAATCCTTAAGGAAGTTTCTTGTTCTGTAAATCCCCACTACTTCCTTACTCACAATCCCATTCAAGTTTATTAAAAACACTTCTCTCAAATCACGGGTGCCTGTTTTTTAGC
>CALCCE010000260.1 GCA_937899835.1 uncultured Flavobacteriales bacterium | reverse complement strand
CCTGGAAATCAAATGGTAGAAATTGAAATAGAAAAAAATGGATCCAGATTGAATCAATCCAAGTCGAATGACCGTAAGAAATCATTGGCCATACGGTCGTTAAACAGACCCACAGGCGACATTACACCTACCTGGTAAAGGCGCCCATTCACCAAAAAAAGTTGAAATGACACCCGCATTTGTTGTGAAGCTGCGAGAAAATGAATTCCCGGATGTTCTCCCAAAAACCGCTTTCCCTGGCTTCCGGGCTCAGGAAGCCCGAGGTTTTGAAGGATGCTCGTCTGGGCACGCCCCATTATCTTTTGGGGATTTTCGTTTTTCAGCGAGTCATCTGGAAGATCAGAATAAGACACCATATAAATCCCCTGATTCTTCATTTCAGCAATGAAAAGGTGAATCGTGATGGAATTCTTTTCTGCGTTGATCGTTTGAACGGAAGTTTTTGGCTTTCTCGGGAAAGCAACTTTAAAACCAGCATCCGGAGAAGCACGGTAAAGTCCATCCATAAACGCTCCTTCCAGCAATTCAAAAGAGCGGAAATAGGTTTCTATTTTCGTGTCGAGTGGGTAGCCATTGCCTGATAGCATTCCAATTTGATACAGCCTGCTATCCAACAGATACAGCTCGTATACCACCCACAGGTCTTTGGATTTTCCTCGAAAGGAAAGACCTGGATAGTTGTCTTTTTTTAGTGGAACAACCAGATCCAGCGCTTCTACTCCCAAGGTTTTTTGAATTCCTACCATCGTTTTTCTGAGCAACGAGTCGGGTTTAAATTTTCGCAGCGAATCCTTCGGAAAATCGGAAAGCGCAGTGAGGTAGACCAGGTCTTCTGAAGCTTCGAAAAGATAGGTCGTCATTGGAATTTCACCCAATGGGGTCTCCACCAGCTGTTTTTTTTCTACCGGCAGGCCCGGAAATGCAATACGAAAACTACGGTCCGGGGCGGTGTAATACTGCCCCAATACTTGCAGACACCCGAGTATCCAAAGTGCCATCAAGAGCACTAACTTATGCAGTTGTTTCAGCATTAGACCTCAAAGAAACGACTTTTTCAGGGCCTTCTTGTCTCATTGCTACTCACCATTTATCAGGTGTAGGTCTTGGTTTGTGCATTAGGAACCTTGGAAATGGATACAAATGGAGGCAGGTGGGCCAATGATGATGCGCTATCTTTGCCGCCTAAACCAACACAATGCTCTTGCTATGAAACTGATGACCCGACTCTTTACCGTGGTGCTGTTGTTTGCCGCTACTGCTGCCGTGGCTCAAATTAAAACGCCACAGCCCAGCCCTGGTGCTACCATTTCGCAAACTGTAGGACTTACTGACATCACTGTGGTATATTCCCGTCCAGGAATGAAAGACCGCACCATTTTTGGTGATTTAGTGCCTTACGGAAAAATTTGGCGTACTGGCGCTAACAAAGCAACCATGATTAAATTCGATGAGCCGGTTTCTTTCAACAATAAAGAAGTGCCTGCCGGTAGCTATTCCATCTTTACCATGCCTGGCAAGGAAATGTGGACCATAATGATCAATAAGAACACCGAATTATGGGGTGCCGGAGAGTACAAAGAAAGTGAAGAGGTAACACGTTTTGAAATCAAGTCTACCACTTTAGGCGATCCGGTTGAAACCTTTACCATTGAGTTTTCGCACCTGACGGATAACAGTGCTCACCTGGTGATGAAATGGGAAAAGACCAGGGTTGCAATTCCCATCAAAGTGGATTCTGAAACCAAAGTAATGGCGCAAATCAAAGAACAATTGGTGGACGCTCCTGCCGATGCTGAGGTCAAAGCCAGTACTTATATGGCCGGTGGTCGCTATTATGCAGAGCATGGTAAAGACCAAGAAATGGCCCTCAAATGGATGAACAAAGCCATTGAGATGCGTCCAAAAGCTTTCTGGTACATCCACTACAAAGCAGAATTATTGGCCGATATGGGCAACACCAAAGAGGCCATCAAAACTGCAGAAGAATCTTTGAAGATGGCGAAAGCCTCTGAAGAAGGAGACTACGGCTACATTGATCGCAACGAAAAACTGATTGCTCGCTTGAAAGGATAAGTCGAGTTACAACCAAACTGTTAAAAGCCACTTCGCTAATCGGGGTGGCTTTTTTCGTTTTTTTCCAGAATGGTTGCTTGTTGAGGTTTGTCAAAAAAGGGTTGCAACAGCAATCCGAAGAATACGACTAAGCCACAACCAATAACGTTGTACCACAAATAACCTACTTGTAACCATTCTGGAGCAATGCCCGCCCCATTGGCTTGGTCTAGCCCAATTACCAGTAGTTCGGCCAAAATAGCTCCAAAAAATACCGCATTGGCTCCTATGCGTTTGATGTAGAAGGCGACAATGAAGATGCCAAGAATGGTTCCGTAAAACAGCGATCCAAGGTAGTTGACCGCTTGAATCAAGTTTTCGAACAGGGACGCATAGGTGGCGAACAAAATAGCCAAAATGCCCCACAAGAAGGTGAACCAGCGACTGGAACTGACATAATGTTGCTCGTTTTCGTTTTTGCGGATCGATCTCCGGTAAAGGTCGATGGTAGTGGTGGTGGCCAAGGCGTTCAATTCCGAGGCCGTAGAAGACATGGCCGCAGAAAAAATTACAGCAAATAAAAGCCCAACTAAACCGGTGGGCAGGTAATTCATTACAAAGGTCATGAATACATAATCCTTGTCGTTGTCTTCGGCATTGGGATCGGTTTTCAATACCAAACCTTTGACTTCTTCCCGCACTTCTTCGGAGCGCTCTTGCAGGGTATTTACTTCGGTTCGAAGCCGGTCCACCTCCGATTGATCTTCTGTCCGGGTGGCTTTGATCAATTCTTCCAGGTGGTACTTTTTTTCTTCGAAAACGTGGGTGTACTGCCTTTTGAGTCGTTCGAGTTCTTCCTTGTCTTCTTCATTGGCCGATTGCTCCACTTTTTCTAAGGCCGTTTTATTGAAGAAAACCGGAGGTTGGTTGAACTGAAAGAAAACAAACACCATCACCCCGATGAACAGGATAACGAATTGCATAGGTACTTTCAGTAAGCCGTTCATAATGAGCCCGAGTCGACTTTCGGCGATGGAGCGGCCGCTCAGGTAGCGTTGCACCTGGCTCTGGTCGGTACCAAAATAAGACATGAACAAAAACAAGGCAGCCGTTATTCCTGACCAGAAATTATAGCGATCGTTGAGATCAAACTCAAAATTGACCACGTTGAGTTTGCCCATCTTACCCGCTACATGCAAGGCATCTCCAAAGCCCATTTTCTCGGGTAGCCATGCAATCACCAAAATTCCGGCAATGACCATTCCACCCATCATCACGGCCATTTGTTGCTTTTGGGTTTGGGTCACCGCCTTAGTTCCGCCCGAGACGGTATATACAATTACCAGTGCTCCGATCAGCAGGTTGGTGAGGCCGAGTGGCCATCCCAAAAGGGTAGAGAGAATGATAGAAGGGGCATAAATGGTGATGCCAACCGCGAGGCCGCGTTGCACCAAAAACAAGATGGACGCCAGCGATCGTGTTTTCAGGTCGAAGCGCTGTTCCAAAAACTCATAGGCGGTAAAAACCTTGAGCTTGTAATAGATAGGAATGAAAGTGACGGACAATATGATCATGGCGATGGGCAGGCCGAAATAGAACTGCACAAAGCGCATCCCGTCAAAATAAGCTTGGCCAGGAGTAGATAGAAAGGTGATGGCACTGGCCTGTGTAGCCATGATGCTGATGCCAATTCCCCACCACTTAGCATCGTTGTTTCCACGCAGATACCCTTCTAAATTTTGGCTGCCCCGTGTTTTCCAAACACCGTAAGCGGCAATGAAGGCCAGGGTTCCTAACAGTACGATCCAATCAATCGGACTCATGAATAATAGCGGGTTAGCACGTAAAACAGGGCTACTAATACCGATAAAACCAGCACCAAGAGGGCATACCAACTCTGCCAGGTAGCAAACAGTGGTGGCCCGGATTGTTCGGTATCGTTGTTTTTCGGAGCCGTTTCGTTACTCTTCATTGCCCAACGAAATGAGGTTGACCAACAAGCGGTAAGCTCCGGGCACTCCTGCCGGAAGTTGCCGGAAGAATGAAATGCCCGTGTACACGTAGTAGCCTTCACCGTAAGGCGCTACCAACAAACTACCTTCTTTGGCATCTTCACCTACATCGTGCCAGCTCAAAAGGGCAGCGTACTTTTCGTCCCATTCGCTGGGGAAATAGAGGCCACGCTCTTGTACCCAGCCATCAAAGTCGGCCGCTGTGATTTTGTTGGGTTGGTTTAGCACCGGATGATCGGGTTGCAGGAAAGTAACTTTAGCATCTTCTTCGGTCACCCGGTCGCGCGAAATTTTGATTGGGAAAGGAGAATAGTTCTGCGTTTTAAGTCGGAAATAAGTATTGTATTGAACGATGAGGGTTCCTCCGGCCTTGGCATAGGCCAACAAGGCCGGCATAGCAAAATCCATTCGCTCATCGGTATTGAGGGCGCGTATGCCTAAAACAATAGCATCGTAGCGTTTCAGATTGGCAGGTGAAAGGTCGCCCTCACTCAGGCGATCTACCTGATAACCTACATTTTCGAGGCTTTCGGGAATCACATCTCCGGCCCCTTCCCAATAACCCACCAACCGGCCCTTTTTCTTCAGGTCGACATATACAATTTGGGTGGCTGCGCTGGGGAAATAACTTTGGGTCGGAATGTGATCGTAAGCGATGGTTTGTAAGGAATTTTGCCACAAATCGCCCTGTTGGTCCAAAACTCTGGCGGTGAGGTTCCCGTTGGTGACCGGCATTCCCTCGATGGGTTGAAGGCTTACTTTGAGCAACTGCTCTTCTCCTTTGCGCTCGAATTGTACCTTAAATTGTGATTGGCTTAGTTTCCAGCCACTGGGCACATTGAGTTGAACGGTCCCACTAAAATCGGCCTGGCCGCTTTTGACCTTTACTTCTACCTCGCGAGCGGTGTTGGAAGAAAACAGAAATGCACTCTCAGAAAAATTGACAAATACGGGTGGCGTGATGGTAAAGGGACGATAAAGTTCACCTTTCACCGGGTCGTTCCATTTGTAAATCAAGGGGATTTCATAGTCCAGGGTGGTGCCGTTTACCATCAACTGAAGTTGAAACGCAATCGAAGGATCGTTCTCGGGTTTGCCAATTAGCAGCTGGTTGTCTACCCGGTAAGTGCCCAATGTGCCCTTCTCGGCCAACCAGTAAGGTTGTGTTACCGTTAGGTCGCTGGGCAATTGGAGCGCCAGTTCATGGGTTTTCTTCTGATTCTTGTCCATGGTGAGCATCATCGCTTCTTTGATGCCCAACACATTGGAGCTCAACTGTTTTAGTTCTACGGAAGCCCCGCTTCGGTTGATGAACTCAAAGCTTATTTTGGCCGAATCGCCCGGGGTGGCGGCATAGTCGTCTGCTTTGGCTTCAAGGTAAATGCCCGCACAATCTAAAATCAGCTGATCAATTTCTTGTAGCTTTTTAAGTTTCCAAAATGGATCGTTGAGTTGGAGTAGTTCCGCACGGAGAGCCAGCAAACCATCAATCGATCCCGATGGATTTTCAGGATTGTATTGGGCAATCACCTGCTTCACTTTGGCGGCAACGTCTTTACTGCCCTTCACCCGATCCCATCCGCTGGAGTATCCCTCAAAAAGTGACTTTTGAGCTTCTTTCCCTTTCAAATGCTCGAAATACTCGATCAATTCGCCCCGACTTCCAGTAGCCCCAAAGCCTTGGCTTTTGTGTTGACTTCGGCTTCTGGCGGCCAATTCATTATAAGAAGTACCCAACAGCGGATTGTAACTGCCAATGTCTTCGGCTACCACTCCTTCTTCATCGGCTGAAATGTTTTTTCTCCACCAGCGACCGGTATTGACCACAATCCGGGTCGTTTGCCATACCTCGGTGTATTTCAATTGCGCTGGATAGGCCTCAGGGTCAGCAGCCATTTCAAAGGCAATTAGTCCCAGCTCAGCAGAAGCGGTATGGTGCCCATGGCCACCTCGACTGTCGGGTGGAAAACGACATACGATCACATCAGGCCTGAAATTTCGAATCACCCAAACCATGTCGCCCAGGATTTTTTCCTTATCCCAAATCTGTTGTGTCTCGGTGCTGGTTTTAGAATACCCAAAGTCGTTGGCCCGTGAAAAGAACTGTTGCCCACCGTCTTTCCGTCGGGCAGCCAGCAATTCCTGAGTTCGGATGATTCCGAGTCCTTCCCGAATCTCAGGACCGATGAGGTTTTGGCCCCCATCACCTCTTGTAAGCGATAGGTAGGCTGTATTGAAGAGGCGCTCATTGGCGCAATATCCGATAAATCGGGTGTTCTCATCGTCTGGATGCGCGGCTAAGTAGAGCACATTGCCGAGCACATTCAGCTTGTTGAGTTTCAATTGAATTTCGGAGGCAGCAGGCTGGTGCGGTCGTTGGCCGCTGGCCAGGGTGGCAAATAGTAGCCATCCCATCAAAAACACAGTTTTTCTCATAATCGGGCGCTGAGGCCCGAAGATACGGATTGTTACTTTGAACAAAAGGCGTAATTGGAAGGCGAATTTTTGATCGCTTTCACGCTTTGATTGTCCTCCTAATTGATGCGTTTTTGTTCGAGATAAGCCTTAAATGCGGGTCGATAGGGGTCGCTGATTGGAATGAAGTGATTGCCAAACACGATCCGGCTGCGCTCCACGGTACTCACCTTTGTGAGGTTCACGATGTACGAACGGTGTACTTTCATGAATTGCACTTTAGGCAATCGTTCTTCCAGCGTTTTGAGCGCCACCAGGCTCATCAATCGGGTTCCGTCTTCCAGGTAAAAGCGGACGTAATCCTTCAGATTTTCTACAAACAGAATATCCTGCAACCACACTTTGTGGAGTTTGTAGTCGGCCTTTACAAATAAATAATCGTCGACTTGTTGGCCATGCGATGCTTGCAACAGTTGAAAATAGTCAAAGGCTTTTTGGGCGGCTCCCATGAATTCTTCCAGACTAAATGGCTTCACCAAGTAATCTAACGCTGACACTTTAAAACCTTCCAAGGCGTATTCTTCATAGGCAGTAGTGAAAATTACTTTCGATTCAGGTGGCAGCAGTCGAGCCAATTGCGTACCGCTGAGGTCGGGCATGTTGATGTCTAAGAAAAGCAGAGGTATGTTCCATTCTTTAACCTTATTCATGGCTTCCACCGGATTGTGAAAACAACCTCTCAAGTTCAAAAAGTCGACTTGCTCAATGTAACTTTTCACCAGCTGCAAAGCTGGTTTCTCATCGTCTACCGCCAAACAATCAATCTTCATAGACCGGAATACTGAGGTCCACCGTATAAAAATGAGGACCGGGAGAAACGTGTAGTTGATAGTTGTGCTCAGGATAGAGCAGGTTGAGCCTTCGAAGGGTATTGCTCAAACCAACGCCCCCAGGTTCTGTAAGCTGTTGGTGCATCGGGTTGGAAGCCTTAAAAAATACCTGGCCATCCGCAAAGCGAAGCGAGAATTGCAGGTCGCTAGCCTGCCGGTTGCTGATGCCATGTTTAAAGGAGTTTTCTACAAAATGCAGGAACAACATGGGAGGAATACGCACAGGTTTAGGAGGTGTTTCTTGATCAAAATTGATGGTGACATGATCTGGCAGTCGCAAGCGCATCAACCTTATGTAGTCATTTAAAAATTGAAAATCGGCACTTAACGTGGTATACGACCGGTCGGTTTCATACAACAAGTACCGGATTTGCTTCGACAGCATGTGAATCGCCGATCGTGCTTCCTGCGTATTGGTCTCGGTAAGTGCATAGATCGTATTGAGCGTATTGAACAAATAGTGTGGACTGATCTGGCTTTTAAGAAAACGTAACTCGGTGGTTAAGCGTTCTTCCTGCTCTTTCATGCGTAGGCCAGCTTGTTTTTGCATCATTTTGTTGGACCTAAGAACGGTGGAAATAGCAAGAATCACCAGTGTAGAAAGGGTAGGAAAGGTACGAATGCCAGGCAGGTGTTGGTAGTTTTGAGGAAGGTTCAACGAGTCACGATACTGTTGGTCTAAATCAAACCAATCTCTTATCAGCATATTGACGGTAATGACTATTGCCACAATGCCAACAACCCCAAGTAAGAACCCCAGTAATTTCTTCTTTTCCAGCCAAATTGGAGTAAGGAAAAGATAGTTGAAGTAAAAAGCCGTGCACAACAACGCCTGGTGGGAGTAAACCATCCAATATACCCCTTGTACTTGTTGCAAAGTATCAGGTAAGAAAGCAAGAGGCAAGGAGAACAGCAACAACCAAAGCAGGAGGTGGATCAACACTTCCAAACGGCTGGAAGAAATGATACTTGAGTCGAAAAATCCCGATTTGGGGGAGGAAAGCAAGCGAGGCAATTGAGCCATTCGTCTAAGATAACCCGAATCCGGTAATGGAGTAGTGGCCATATCAACGGATATCAATTAGAAATCGAAGCCCCAAAGAGGCCGTAATAGACCGGTAATTGAGCAATTCTCCCACGGGGGTATCCAACAAACCATTGTGTCGGTAACTGATGCGTTGGTCGAGCACCAGCCGGTTGCTGATGCGGTATTGAAACCCTGCGGTGGCATTTAGTGTTGGTAGTGCAACCCGTTCTCGTTTTTCGGAACGCTCAATGCTATCAAACCCGTTGTCGAGATCGCCTTTTATGTGCATGTTGATAAGCGTGTACTGCAAAGATTCTATGCCCACTTCCACCAGGGGCCGAAACCTGGTGTTGGTGCCAACAAACCCAATCCCAAAGCCAGGGCCTACCAAGGCAAAAGAAGAAAAACTGGTATCGATCTCCGAACCACCACTAAAACCGCCTCCCATGGCGCCACCCAAACCACCAGCACCGGGTAATCTCATGTGCAGGCCGAGGCTTGCTTTAAGGTAAATTCTGTTGGATAACCAGTAGTTTCCACTGAGGGTCATCATTCCGGCAGTTCTTGGCATTTGGTAAAGGGTGTCTTCTTCCTGCCGATCGCCCAACATAAAAAAGCGACTATAATCCAAACCCACCGACCAAGAGCCTTTGAAGTGATTGAGGTCGGCAAACGTGCGTTTGGCTATCAGGCGATCCCGATAATGACTGAGGTCAGATTGCCAGAGGTAACACTGTGAAAAAAAGGCAAACAGTTTCGAATAAAGCTGCTCATTATCAGGAAAATAGCGGATTTTGTCGTTGGCACCCACCAGTGCATCACCACCCACCATAGCCCAGGCGGCTACCGGGAAATCCAATCCCGCATATAGTTTCCTGCCGTGCCGATGAGCCAGGTGTGTGGTAATGAAATGGATCCGCTGTAGATCAACCTGATGGTGCTGTAGATGCGTGTAGAAAAAGTGGCCAATGTACGGTCGAAGTGCTTCAGTGGTGGCGCTATCATTCAATTGTAGGTGCAACACCGCATAGTGCTGGGTCAGTTGTGCCGCTTCTAAAGGTGCCATGGAAGCACCAATGGTAGTTACCACCAAAAGTGGCTGATGGCCAGAGCGCTTAGGAGTAACAGGATAGTATTGAGAAGTGACCAATGGGGTAGAATTGGCCTTTGCTTTGGGTAGGCCCATTCCAAACAATACAAATAGGACACTGCAAACAATGGAAAAGCCAGGAAAATACATCTCCCGGCTCGACCATAACCTAATTTGGCGCATGCTTGGTGTGGTCCCAATCATGGGTCAAAAATGGCGGGGCTTGCCAGCTTTTACAAAAGGATCGGACTGTTCGGAGATTTTTATCGACGATTCTGTGAGAAGCCTCTCTTTTTACATCTGTTCCGATAAAGGAAATTGCTGCCAAATGTTCCAACGTTTCCCATCGTGTTTGAGCACTGCCAAATCTGAAATGTTCCAGGTAGCCTTGAAGGAGGTGGTTTCTAATTGCTTCCAGGCGGTCTCAAAATCAGTCTTTCTCAAATCGCGAAACGCCACCGTAATATGCGGGTGAAATCCGTGTCCTTTGTGGGTGGGATGAAGCAGGTGCAGCTCTTTTCGGGCTGCTATGGCTACTTTTTCCTGAAAGGCCAACAATTCAGGTTGAGGTGCTACGGCTACATAGATTACTCGGGGAGGAAAGGCCCCAAAGCCTTGGAGATGAATGGTGAAATCGGAGCTCGATTGAGCTAAGGCAGAAAACGAAGCATGTAGTTCAGATTCACGTTTTTCTGGCCAAAGAAAAGGCATGTGTAATGTAAGGTGGGGAGGCGATCGCAAAGCAGCACGGCTGTTGAATTGTCGCTCAAAATACCGCTTCCAAACCATGATTTCTTCCGAAAGTGCTTCTGGTGGAACCAAGGCAATGAAAAAACGAGCTTTCGACACAGGATAAATGTAATGGGAATTCTGCTTTTCCATGTACCGAAAACCCGGCCAAATCAAAAAAGGCGGCCTCCCAATGGAAGCCGCCCCTTTTGATTGTAGATTTGATGGATTGGGTTTATTGCTTCATTACTCGAAGCACTTCGGTGCGGAGTTCATTCTCCAACACTACGAAATACAGGCCTGCAGGCAAATGACCTACCTCCAGGGTGTTTCTAAATCCAGTGGCTAACACCAGATTGTTTTGTCTTAGTACTTCCCGTCCGCTAAGGTCAAGCACGCGTAAGGTGGCTTGGGTGGCAGTAAGCTTGCCATCTAGCTGAACGGTGATGACATCCGATGCCGGGTTAGGAAATGCTGAAACCGTCCAGGCTTTGTCTGAGGTGGCTTCCGCATCGGCAACACCACTTTCCTCGGTTTCAATCAAACTGGGCAGCGGACCAGGATTCGGATTGGCAGTAATCTCAACGTTTACGTCATCAATGGCAAAGCCATCGGTGCTGATCGCATAATTGTCGTACTGCTGGAACCGAATGACAAAGTTGCCGGTCATGCTCAGTCCATTGGCACTTGCCAAGGCCACTACATCTAAGAGTTGCTCTGCATAGGTAGAATTGCCATTGGCCAGATCGTATACCTTCACAAAGGTTGCTCCACCGTTGTCGGAGAAATATACCCCATCTTGGGTGTGGGTTTCGTCACCAAATTCCTTCCACCAAAAGCGCAGGTTCACCCCAATCTCGCCGGAAAGGTCAACCCGCAAATCCGCATTGTTGGTAGCAAAGGTGCCATTGGTGATCACGTCCATGGTAAAGTGATTCGTACCGGTGCGTGGCGTATTGGCGGTTGTGATTTGCACCCGCCCATTGGAATTGTCAGAACCGGTCGACCAATATTGATCAAATCCGCTCTCAAAGCTGGTGGAGTAGGGAACCGGAGCGTAGACAGCACCACTGGTTACAGCGATGTCGTCAAACGCAAAACCATCAGTAGGAATAGGATAGTTATCGTATTGCTGGAGGCGAATGACAAACGTGTTGCTAAGGCTGAGACCGTTTGCCGATGCCAAAGCATCTACGTCCAACACTTGTTCGGCATAAGTTGAATTACCGTTTTGCAGGTTGGCTACCTTCACAAAATTGACTCCGCCATCATCGGAGAAGAAAACGCCATCCTCCGTATTGGTCTCATCACCAAATTCTTTCCACCAGAAGCTGAGGTCAACATCGGTTTGGCCCGACAGGTTGAGGCGCAAATCAGCTGAGTTAGTCGCATAAGTACCACTCGTGGTCACATCCATGGTGAGGTGTTGCGAACCAGTGCGTGGCGTGTTGGCCGAGGTCACCTGAATTCTGCCATTGCTGTTGTCCGATGCAGTAGTCCAAAACTGGTCGAGCCCACCCTCAAAACTGGTGGTGTAGGGCAATGTGGCGTAGGGGAAACTTTCGGTAACCGAAAGGTCGTCAAATGCAAATCCATCCGTTGTAAGTGGGTAGTTGTCATACTGTTGCAAGCGAATCACAAAAGTGCTGGTGAGGCTTAGACCGTTGGCACTTGCCAAGGCATCAATGTCCAGTACTTGCTCTGCATAGGTATTATTCCCATCTTGAAGGTTGGCTACCTTGGTGAAGTTGGCCCCACCATCGTCAGAGAAAAAGACACCATCCTGAGTGTGGGTTTCATCTCCAAACTCTTTCCACCAAAAGCGCAAATCGGCATTGGCGGTAGTGGACATGTTGATGTATAAATCGGCATAGTTAGTGGCAAAAGTACCACTGGTAACCACATCCATTGTGAGGTGCTCAGAGCCCGTACGAGGCGTATTGGCAGTAGTGATTTGTACCCTTCCATTGGTATTATCAGAACCGCTAGTCCAGGAGGCATCAAAGCCGCCTTCAAAACTGGTAGAGTAAGGTACTGAAGCATAGGTTGGGCTTCCGCTACCTGATCCAACGTTGGCACACCACGCGCCACGACCGTGGGTGAATACAAACAACTTGTTGTCGGATACGCGCAATTGTACCTGGAAAACGGCAGTGTTGGGAATGCTTGTTTCTTTGGCATAAGTAGCTCCTCCATCGGTGGAGCAATACAATCCATAGTCAGTTCCCACAAAAATATTTTGGTCGTTGGTAGGATCAATTTCCATGCTATTGCAAGGAAGGTTGGTTGGTAGATTGCCCGAAATAGCTACCCAGGTTGGCGAGGTAGTATGGATGTTGTCTACCCGCCAAACTCTTGGTTGGGTGCTGATGGAAGAAAAGGTGACATACGCCACAGTGTTGTTCGTTGGGTGTGGTTTGATGTCAGAAATAGAATGGTTGGTCACTGCTGAAGGAACCGTAGCACTCAGGTCTACTTCATCTCCGGCAACCGCGGTTTGAGCGTTGTCTACGCGGTAAATTTTGGCACTGCTGCCGCCGAAATAGACCGTAGGATTGACGTCTCTGGTTACTCCAACACCATAGATGGTCCCGTGCGCATTGGTCATCGCCGTCCAGTTGGCACCACGATCGGTGGTACGCCAAATTCGGGTAGAGGAACAAAAATATACTTGTTCACCATCGGCCCGGTTGATTTCGAAAGGTGCAATGAAAGCAGTGTTGTCTGCATTGGTAATGGTGGTGTAAATAGAGGTAACCGAATGACTTCCCTGAAGGTTGGTTACCCTACGGATACGACCATTTTGAGTAGAACAATATCCCAGGTTAGGATCTTGTAAACTTACTTGCGAGTAGCCGCCGTCTCCTCCAAAAACTTTGTTCCAGGTGAGCCCAATGGCTTTGTGTGTACCATTGTCTTGTGTTCCACCCAAAACGCTGTTGCCGGTAGGCATATAATCCCCAGAGTAAAATTGGGTAACGTGGTAACCGTCGTTGAGGTCAACCTCTGCACTGGAAATAGACGACCAGGATTTACGATAAACCCCACCATCGTTTCCAATCAAAAAGAGATCGGTGTTATTAGGATCGTAAGCATAGGTATGGTTATCGGCATGTCCGGTGCTCAATACCGACCATGAAGCACCACCATCCAGCGAATAGCGGGAATATTGAGCTCCAAGTACCACATGATCGGGGTTGGTTGGTGATACTCCCAAGAAGAAGCAATACCAGGTAAATTTGAGCGTGGTAGCTGGTTTAGCAGCGGTCACTGTCCAGGTGGCTCCTCCATCGGTAGAACGGTAAAGGTCCTTAATCACATCGTTGCTCTCGGCGTACAGTGCATAGATATCATTTGGACTGTTTTCACAAAAGTCAATGGCGATACGGGCAAAGCCGGATGTAGGCAAACCACCGGCAATTTCTGTCCAGGAGTTCCCATTATCGGTACTTTGGTAAATGCCATCTCCATTCAAAGTGGCCATCATAGTACCGTTGGGCAAGGCGATCATATCGTTGATTCGCCGGGTGGTAGTCAACACTTTGGTCCAGTTGGAGCCACCATCAGTACTGCGCCAAAGGCCACGGGTACTGGTTCCTACGAAAACGGTGTTGGCTTGGGTACGCGAGTGTGCAATCGACCAGCAATAGTCAAAATCGCCAGTATTTGTAGAGGAGAGCAAAGAAAAAGAGTTTCCGCCATCGGTAGATTTAAATACTCCTTCTCCTGCAAATCCGGCTGAGTTACCCGAACCTTCGCCAGTTCCGTAGTAAATCACATTGCTGTTGAAAGGATCTTGCACAATGCAACTTACTGCCAGGTTCGAAGCCTGGTCGTTGAGTGGAGTCCAGGAAACTCCGGCATTGTTGGACCGCCACAATCCACCGGATATTCCGCCAGCGAAATAGCGATTGCTGTTGGAAGCATCGATCAACAGTGCTCGGGTACGTCCACCCACCTCATAAGGGCCCACCTCCAGAATACTGGAAAGAGCAGAGGAGCGGCTGCCACTGTATTGGGCATCGTGTTGTGCCCATTGGGCATAAAGGCCTCGGGGAATTACTCCTTGTTCATTTTTACGTTGGTCAAACCATTGCTGGAACCAACCCGGATCGGTTTTGGTTTCGCCGGGAAGCCATCCTCCCGGATTAGAGGAGGATGTATTAGGTAGTGTAGCCTGTTCTATTTGGGATGTAGACTGGAAGGCTATCCAGCCAATCCCTAAGGCCAGCAAAGCACCGGCCCCAAGTATCACTTTTTTCATTAGGTAGATTGATTAAGGGTGTAAACAGATGATGTAGATGCATAATTCACAAGCATTTCGCTACAAGAGCAAATTGCAAACTGGGTACAGTAAGCTATCTGGGGCAGGAAAGTGGTGAAGGCCTATCGGTTCCGGAAGAAAGGGGCAACTGGGACGGCCCGGGTAACCAAAAGAAGAATGCCTCGATTCAAGACGAAAAGTAATAGAAATTTTCGGCAAACCAAAGGAATCCTAATTTTCTTCTCATTTAATTCAAAGGCTTTCTTTTGAAGGAAGATAAAATGAGAAATAGCGGTCTCTTAACCCTGGATTTTCGTCTTTCAATGTCCTGTAAAGATGTTTTGCGACAATTGATTGGGCCTTGCCTGAATAGTGTTGGCGCGGTTCGAACAGTGCATTAATTGACTCGTTTTCAGCAAATTCCTGGAGTGCTGGAGCAGGATTAACCCAAAGAATTGAGGGACACTGGCTAATGGAATCCATTAGCGATTGATAGGGAAAGGGATGTCCTTCCATCCGATCCCTTAAATCGGGTTTTCGAGGGAGGTGCACTACCATGAACAAGACCTCCCGTTGATAAAGGTAGTTGGCCAGGGAATCGATGAGGGCCATCGAAAGCATGGCTGCTTCTCCATCAGGGGCCATAAATTCCGCTTCTTCTTTTCTACGGTTAAAACGATTTTCCCTCCATACATCCTCGGCATAAGCCAACAAGCGGCTGTTGCGGTACACCTTAGCCTGATAATCTGATGCTTGATAGAAGTGCTCCAGCGAAGCAAGCGGCCAATTGGGAAAGCTATCCAGTAAAGCAGTAATTTCTCCAGGGGCAGGGCAGGGGAGGTTTGCCAACTGTAGTGAGTTATTCTTTAAATGAAAGCGCGGTTTAAAAAAAGGGTTGCGGGCCATCTTCGTATAAAATGCCCGGTAGAGGTTGAGGTTTCGATATAGGTTTTCGGGTTGCAATCCGAGTACCACTACTTTGGGGTCGTATTGGTGGCTTTGGAGCAGAATGCGCAGCATTGCCTGGTCCAAGCCATAGCCGCCAACTCCAAAATTGATTACCTCGGCAGGCAATGAATCTTGCCGGAAGTGGTGTTCAAGTTGCGCCCCCAAACTTTCCTTAAACGGGAGTTCATCGCCGTACACATAAGAGTCGCCGGCAATCGCAATACGAATCGTTCCAGTGTCTGCCTTGGCAGCGTATTGTCGGCCTAATCGGGCTACCCTAAAGCCTTGCTGGTTGTGAACGTACCAACCCGATTCCGACTCGAAGTCAGGTCTTGGTATCCAACCCAATTGCCGATGGTAAACAATAAAGGAAGTGCTGTCGCCCGATTGATAGGTGTTCAACCTTCGATTGACCTCCGGCAACGGTAGGTGATAAGGCTTTAGCGTGCGGGTGCCGAAGCGAAAGTTGCCATTTTCATCAATCCGACCAACAGAACGAAAGAGGATTTCGGCCCCTATTAAAGATAATAGAAGGGCAAGCCAAAAAGTTTTTTTCTTGAACACCGATCAGCAACTGTTCGTGCCAAGATAGGATTTCGCTTGAACACGGAGAGTTAGCTTGATCCAAAGTCTATTTACTGAGGCTTTCAATTCGATTCATCACCTCGTCAGCCTCTGCCATTTTGAGGTCACTGGCTTTTCGGTCGATGGTGGAAAGACGATGCGCCTCTTCAATCAATTTTCTGTACTGCTTTTGCAGCCGCTCGGTTTCGGTCGGTTTTTTGAATAATCCAAACATCTTCAGAACTTTTAAACCGAACCAATCCAATGGCTTTTTGTTCCGAAAATTTCAGGAATTAACGCCCCGATAGTTGCTCGGAGTTTGGCCAGTCCACCTTTTGAACGAACGATTGAAGGCACTTGGAGAGGCATAATCGAGAATATAGGCGATTTCTGCCATCGAAAGATTGGACTTACTTAGGTAACGAAAAGCAAAATCCTGGCGCAACTCATTCTTAAGTTGCTTGAAAGAGGTGTCTTCCTCTTTCAGTTTACGTTGCATCGAGCGAACACTTAAGTTCATGTGCATTGCCACCTGATCGATATTTGGAAATTGGGGTTTCATCAACCCGGTCATCGTCCGTTTTACCTGATCGCCCAATTGTGATGGGCCTTGCATCTCGGCCAACTTGTCTTTTGCGTGTCTCACCAGTAATTGCAACAACCGATAATCCTGGGTTAAAATCTGTGCATTAGTAATGTGACGCTCCAATGCAATTGAATAATAGGGTTGGCCAAATTGGAGTGTCCCCTCAAGAATTTTACGGTATTCCGGAAGCTGTTTTGGTGAAGGCGACATGAGTCCAATCTGAAGTGGGAAAGTTGAATTTCGCGCCAGAGTACGTACCTGGCGCACGGTGAAAGCCAGCACTCCGGCAGCGGTGTGCTCTACCACTTCAGGGGATTTACTCCACCAGGTTTCAGACGGCGTCATCCTCAATTCTACCGTTGAGGAGTGCCAATGCAACGAGACCGGTAGCTCCTGGCAGCTGAGGTTGGCAAATTCGGCCATGTGTTCCAATGCTACTTTTAAGGTAGAACTGGTTTGAACAATCTGACTGATAAGTCCGGCAGCCGACAGGTTCATCGATTCCCCAACATGAAGCCCGAAACATGGGTCTTTCACCATTTGAATACAGTGCTGCATAACCCGGTTGAAATCCGCTGTAGAGAGGGTTGTACCTTCCAGTTCTAAGGAGGAGCGTGAGTGTCCGCTTAAACGGAAAAGCACTTTGGAATTTGCACCCCGTTGAGCCGCATATTCAATGATGCCAGAAACAAAACGACCATTAAATGCCATAACACAAAATTACAACTTGGCGCCAAATGATAAGTCTTAGGCGGGAGTTGGCAACGCAATATCACTACACAGGGTTTCTTTTGTTCCAAACTTATTGACCATGAAAATTGATTCTAACATCTTAATTCAAGCAACTGCGCAGCAAGTTTGGCAGGAGCTCACCCAGTTTTCCGATTATCCCTACTGGAATCCATTCATTGTAAAAATCGAAGGGCAGTTGGAAGCAGGAAGTCGTTTGGCAGTCACCATGAGAATGGGCAATGGAAAGACGACTAAATTTCAACCCGAATTGTTGGAAGTGACGCCTGACAAACGGTTACGTTGGTTGGGACATTTGTGGTTTCCCGGTTTGTTTGATGGAGAACATTGTTTTGAACTCCTTCCAGAAACGAGTGGAGTACGATTGCGCCACTACGAAAACTTTTCCGGGGTATTCGTAGGACTGATTTTGCGAATGATTGGAAATACCACCCAGGAAAGTTTTGAAGCTTTTAATCAGGCCTTGAAAAACCGGGTAGAACAAAAAACCACGAAAAGCTGACAGCTAATCGTGGTTCTCATAAGTTCTTTGGAAGTGTCCTTCGCTACATCACACGCTTGAGCTTGATAATTTTCAAGGCGTGGAAAATTCTGATAAACGGATAGACCGGATCGATCTCGAACCATTTGAAACCAAAGTTGGGCTTGGCAGGAAAGCGGTGATGGTTGTTGTGGTAGCTTTCACCGAGCATCAATACGTCTACCGGAAGAAGATTATGTGAAGTGTCTTTGGTTTTAAAAGTGATCTTACCGTATTTGTGGGCAAACCAGTTGATTACTGCTCCGTGCAGGGGACCCATCAAAAAGTTGGCTGGCAGAAAAATGTATTGCCACCACGAGGTTGCAATTTGCGTGTAGATGAATACGTATAGTACCATCCAAAAACCTCTTGATATCCAACCTTCGGCAAAACGCTCAAAGGTAAACCATTCGGGAAGGTTGTTTTTGAATCGCTCCTCAACTGGATAGGTGCCGTGGAAAATGCTGGAATAAATCACCTTAGTGCGCCACATCATGGTGAACAGGTTGCTATCGTACATAGGAGAGTGCGGATCTTTATCGGTATCTGCATAGGCGTGGTGCATGCGGTGCAAAATACCGTAGGCATAAGGGCTTAAGTAGGAAGAACCCTGAGTGAGCCAGGAAAGAAAAAAGAAGAACCGTTCCCAGCCTTTGCTCATGGTAAACATCCGGTGCGCAGAGTAGCGATGATGGAAGAAGGTTTGGCAAAAAAGGGAAAGGTACCAGTGAATTACAATAAAGATAAAAACAGCCATCCTATTCGATTTTTGTGTTTTTCTGGAACTGGGGTTACACGGAATTTCCTTTGGGTCAGTTCCACTGATTTCTGGTTTCGAGAATTAAACTCGGTCGCAAAGATGCTTTATCGGTATGACTTTCAATGTGTGGAGATCAAAAAAAAAGCGGGCAAGCCCGCTTTTTTATCTAAATCATGTGAGAAAATGCCTGTTAATAGCGATCGTGGCTGTCGTAGTCGCGATCATTTCCACCACCGGAGAAGCCTCCCCGACGATTGTCGCGGCCACCGCCTCGATTACGGTTGTCATTGCCTCTTTGGTAACCGCCGTCACGACCACCATCACGGTAGCCGCCACCGCCACCGCCACCGCGATAGCCACCGCCACCACCGCCACGAAAACCACCGCCACCGGAGTTCTCTGTGCGTGGGCGCGCTTTTTTCACTACAATATTGCTTCCGTCAACACTGGATTCGTTAAGGTTTTCGATGGCGGCATAGCCTTCATCATCGTTGTCCATCTCTACAAAGCCGTAACGCTTGGAGTGTCCGGTTTCCCGATCAATAATTACCTTGGCGGAAGAAACAGCACCAAAAGCAGAGAAAAGGTCATTAAGGTCTTCGCTGGTGGTTTCTGCGGCCAACCTAGCTACAAAAATGTTCATTAGAAAAAGTATTAGAAAAAGAATGGAGACGCTTTGGGCCCGGATAGGTTTGGGAAGAGAATGACTCAATCTATCGCTAAGTGGGCCTAAATAAAATTGGTATTCGGAGATTGATAATGAAGCGGATTTTGTAGGTCGCTACCCAATTTTCAAAACCGCTGTTTTCTTTGTTTAAATCGTTGTAATACAGTCTACAAGATTAATAGTTACATTATACAGCATCGCTGTAATCTTGTGCAAGATACACAGCAATTTTAGTTCCATTACTACTTTCCGTTTTTTTTCGAAACTTTTTGTTGGTAAGGGTTTCAGAGCATCATCCGATTGGCGCTAACAAAGATTGGTGCTGATGACGAGGTTGCAGGGCCTGAGGGCTGACTTCGAAGCTTTCAAGCACTTCACGGTGATTGCACATGAGCATCTTAAGTGCTTCAGCATGATCAACAGCTTCGTCCAGCCATTGGGCAACCTGAGTAGGGTGAAGCAGAGCTGGTACTTTGCTTCCATTAAGGATACTTGATAAAGGTGGATCGTTGGTAATGAGGGCAAACCCATATGTACCCGGACGATCTTCCCGAAAGGGGCACAATCCTGCAGCATAGAATGGACTTTGGTCTGGTTTCTGTGAAAAATAGACCCGTACACCATCTTCGGTCTGGCGGGTAGAAAAAAATCCGTTGATGGGAACGATACAGCGTTGATGGGTAAGTGCACCTGCCCAGCAGGTAAGGGAAAGTTTTTCCTTCCTTATAAAAGGTATACTTAGCCCCGCTTTATAACCACTCATTTTCACAAACCAATCCGATACCAGTCCCCACTCCTGAAAAGAGAGGTTGTGATGAAAACGTTGCATAAGTAAATAGGCCCTGGTGCCTGGGAAAATGTTCCAGTAGCAAGACGGCGGCCACGCTGCCTGACACTCTAATTGATCGAGGTCCTGGCGTTTTAGATTTTGGTGAATACTGTGCATCGTGATGAGGGGGCTGTTTCACGGTTTCAGAAGGTGATTTTGAAAGACGCTTCTTGCTGCAAGTTTAGTCAACCACTGATCGGCGATCAAGGACTTTTGGGGGCAGTTTAGCGCATTATTGAGGAGGTTTTGAACATCGACAAAAAAGTACAAAATACGCCCATAGGTTAATTGAGGATGCTTTTTAGCCATTTGCCTTTCACTTTCGCACAAAATTCAGTCAGCTACCCTCATCAGTTTCCGATAACGGCAGCTTTCACATCAAAATAGAAGTTTTCGACACTTCTAAGTGCTTGATAGGCAGCGCTTTTTTAGCGAATGTTGTGCCAGGCGATTTGCCAGCAAGTTTGTCAATTACCGAGAGGAGTAACGCTTGAGAACCACCCATTTCAATAATTGTCAGTTTCACGATCTACACACGGTTCAGAGACCTGATTAGGCGTTCAAATTCAAGGTAGTAGGTCATAAATATGACATATATGTCATTGATAACCAGCTGCATTGAGTCAAATTAGCACTTTTTATAGGGCTGACCCTTTTAGGTAGAAGCCCGAATTTCGACCAATTGCGAGATGAAAAATCGGCATCAGAAGTTTTTGACGGTATTAGGAGCGCGAGTAAAGAAAATTCGTATCGAGAAGGGATTGTCACAGTACAAATTATCTTACGATTCGAATGTCTCTCGCAATCAGATTATTAAGATTGAGAATGGCCAATTGAACCCTACAATCTGTACGCTTTATGCACTTTCATTGGCTCTGGAGGTTGAACCCAAAGAGCTCTTTGACTTTGGTGCTTAAAAGACCTGCCCCGGTCTGAATAGAAAAGCATTCTTACGTTATGTTGATTCAAGACCTGGAAGATTCTATACCCATAGATACCAATCTTCACTACCAACAAATTCGATTCCTGAAAAAGGAGTTGCAGAAATCAGTAGAACGATGGGAAGTACACTTTCAATTAGGTCAACTGTATTTCGAGGTGGTAGAAATAACTCAATCAGAATACCATTTTCGTCAGGCATTGGCCTACAGAGAAGCCTATCCTGCGGCAAACGCTGGTCTCGCAGCTTTGTATAAGAAATTGGGCAAGCACCAATTAGCTACCTACCACTATCGAAAGGCTTGTAAGCTTGATCCTGGCTTACAGACTGAAATCCTCACGCGCTTTTTCGATCCCCAAGCCCGTTAACGTCCATGCTACCGGTGATCCAAGGTAGGCGGAGACCCGATAGTAAAGCCCTCTGGAAAGCTTCACAGTTTCCCAGAGGGCTTAACCATTTCACACCCAACCACGTTCCAAGGCAATTCGTACCAGACCTGCGGTATTTTTTACGCCTAATTTTCTTTTTAAACTGCTGCGGTGTGCCCTCACTGTATGAGGACTCAAGCTGAGTTGATGGGCTATTTCATGCGTGGTATATTCGCGCGTAATCAGCAACAGGATTTGCCATTCCCGATCAGAGACCAAGTCTTCCTGAGGATTTTGGGCATAAAGCTCTGCTGCCAAGCTGGCCTGTAGACTTTTACCAATGAATGTTGCCCCGCTGTGAACAGCTTTGATTCCTTCAATAATTTCGTCTACTCCGGAGTTTTTATTGAGAAACCCACTGATTCCGATAGCGGATAGTTGATGTAAAAAGGTGCGCGGTTCAACGGAGGAAAGTACCAGAAATTTTAAACCGGGTTGCGTTTTCAGGGCTTGTTCTGCTACTTCCCAACCGTCCATTACTGGCATACGAAGGTCTAACAGTACCACATCAGGAGTGGTTCCTTTGAGCTGATGAAGCAGTTGGCGACCATTGTAAGCCAGTCCGATAACTTCGAGATCAGGATCACTGTTGATCAAATATTCGAGACCTTGTACATAGGAGAGGTGATCATCGGCGATGATCACCCTGATATTTTTGGATAGGGATGGATTAACCATTAGGAAGCGGTATATCTAAGGTGACGACAGTACCTATTTGGGACCTGCTTTCAATCTTCATCTGACCATTGAGAAAACCTATTTGGGCCTCAATACTCGCAAGGCCACCGTTTCTCGAAGAGAATGGGGTGGACGCTGGCATTCCAACACCGTTGTCTTCTACTGCAACCTGCAGTTGACCGTCTTTTCTTGAGAATCTAATGTTGACCCTGGTGGCCTGAGCATGGTTTTTTATGTTTCTCAGGAGTTCGGAAATCATGCGGTAAATACTTTGTTCCATTCGACGATCAAGGCGCTTGTTGTAATTAAAGGGCCATATTTTGTACCTCACATTAGCATATCCAAGGCGGAGTTGGCAAAGGTCTTCGGTTGCTTCGATGAGTCCCAATCGATCAAGCACTGCCGAAGAAAGTTGCTTAGACAGGTTTCTCACTTCCTGCGCAGTTTCGTCGATAACATCCATAGCCATTTGGAGAGCACTTTCCTCCTTTCCGATATGGTGGGATACTTGTTTTCGGTACATGTCCAAGTATAATTTTGAAGTGGCAAACAGGGCGCTGATATGATCGTGTAAATCGTCGGCCAGCTTTTTTCGTTCCGCTTCCTGTCCTTCTAAAACGGCTAATTGAATGGCCAATTGGTGTCTGTGGAGTAGCTCCTGCTGAAGTAAACCAGCAATTCGTTTCTGCAATGACGCATGATAAATGTTTAGCATTAGCATACTTGTGCAAATGCCCAAGCCAATACACAACCAAAAAAACTGATCGGTGGCAGGGTTGGTAATTGGGCCAATTGGAGCCCATAATAGTAGAGAATGGTGCATTTTTTATCCTAAAATTTTCCAACCAACTCCGACAGGCTTCCTTAAGCCCCCTCAGGAATATTTCCCGCCGGAGTTGGCCAACCACTCACCCCTTGGCTGGCTCAGGTTGGATTTATTGCCGGGGCAGGCAACGATTTTAACGTCTATAGATTCTTCCGGTAAAAATTTTGGATTTTGTAGGCATGATTTTGTAATGAACTACTCGTTCCTTTAGAAAACTCACCTGAGTGGTCACTTGACGCTTATTTAATGGACAACTCAAAGACAGAGTGTTGACTGTGCATCATTGTCAAGTGAACGTCTGTTTACCTCAGGAGCTGATCCCTAATCCGTGTTCTTAATCGTCTATTCCGTCTTCTTAACGGCAACACACTCTGCGAACTACGATTACTATTGCCTCAATCCAAGTCTTTACACTTGATTTAAAAGTCAAATTTCAGTAGTCTGTTCGAGTGGGCTTTAGCCACTAGCGCTACTTAGCATCGTAATTTTCCGCAGTAGTGTTAGCGTACTTTAACGCTATAGAAAACACGTATTTATACTAGGTGTATTTGAAATACTAATGCCTCCCTGGCTAGGGTGGGGCATTTAACGCTACTTGGTGAAGATGTAGCGGTGACTTTAAACAACCGAAGTTGGTGGTGGATCAATGCTTCGGTACTAAGTATTGCTCAACGCACTTGCTTGAAGAGGCGTCTTGAGCGGTATTCTGTGTAGTACCAGAGTTGTTGCACATCTCTTAGATTAACGGTGTAGTCTTCGTAATAATCGTTGAAAGAGTGCAAGGTAAGGTCGCCTGAATTGGGATTGTGGTCTACAAGTTGCTTGAATACCACACCGTCGGTTTTGTGTAAGATGACAAACAATTGGCCAACATGAAGTCGCTTTTCCCAATAAATTTCAGGCAGGTACTTGGCGCGAATGATATCCCGTTCGAAGAAATAATTTTCCATGCTGTCCCCCTTGATCTCAAAATCTCGGTAAGTACCGTCATCGTAGGTAGTATCTTGGGTTAGGGGTAAACTTCTGATAAACTCAGGGTCAGAGTACCCCCGCATGTACCCCGCTTGCGCATATATTGGAACAAGACTCACTAACTCACGATTTTCAGGATCTACTACTATCGGAAACACTTTTTCCGAACTGTTTTGCAGTGGCAATTCCGGTTGTAGCATTTTTTTTACTTCCGGATGGCTGAGTATTTCGCTGTACAAGCTCAATTTAATGTCTCCTCGTTTCAGTGCATTGTAGATGTTGTGTTTGCTAGTACCAATATCGGTAGCCACTTTTTCTACGCTAATGGACTTGTTTTCAAAGATTTTGGCTAATTCTTCGATGGCGGCCTTGGTATTCATACACTTAGGAAATTGGGGCGGGAGAAGTGTGAAAAAATTAGTTAATGATGGATGACAATAGTAAAAAATATTTTACATTTGTGTATCTGTTAACCTCGAAATTAATAAAAGTTTTACGGAATGCAAGTCGATTTAGCTACTTTATCCTCTCAATCAACTATTTAATTGCTCAAATGAAATCAAATAAGTTGAAAAAAGTCACCCCATTCAGTAGTGTACTGCTTGTTCAACCTCATAACCCTATGAAAGAAAATACGATACACGGACAGGATCCGAGCGGAAAAAATGCGGAACAAGCCGTAGCAGCCATTGTAGAAAATCACGATCACTCTACTTTAATGAAGTTGCAAAAGTTCAACCGTCTCATCAATCGCCTACCTGATTCACAGCAAGTACAAACTAATCCTTACGCTAATCAGTCGCAATACTTACCCATTTCCTTTGTTGAGATGTCACTGGATGAGGTTTTTTTCGGGCAGTGGAGCTTGCGCAACTTCCGCTATCACCGCGATGGCAACGAATTGCTTGGCAGTCTTGAATTGGAGGTAGTGCATCCCATTACGGGTCGCACACTGATCCGTACCGGAGCTGCAGCAGTGCAGGTGCCGCAAGAGCGCAATACCAGTCCTATTGAATTTGACGCCTACAAACGTAGGAATGCTTTTGAGCAAGCTTTTCCAAAGCTCAAGGCCCTTTGTCTAAGCAATGCAGCAGCCTCTATCGGCAAGCAGTTTGGGCGTGATCTCAACCGTAGATTAAGCGATACTTATCAACCGCTTATTCCTGAAGATAAAGTTGCCTGATGTGAAGGCCATCTTTTGTAAGGCACGAACCATTCATATTATATACACCATACCACCACCACATGATCACAATGAACCCTTCCGTAAAGCAACGGCCTGTACGCGGTTTGCGGCCCTACGGCCGGTTGCGTCTGGGCAATAGTCAGCGCCAGGTATTGGATACCATTTTAGAGCTCGGAGTTTGCCACAACAAACAAATTGCCCGCTGTTTGGGCTGGGAAATTCACCGGGTTTCCGGTCGCGTAAGTGAACTGCGCGACCTGGGGCTGCTCGAGCGTGCCGGAGCCATTCGTTCGAGTGAAACCAATCGACGAGTCATTCTCTGGAAACTCACCGAAACCGTTCAAAACGATTGACCATGAACCGCTACCGTTACATCTCAAACATCGAATTTCCACAGCAGGCATCGGCCAACCACCGTGAGGTGGTGCTGGCCTCGCGTGGAATTCCCTTGGTTCGTTTGAGTCCAACGCAGCTGCAGGAATTACTGCTACAGTCAGTTCGTGATGTTGCTAAGCGTTCTGGCATTGCCGGTCGGCTTTTTCTCTCAGAGCTTTCCGAAACCCTCTCCAAGCTGGTGATGCAGGAGTATGCCCATTTTTCTCCTGAAGACCTATACCTGGCATTTCGCGAAACCCGTCAGGTTCGGCAAGAAGGCAAGCTGAAAGCGCAAACCCTTCACGCTTGCCTTAAAAAATACCAGCGGCATCGCGACCGGGTTTTGAAGGAGCAGGAAGCTTTTGAAGCAAGCGTTCGCATGGCGCGTGAGGCCGATGTCAACCAGCGAAAAACCGCCACCCGCTATCAACTCAAGCAACGGTTGATTACAGAGTATGCCACCTTTGTGATCACCGATGAGTACCAAATTCAGGATTATGGGAACGTGCGCTATGATTATTTAGACAAGCTCAAGCTCATTCCATTCAGCAATGAGCAGAAATTGGCTTTTATTGATGAGGCGCGCGAAGCCTATTTTGAAGGATTGCAACGTCAAAGGCGAAAGGCATCAGGTATAGAGCAGGAGCGCTTGCACCACCTCTTGATTCAACGGAAGTGCAACAAAAAACAAGTAATCTCTCTTGCAAAAAAGTTAGCGCTGCAGTCTTACCTACGCGAGTTGAAACAAACCTGTGCCAACCTGGAGCAATTGATCCGTGACCGAGAGCCTTTAAGCCCAGCGGGCTTTGGACGCTCTTAAGTGAATGACAGCCCCCAAATACGAAATACAATGTTGAATGAAATCCCCGGGATTGATCGCAAGCCACCTGCTCATCGGACGATGAATTACTTTGTGATCCCCGGAATTACGAGTCCTGAGCTTAATCGACTGCTTTATATTGTCTCTCATTTTACCGGAATTCCTCCCAGTCGTATTCGCTCCAAAGATCAAACCAAGGAAGTTGCCTCTGCGCGACACATTTTTAGCTATGTAGCTAAAATGACTTTTGGGTTCACTTATCAGTTTATTGCCGACTACCTAAACCGCTCGTCTCACTCCACGATCAAAAAATCGGTCCAACAAGCAATCAACTATATGGAAACCGAGGGATCCTTTCGCCAAATTGTCGATCAGGTGGGAGGCGCGTTGTCCGATTTTGAACATCGAAGGGCTTCCTGATTCCGATCGAAGACTGTTGCTCCAGAGCGTATAAAACCAAGGTAAAGCCACTAACTATAAAGACTCCGAAAGGCTAAGAAGCAACTTATCCCAACGATTTGCGTAGAAGGAAAATTAGCTTCAACTTCGGCGGGCATGGGAGTACGCAGTAGAATTTTACTGGCACTAACTATTTTGGTCACGGCAGCAAGTGGAATTGGCGCAATCTTCTGGGAGCAGGAGTTGCGATATGTTCAACCCACACCTGTGCCCGAGACATATGCCCCTATTCCATTAGGAAGCAACGTAGCACTGGATAGAAGCCTTACCACGGCTTCAAAGCCAACACTTTTTCACTTTTACAATCCAGAATGCCCTTGTTCCCGTTTTAACTTAAAGCATTTTAAATCTCTTGCCCGAAAATACGCGACAGAAATAGCGTTCGTAGCGGTAGTACCACCGCCAGAAAAAGACGCTACTGATTACGTTACCAATCTTAGTTCCCGATTGGGGCAAGGAGTGTCGGTTGTGATTGATACCGATGGCGATATCGCCGGGAAATTAGGTGTTTACTCTACTCCTCAGGCTGCACTTTTAGATGCTTCTAATAAATTAGCATACCGAGGCAATTACAACCGAACCCGCTACTGTACCAATCCTACCACCGATTATGCGCGCATTGCTATAGAGGCACTGCTCCACGATCGAACAATTCCTGATTTCGGCCCGGAAGCTTTTGTTGCCTACGGGTGTGAGATCAATCGCCCCCAAACATTTCCCCTATCTCCGAATCTACATGGAAATACAACCGCAAAACTTGATTGAAACCAACGATAGTACTTTAAAGCACTATCACGAACAACTGACCCGCAAGGCTGATGAAGTAATGCGCATTGGTTTAGGGGTTTCATTTGTATTTGGCTTATTTCTGGCCGGCTTTTACGATACCTGGCCAGTTGCCTTCGGCGTAGGTGGACTATCGTTGGGTGCCTATTTCCTTGTCCGTGCATTGCTTCCAAGCAAAGGGTTGTATCAATATGTTGGAGCAGTAGTTCTTGCGGTATTTATGGCCCAGTTTATCTACCAGATGCACGGAATGTTTGAAATGCATTTCATGGCGTTTGTTGGAGCACTCATCCTTTTCAGCTATCGAAACTGGCGCCTCTACATTCCATTGACCTTGGCCATTGCCACCCACCATTCGGTTTTTGCTTATCTCCAATATGCCACCGATCAATCGGTATACTTCACCCAGTTGGAGTATATGGACACGGTGACGTTTGCCTTCCATATTGGTTTGGCTGGAGTAATCCTTGGATTAACTGCCTTTTGGGCCTATCGAACCGAGCAAATGGGCATCCTGGGAGCACAAAATGTGTTTTCACTCAACAGTAGATTGAGCAGTATGGACCGCAATATTGCTTTTGCAGAAGAGATCAGTAGAGGAAATCTGGAAGCCCAATATGGAGAAGGAGAGCAAGCGGATGAAATGGGCAGTTCTTTGCTGAGCATGCGAGAGGGCCTCTTGGACGCTTCGCAGCGGGAGGAAAACGAAAAATATAAGAATGTGGGTATTGCGGAGGTGAGCGATATCCTTAGAAAGCACATGGGTGACCTGGACGAGTTGACTGGCCAGGTGCTTACGAAACTGGTGAAGTATCTGGGGGCCAACCAGGGAGGGCTGATGCTCATTCGTGAAGAAGGAGGCGAAAGCTTCTTTGAAATGGTAGCCTGCTACGCGTACGAGCGAAGAAAATTTGTTGAAAAGCGCATTGAATTGACCGAAGGGTTGATTGGAGCCAGCTTCCAGGAGCGGGATATTATTTATATGACCGATGTTCCAGACAATTATGTACGCATCACTTCGGGGTTAGGAACGGCTAATCCTGGATGCTTGTTGATCGTGCCCTTGATGGCGAACGAAGAAATTGTTGGCATGATCGAACTGGCTTCATTTGATGTATTGAAGAATCACCAAATCGACTTTGTTAAACGTGCAGCGGAGAGTATTGCTTCTACGATTGTATCGGCTCGTATTGGTGAACGCACCAATTCGTTGTTGGAAGAAGCGCGCAAGATGACCGAAGAGATGCAAGCTCAGGAAGAGGAGATGCGTCAGAACATGGAGGAGATGCAGGCTACTCAGGAGGAAATGAGAAGGGCACAGCACGAGCTTCGCGAAAAGGAGAGCAACCTCAATGCCCTAATCAACAACACCGACGATACCATTTTTGCGATCGATTCCAACTATAACATCACCATTGTTAACCAGACACTTCAACGCAAGTATGCTGCTTTAGGAGTGAACCTTGATGTAGGGCGGAATGTGTTTGAGGTTATTCCACAAGATCAACACGACAAATGGAGAGAACGGTATGATCGGGCCTTGAATGGTGAGCGGTTTAGCATCATGGAAGAGCGGAACCTCGAAGATGGAACCCATTACATAGAAACCAACCACTATCCCATTGTAGATGATGATTCTCGGGTAATTGGTGTTTCCGTGATGTCAAAAGACCGTACAGAGGCCAGGAAACAAGAGCTTGAGGTACGCAAGCGTCAAGAAGATTTGGCTTCCCTGATCGATAGTTCAGAGGATACGTTCTTTGCTATGGATTGCAACTATACTGTCACTGCGATCAACCGCAAGCTGCGAGAAAAGTATGAAGGTACAGACAGTGCATTGAAAGTGGGTATGAACGTATTCGACACCATGTCAGGTGATCGTGCAGAATATTGGCGTAAAGTATACCAGCGTGTGTTTGATGGGGAGCGCATTCGGGAGGTAATGTCCCAGAAATTAGACAATGGAAGTCTCATTTATATGGAAGCCCAGTGTAATCCGATTACCAATGCACAAGGAGAGGTAATTGGTTGTTCAGTTATTGGGCACGATGTTACCAATCAAATGGCTTCATCCAAAGAATTGGAACGCAAGGAGTCGATCATGTCTTCTTTGATTGATCACACTGACGACACCTACTTTGCCATTGACAATGAATATCGGATTACCGTTGCCAATAAAGCACTACGCAAACGCTTTGAGGCTTCAGACATACTGCTCAAAATTGGTGATAACATCTTTGATCTGCTGCCACAGGAGCAACATGCTGAATGGAAAAAACGCTACGATCGGGTACTCAAGGGAGAGAGCTTTCAAATGTCTCAAGAGCGGCCTGTAGATGGCAAGACTTTGACATTGGAAGTTTCTTATCAACCGGTGAAGGACAAAGAGGACCGTATTATCGGAGCATCTGTTATTTCCCGTGACATTACACGGTGGGTTACCAAAGCTACCGGATCAAGAACCAAAGCTTAGAATTGAAATTGCTTTTGCAATTGAAGCCTTCTCAGTAGGATACGGAGGAGGCTTTTTTGTGCCAACATTATAAAACGTTTCTGTTGACTAATTGATCGAGAGAACGACCCTGCGGTTTTGCTGTCGCGCTTCTTCCGAGGTATTGGGAACTGCGGGTTGTTGTTCACCATAAAACCGAATGGTTAAACGATCGGCAGCAATACCCTGTGCAATCAAGTAGTTTCTTGTGTTGAGCGCCCTAAGCTCGGAAATACGAAGGTTTGTAGATTCACTGCCTCTGTCACACGTATGTCCCTCAATGGAGAGGGTGGCTTGAGGGTTGGCTTCTAACTCCTTAATGACACTGTTAAGCATCGTATACGTCTCGCTGTTCGATCCAAAGAGATAAGAGGTGTTTTCAAACAGTATGGTATTGGAAGCATCGCCAGTGGCTGCTGCCGAAGTGACGGCTGGTTTGGTCTTTCCCCCAGGTTGTGCATTGATTGCCAAAGGCGGTTCCTTGGATAGTTTATCCAGGTTGGCTTTGGTTGCCAGCATCAGAGAATCGAGATTTTTACTGGTAGCAACATCTTCGTTAGGAAGCGACTTGAAGGAAAATAAGTACTTGTCCAGTTTATTGATTACTACCGTGCTGTTTTCTCCCCTGCCAGTCATAAATACTTCGAACACCTCAGCAAGGCCGCTATTGTTGTCATCAATAGCAATGAGGTAATTTTTTTGAGGAACAAAATCTTCAATTACGAAAGCGCCATTTTCATCCGTGGTTGTAGTAAGCAAAACCTGCCCACTCTCATCAGCAATGGTGAGTTCAACAGAATCAGTGGGCACACTACCGTGACGAAAAACACCAGCTATTTTGGCATTGCTTACCACTTTTCCTGCGTTGGCTTCTTGCTTCAGCTTATCAAAGTCTTCGTATTTATCGATTGAAAGCGCTTTGAACGCAAACAAGCCCAATTCTTGATTCTCGAGGAAGGCCAGACGGTCGTTGATGTCGTTGGAGAGGTAGAGCTCACTTTGTTTCAGCCGATCCGTATCGTTCTCATTGATGGCCAAGAGGTAATTTTTATCGTTGACAAATTCGTCAAACTCGAAGTAGCCATTCTCGTCGGTAGTAACGGTCTGCAATACATTGTGTTGCTCATCCATCAGCTTCAACTCCACGGATTTGGCGGCCATCGTACCAAAACGCAAAACGCCAGCTCGGTTTTGCATTTCTGTATCCTCCTCAGGTTCCTTAGTTGCCACAGCGGCTGGAATAACCGTTTTCGTTACTGGTGTAGAAAAAATATCGAAGCTTCCATCTCTTGTACTGGCAAAGAGCGCGGTTTGCTGGTCAGGAGTAATTTTGAAATAAGCATCAAGCCCCTTGGAATTGATTTCCGGACCAAGATTCACCGGTTCGGACCAACGAACCCAGCTTCCTGCCTGTCGCTTTGACATGTAAATGTCGGCATCACCCATTCCTCCTTTACGCCCGTTACTTGAAAAGTAGAGGGTCATTTTGTCTTCCGACAGGAATGGAGTCATCTCAAAACCCTTGGTATTGATAGTGGCTCCGAGGTTCACGGGCCCAGACCAGTTGCCACCAGGTGTTTTGAAACAAACGTAGAGGTCTTCTTTGCCTTTGTTCTTATCTTCTTTACTGCCTTCCATGGAAATGAGTAACACTTCCTCGTCGGGAGTAACATAAAAATCATAGAACTGTCCTAAGGTGAACAATTCTGGAGTCTCAAACCATTTTGGTCGGGCCCAGCCTTCAGAAGTAGAGCTAGAATAGGAAACCTCAATGAATTCAGTTGACTTGCGGTTGTAGCTGTTGAGCAAGAACAACTTATCTCCGGTAATATTAATACCCGCCAGGGCATTGTCCTGATCATTGTTAATAGGTCCGGGAACTTCACTTGGACTACCAGGGGTTTGGTTGTTCATTGGAGCCGACCAAATATTCTGAACGTTTTTACCGCCCTTAATAAATTGCTTTACGAAAAAGAGGGTTTTACCATCGGGGGAAAGTAGGGGCATCAACTCCTGATTATCTGAGGTGTTGATGGCTGATACAGGAGATGCTGTCCCGAAGTCATAGTTGATTTCCTGGGCGAAAGTCGAATGGGGTAGCAATAAAGCTACTAACGCAAACGACAGCCCATGGAGCAGCAATTTGTATTGGATTTGATTCATTATGGCCTGAAAAGCAACCAGCGTTTCAAATGTATAATTTTTAGCTGGTTTCTTACCGGTTGGTAAGTAACTGTAGTTGCCCATGTGGTGATAGTGCCTTACGATGCGTTACGGCCTTCGGCCGTGGTGAGTTGAGTAGAACTTTTAATCAGCCGGTTTTCTTTCGATTTTGCGACTTCAGAAGGATTCAACGATCAGATCGTATTTTGAGGTTGTTGTAATCGTCCGCTTAACGGTTTTGATCGGTGAAATTACCCTGGATCACGATCAGTTGAATTGGCCTTGAGTACGGTTTACCCTAACTATTATTTAATTGATAATAAACTACTTGCGAAACAAGGTCTCTAAATGGTGGGCGAAGGGTGAGGCAGAGAACCAATTGTATTGCGAAATGGTAACCACAAATGTAGCCTGAATCACGACTCTTTGGGCTCCCAAGGTCAATTAGTTATACACAGGCGAATGTGATGAACCAAAGGCTGCATTTGGCACACCTACTCGTATTTGAGGGCATCGACCGGGTTGGAACGAGCGGCCTGAAACGCGTGAAAGCTAACCGTGCAGAGCGCAATCGCCAGTGCTGCAAGAGTAGCACCTATAAAAATCAAGGGATTGGTACTGGTTTGAAAGGCAAAATTTTCTAACCATGATTGAAAGTACCAATAAGCCAGGGGAGAAGCTACAATTGCAGCAACCAATACCAACAACAACAAGTTTTTCGAAATCAGTACAATCACTTGACCTGTGGAAGCACCCAAGACTTTGCGCACCCCAATTTCTTTGGTGCGTTGCTCCATGGAATAGGAAGCGAGCCCCAGTAAGCCTACACATGAAATAAAGATGCAGATATAGGCCAGGATCGTAATCAGTCGACTTTGCTGTTCATCACTTTGGTAAAGAGCGTTAAGGTCTTCGTCCAGAAAAGAGTATTCAAAGGGCCGTACCTGATCAAACTTGTTCCAGACTTCCTCAATAAAACCAAGGGTAGTGGGAATGTTGGTGCCACTCAGTCGCAGATGAAGGCTGCCAGAGGTATTGGGTTGCAGCAGAATCACCAAAGGTTCGATGTTTTGGTGCAGGTCGGCCGTGTTGAAATTTTCGGTCATCCCCACAACCTTGCCCTCAACTTGCGGTACTCCGTTGTTGTCGTATTGCCAGGCAATTGCTTTGCCAATCGGTTGGTCCCAACCCATGCTGAGGGCAGCAGCCTTATTGATGATAAAAGCCTGTTCGACATCGGTTGAACGAGAACGGTCGAAATCTCGACCTTCCAACAGTTGAATGCCCATGGTAGAGAGGTAATCGTAGCTTACCGACATCATGTTGAACACATGGCTTTCCATGCCTTTTTCACCCTCTATGGTCCATAAATTGCGTCCTATGGTACTGCCGGGTACCATGTTGGCGGTAGCTGTGGCCAATATGTTAGGGTTGCGCTCTAATTCAGTAACGATTTGCGGAATTTGATTGCGGATGAGTGTGTCTTGAATGGGGATGAGCATGAGGTTTTCCTTGTTAAACCCCAGATCTTTAGACCGTACATAATCCAGCTGTTCACCCATGAGCAAAGTACAAGTAATCACCCCAATAGAAATGGTAAACTGAAACACTACTAAAGATTTGCGAAGCCAAAGTCCTTGGAGACTGTTTTTAAAAGCTCCTTTCAAAGCTTTGATGGGCAGTATTCCGGATAGGAAAAAAGCGGGATACAACCCAGAACCCAGGCCTAAAAAGAGGGTGATGCCCAGGATGGCGGGCAATAACCATGGTTGGGCACCAAAATCCAATGCAAGTTGCTTGTCGATTAAATCATTGAAAGGGCTGGCCAGCAAAACCACTTCTACGATGGCCAAACCAAGTAACAGGGCCAATACCGAGAGCACCAACGATTCGCCCAGAAACTGGGCCACCAATTGCTCTTTTTTGCTGCCCATCACTTTGCGGAGCCCAATTTCACGTGCACGGTTGGCACTTCGCGCAGTCGCCAGGTTGATGTAGTTGATACAAGCCAGTAAAAGAATGAAAATGCCAATGGTGGAAAAAGCGTAAATGTAACTTAGGTTTCCACGGGGTGCATCCCACTTAAACGTGGAATAGAGGTGAATGAGCTCCAAAGGCTCGAAGAACGGACGGTAGCTACCATTCAATTGCTCGCCCATACGCGCCATGTATTTGTCGTAAAAGGCCGGGAACCGCTGGTCGAGAATTTGGGTGTCTAAGCCTGGTGGAATCTTGAAATAGGTGCTCACACTCATGTTCCACAGCATTTGTGCGAAGCGTTCGACCGAAGGCTGATCCGCGTAGAACGTAGAAACCGCAATCAGCCCATCGAATTTGAAATGGGTGTTTTCCGGCAAGTCTTCAATTACTCCTGTGATCAGGTAATCTCGCTGCTGGGTTGAGATGGTTTGGCCAATGGGGTGTTTGTTGCCAAAATACCGGTCGGCTGTACTGGCAGTAATCACTACACTGTTGGGTTCTTTGAGACAAGTGGCAGGGTCTCCATGGAGGAAAGGATGTTCGAAAACATCGAAATAAGTAGAATCGGTCCAATAGAATTGCGATTCATAAATAGAAACCTCCTCGTGTTTAAACAACACTTGCCCCACTTGTCCGATACGGGTAAAAACCTCAATCTCGGGCCATTCCATTTCCAACAAAGGGCCAATGCCCGCCGATGAAAGGGCAAAATCATCCTGCTTCCCCTCAATGTCAAACGTGGAGGAAATGCGATAGATGCGTTCGTGGTTGGGATAATGCTGATCGTAGGTCAGCTCATTCTGTAGATAGAGCACAATAATGACCGAACAGGCCAGACCTACCGCCAGGCCAAGCAAGTTAAGTAGGGTATAGAACCGGTGCCGCAGGAGCACACGGAAGGTGAATTTTAGGGTTTTTAAAAACATGGGCATAGGGGAGGAAAAGAAGGGCGGGCCAAAGTTCGAGCGTAAGAATGCCTAACTGTAAAGATGCTCGGGAAGGGAAGCCCGCCCTAAATCATTTGATTTGACCGATGGTTTCAGTTAAAGTGCGCTCAAGGGCTGTTTGGTATTTTCTGAAACCACCGTTCCGTCTAACAATTGAATGGTGCGGTTGCTGTAGCTGGCATCGTGCGAAGAGTGCGTCACCATGATGATGGTTGTGCCTGCATCGTTGAGATCGGAAAGTAAATTCATCACTTCGTTGCCATGGGAGCTGTCCAGGTTGCCCGTGGGCTCATCGGCCAAAATAATTTTGGGTTGAGAAATGACCGCTCTCGCAATGGCTACCCGTTGTTGCTGACCACCCGATAGTTGTTGTGGAAAATGATTTTTACGATGAGAAATTCCCATTTTGTCCAAGAGTTCTTCCACTTTTACTTGTCGTTCTCTGCGCCCTGTTTTCAAGTAAACCAGCGGTAACTCCACATTTTCATACACCGACAATTCGTCAATCAGGTTGAAGTTTTGAAACACAAAACCGATGTTTCTTTTGCGAACTGCCGCTCGTTGGCGCTCGTTGAGCCGGGAAACGTCTTGGTCCATGAACCAATATTCGCCAGAACTGGGGTTGTCCAATAGCCCCAAGATGTTGAGTAGCGTGGATTTTCCACAACCCGAAGCGCCCATTACCGATACAAATTCGCCAGTTTCAATCCGAATATTGATTTGGTTGAGTGCCGTAGTTTCTACCTCATCGGTGCGGTAGATTTTCAAAAGTTGTTTGGTTTCAATCATGGTAGGGTTTAAATTTTGATGACCAACCTTTCAGCATCGCCATAATTGGAATAGCTGGAAGTCACGATTTCTTCGCCAACTTCAAGGCCATCTAATACTTCTATAAATTCCGTGTTTTGCCTTCCCAGCCGCACTTTTCGCTTCAGGGCTTCGCCTTTTGGAGTAACGACAAAAACCCAGTTGCCACCAGTGGTATTGTAAAATCCACCTCGGGGCACCATCAATGCCAGGCTAGAAGCACTTAAGGCCAATCGAATTTGCAAGCTTTGTCCCCGTCTTACGGCTGAGGGAATAGAATCCAAAAACGCCAGTTCAATCTCAAACTCACCGTTAATCACTTCGGGGAGCACTTTGGAAACCTCCAGCCTCAGCCGACGGTTGCTCAATAAAAAGTCGCCCACCTGTCCAACTTCTACCCGGGAAAGGTAGTGTTCGTCCACTTTAGAGCTCACTTTAAAACCATCCAATACGTCAATTCTACCCAAGTGTTCGCCCTTGTTTTTGCTTTCACCAACCTGATGGTTGAAACCCGTGAGTTGACCGGCAACGGGAGCCTTAACAATCAAACTTTCCAGGTTTTTATGAATAGCCGCAAGGTTGCGTTCCATCAATTCCAAAGAAGTGTCAATTCGGGCGAGTTGTTGCAAGCGGTAGATGGAATCTTTCTGATTGCCGCTTACCAGCAGGCGGTATTTCTGTTTCAGGTAACGGTAACGGGCGTGGCTGTCTTCAAATTCACTACGAGCAATCACCGATTGCTCGTACAACACCGTATCACGCGAAAACTGGCGTTCCATGGTGCGCAATTCGAAGGCAATGTCAAGCACCTGTTCGTTGATGTCTCGTTGGGTTTGCTCAAGGTTGATCCGGGTGTTGCGCAGGTTGTTGATTTGCTCCACAATTTGGGTCTCACGGTTCATGAAATCCAATGTTAGCGCAGTGTTCGAAAGCTGCAATAGGGCCTGGCCTGCTTTGATAAAAGCACCATCCTCGGCCAATATGCGCTCTACGCGCCCTCCAGTTTCCGCATCGAGGTAAAAACTATGGATCGGTTTTACGGTGCCGGTAATGGGAATAACGTCTTGAAACTCTCCCGATATGACCTTGTTGATGGTCAAGCGCTCGCGCGCTACCTTAAAGCTGGAAGCCGAAGCTTGAAATACCACCAAATAGATCAAAGTCAACACCCCAATGCCTCCTCCGGCCCAACCCGCTATGGGGCGCCACCGCCATTTTTTTTGTGCTATCGGTTGATCCATGATTACCTGAGAAAGTGCACCACTTTTTTAGGTGCAAATGCTTCATTTGTAGATTGACCACCTTTGGGCAATGGCTGTGCCAAAGCCCTTTTTGCGGATTTTAGGTTGTTTTCAGTGGTTTTTTGTCGCTTACTGTTCGCTTTTGCACCAAGTGGTTGTTCATTTTTGAACACCTGCTGCAGGGTAAACGGATGGGAGCTATCCGGCGGTAACTTGAAGGGTTTTCCTATTTTGGTAGCGTACCCAATCGCATTAAATAAGGTAGAATGGGAAACTTTATTGATACCGTCAGGTTTGCCTGGAAATCGCCTCCGCAATTCGGTGAGGGATTTCACTACCTGGAAACGGACTTTGGAAAACTTCGGGTATTCGATTCTGGAGGCAAGCGCCCGGTTGTTGTAAACGTGCCCGACGGTCCCAATGTGATTGAGCATCAAATGCCCCTAATCGAAAGGTTGACCAATGATTACCGGGTAGTTTGCTTCGAATATCCGGGATTGGGATTTTCTTATCCCAACGGGCGTTACAATTATTCTTTTGACCATGGAGCCAATTTGCTGCTTCAGGTGTTGGATACACTGCACCTCCCAAAGGTCTCGTTGCTTTTTTCTTGTTCCAATGGCTACTATGCCATTCGAGCGGCCATGGATCACCCTGAGCGTTTTCAGCATTTGTTTCTATCCCAGACTCCTTCCGTTCACGGCCTTCTAAAATGGACCGAAAAATCCATACCAGGTGTGCTCAAATTGCCGGTAGCCGGGCAGTTGGTGAATGCCATTTACGCACGGAAATTTGCGCAGGTTTGGTATCGGTATGCTTTGCCTAAGAACGATCCTTCGCAAAAGGATTTTGCTCAAGCCGCTACCCGTGCTATGGGCCATGGGGGCTGTTTTTGCTTGTCGTCTTTGGTGCAAGGTTTGACGAAGTACAAGCATCAACCGTTGAACTTGAGCGGCACTCCAACCACGTTGGTGTGGGGGGCTCAGGACTTTTCGCATCGAAAAACCGATAAGGATTCTTTGAAAGAGCACATTGGTGACTGCGAAGTGATTGAATTCAAGGAGTGTGGCCACTTTCCGGAGTTGGAAAGAACCAATGAATATGCAGCCCTCATCCAGGAGCGGATCGGCTAAAAACAGGCATGGATTGCTCAAGATAGTATCTAAGACGATCGGAAATGCATTTCTGGTGGTCGTAGTCAGGCTATAAATCAACGATCCCAATGTGCCCTCTTGCGGTTCAAATTCTGGTAATTCCAGTAAGACTAACTCCTCAGAATTACCCAAGGACCTCCACCATGTTGGCGATCTTGTGTGCGTTTATTTTTGGCTGAAAACCAAATCAGCTGCCAAAGTTTGACATAAAAGTGAGTGTTGTTATCCTCAATTCAGTAGCATTGCAAAAAGACCGATGTAAGATTGTCGGTATTGCAAAAGGCAATCAAACACCTGGTAGTTTTATTTGTTAAACAGCAAGAAAAAGAGGCCTTGCAAGCAAGGTATTCCTCCTTGTTATGAGAGGAAGCATCAACCAGACCTAAATTATCTTTTAAGAGATGAAATTATATTTCGCAATTGTATGGACCGCCTTTGCATTGGTGAATTGTGGCGGAGGAGCCCAGGAAAATTCCGCGGAAGCTAACGGTACTTCGTTACAAACTACTGAAGAAACCAAGCCCAAAATTACCGGGAAGAAAATTGAGTTGACCATTTCCAGTGACGATCAAATGCAATTCGACAAGCGGGAAATGACCGTTGGCGAAGGGCAAGAAGTGACCGTGATTTTGAAACACATTGGCAAAATGAGCAAAGAGGTGATGGGCCACAATTGGGTGTTGTTGCACCAGGGTACCAGCATCACCGATTATGCCATGAAAGCCCTCGATGCCAAAGAAAAGGAGTATTTGCCGGAGGAAATTCCGGTTATTGCTGCCACCAACATGATCGGAGGTGGAGAGACAACCTCCATCACCTTTCAAGCTCCCGCAAAAGGTACTTACGATTTCATCTGTTCTTATCCCGGACATTACGGCTTAATGAAGGGCAAATTTATTGTGCAGTAAACAGCAGGATTATTGGTTAGTAATTTCTCAAGAGAATTTTTGAGTTAAATCAATTTCAAAATTGCTGAAGTTGAATCACTACATGGAGATTCGCACTTTAGCCCCTGCATATTCAATGAAAAGATACGCCCTTTGGCTAATTATCATTGCTCTCGGTAGTTGTACCTCAATTGGTGATTCAAATGTGCTGGACAGTGATGATTATTCCACGAAAGAAGAGCGGGTGGAAATCTTGAAGCAACAGATTCAAACGTATAGCTCATTTGAAAATGCAGAGTTTGAATTGTTCAATGTCAATGGATTTACCAATAGCCGATTAGAAACTCCTGGGCCATCTTCGTGGGACTATAAATTTGCCATCAAGGTACGCCCCGAAGATGTAGATAAATGGATGGGAGGATGGGTCTCTTTTACACCTCAAAACTATGATGCTGCGTGGACACAAGAAATCACAGCAACCAGGAAAAAGGATTGGAAAACGGCTGGTGATGCTGAATATTTTGCCCGCAAAGGGGATAACGTGACGATGATCGTTTACCGGTCGCAGGGAATCATCTTTAAGCGGGTGATTGAAGAATGAATACACCCGTAGGTGTCAACTAAATTCATAGCCTTAGTTTTATCGATTGTACTCGTCGGCCAACGACAAGTGTCCTCCTACTAATCATTGTGATGGGAAAGATTGATGGTTGATCATTTTATTCAAAAGGAAACGGCTCTATTTTGGGAAAATGGATAGAGTAGACCACGTCCGTAATGCGCCAATGCTCCCCGTCTTTCACCACATTCCATTTCTCGTTGCCCCACTGAATCATGTGGCCATCTGAATAAAATGCGTAGTCGAAAGAAATTGATCCAATAGCACCATCATTGGAGAGTTGGACATTTCTGAAAACCTCTTCTGCCTTTTTAGGCGATTGGCAAATGTCTTGAATGAAGCTCTGGTGGTTGGAGACAGCTAAGCCCTGAAACTCCGGATACCCCTTTTTGATGGACCACTCGGTGGCCTTCGACATGATTCCGGTAAAGGCCACTGATTCCCCAAAAAATAGACTATCGAAGCGAACGCTGTCTTTGGTGGTGATGGAGGCTTTAAAATCAGTGATCAGTTTTGAGAGGGCAATACTGTCGGATTCTGTGGGTTGCCCTACGGTGATGAAGGGAAGGTAAAGAAGACATCCGATTAGAAATAAGGAGAGTTTTGTAGACATATTGGGCTTGGAAGAGTTTCGTTCATGAATACATGAAATGATCAATTGAACGAAGTTATTCTAATTTTTAAGCTGCCCTAAAACGCTGTTACTTACCTAAAAATTACTTCCCGAGTTAGGTAGTGGAGATAATTAAATTCTTACTACAAAAGGTTTGTTTCATCGTTGGATGCCTCACCGGTAATTCTTAATCCAAGCGAAAATCAAACAGCAACACAAACGATTCTACCGGCTGACTGGGAAAGCGGTGCCGAAGGTTGCCGGCCATTCCTTTCACCACCAGGGTGAGGGTAGTGGTAGCATTCATGAAAGTGACCTCCTCTTTGGCTTTTTGAAGCAGCCTTTCCACCTCGCGGGTCAGTATCGGATGCACCGTTCTAAGGTGTTGCAAAGAGTCAATTTGGCCATTAGGGCTCAGGTGAATTCGAACGAAATGTTTGCCCCGAATGCCTACCTCCTGTGCCATCGGCGGGTAGGAGAGGTGCTTTTGTTGCATGTGAAGCCAATCTTCGAGCAAAAGTTGATGGTTGTTGCAAACCATAGGCAGATTTTGCCATGGTTCGCGTTGCGCGGTATCGGTGTCGAAAGCCAGTGAAAGATGAATGTGGCCGATTGGAAGTGCTCTTAGGTTAGCCTCATCGATGTTACCACCACAAATCAGTCGTTGGGAGGGCAACTCCACAACACGCAACCGCTTCTTTTTCCGAAAAAGCGTTGGATAGTGGTGTCGCACACGTTGGTTTTGTTGGTTGCTGAACCAATGCTTTTCACGCATTAGCGTACCGTTTCGGTGGTGGAAGTAGCGGTGCCGTTCCACCAACTGCGAATCAGCATCAAGCACCAATTTTTCTACTAACTGATTGAGGCTGGTGTCGTAGCGTTGCAGTTCGTGGCGCTGGGTATTCCATTCGATCGGTTTCATCTGATAGAGGCGCAACATCTTTCGCTCCTTCGTGGTGTAAACCGACAGTTGGCGCTCAATATCTACACCAGTGGCACTCACATAGATACGGCGTTCGGTAGTAATGCCATTTTCCTCAGTGACACTAAATTTCCGGAAACTCCCATTGGCATAAACGGTCTTGTCATATTGCACCTCTCCGTCTATTACCTTTAGAAAGTTGCTGTCTCCGCGTTGGTATTTCACCCAATGATAATTGGTCGCATCCTCATAGCGCGCTCGCAGGTATTCTCCTGTTGTCCGGTTCCATTGATCCGTAAGAAAACCCAGGTGATTGATGCGGCTGTAGGCCAGCGTATCGCCAGAATAGAGGTGAACTTTACAATGAAACATGTCTGGCCGGTGATGCTCTAAAAAAGGATACTCCACCGTGGTGAGGGTTTCGTTGGTGCGGTCGATTTCCTGGTTGAAGCACAGTTGTCCTTCGGGCAAATAGCTCTTGTAGTGGAGGATACCCGGTTTCCAATTGCGGTACCATTCCCATTGCCTTTGGGCATTAGCACGGTAGGCACGACAGTAAAATCCACCTCCTTTTTTGGCCGCCTCTTCCAACTGCAAAGTTCCGTTGGGGTAGTAAGTCCTCCGACGATAGCTACTGTCCAAAGCATTGAAATGCTGCTCCTCCGTCTTGGTGGCCGCCACGTAGACATAGCGGAAATCCCGAGTGCCCGAGCGTTGCCGAATCAATTGGTGATCAGCGTTGAAAGCGAGGTAAAACAAAGTGTCTTCACCAAAAAGGGACACCTCCTGCAAATGGTACTTAGCCACGGTATCGGGATGTGAATAGGCATGTAAAGGAAGCAGCGGAAGGGTTTGTGCTCCGGCCTTCATTAGAAAACAAGCAAAGAGGAAAAGAAAATAGCAACGCACCATCACCAGATAGGATTCAAAAATGGCGCAGTTCCATAAAATCACTCTTGAAGGGGAAGGAGCCTGCTCCCAACCACTCATCCGTGAATAAACGGGTTTTAACAAATTGGGTATAATTTATAATATATTGATTGTCAGATTATTAAAATAATTCGACCTTGGTTTGAAAGGACAGGTGTTCGCATTCGTACCAATTCAATGTCCGAAATCGGACAGGGCAGCTAATTTTATTTCTGGTTGCTGCATCTGAAAATTGCCGGAATGCATTGAAATCGAACGCTGATCGGACACTGCCGAAAAAAGAGGACGGTGAATTCCATTTCCGGGCACGATGCTTGTAAAAAGGCGCACAACCGAAAAACAAGTTACTATGGCCGCCTACCGAGGAAAAATCCTGGTCATCGACGACGATACCGACGTATTGACTTCGGTGAAACTGTTGCTCAAACAGCATTTTGAAGAAGTAACCACCCGCAGCGACCCGAGGGCCCTGCATGAGCTCATCTCCAAAGGAGGGTACGATTTAGTATTGCTCGACATGAATTTTGCCAAGGGCGAGCACGATGGGCGTGCCGGTTTCTACTGGCTCAACCGCATTTTAGAGATCGACCCCGATGTGATGGTGGTGATGATGACGGCCTACGGAGAAATCGATCTGGCCGTAAAAGCCATCAAGCAAGGTGCCAGTGATTTCGTGTTGAAACCCTGGAAAAATGAAAAACTCATGGCTACCCTGCATGCCGCTTTGCGTTTGGGACGGTCGCGCCTGGAGGTGCGCAGGTTGCGGGGTACGCAACAACGCCTCCACCAAGACCTCGATCAACCCTTCGACCAGTTGATTGGTCAATCGCCAGCTTTTTTACGGGTGATGGAAACCGTGCGCAAAGTGGCCCGCACCGATGCCAATGTGTTGATTTTGGGCGAAAATGGCACCGGCAAAGAGGTGGTGGCCCGTGCCTTACATCGGCAGTCCTTACGCCAAGATAAAGTGTTCATTAGCGTAGACCTGGGAGCTGTTCACGAGCACCTGTTCGAAAGCGAACTGTTTGGGCACGTGAAAGGAGCTTTCACAGATGCACGGGAAGACAAAGCCGGCCGTTTTGAGTTGGCTTCGGAAGGTTCCCTGTTTTTAGATGAAATTGGTAACCTCTCGGTGCCCTTGCAAGCCAAGCTACTGGCGGTATTGCAAAATCGGGTGGTGAACCGCATTGGTTCCAACCGCAGTCAAGCCATCGACATTCGTTTGATTTGCGCCACCAACATGCCTTTGCGGCAAATGGTGGCCGAGAATCGTTTTCGACAAGATTTGCTCTACCGCATCAACACGGTAGAAATATTGCTCCCTCCGTTGCGCGAGCGGCCCGAAGACATTCCTGAATTGACACAGCACTTTCTGGAAACTTATTGTCAAAAATACCACAAATCAGGGTTGCGCCTGGGCGCAGCCACCTTGCAAAAGCTCGTCCGCTATCAATGGCCGGGCAACATTCGGGAGTTGCAGCACGCGGTAGAGCGTGCAGTGATCCTGGCCGAAGGCGAAACCCTCACCGGCGATGACTTTTTTCTACACGATGCGTTGGAACCTTCGGCGGTTTCATCGGATCATACACTCAACCTGGAGGCCAACGAACGGCAATTGGTGAGCCGTGCTTTGGAGCGTAGCCGGGGCAACATCTCCCATGCAGCCCGCGAATTGGGCATTACCCGGGCAGCTTTGTACCGCAGAATGGAAAAGCATGGTTTATAAGCGGTTTTCGGTTCGGGTAGTCGTGCGGTTGCTGTTGCTGCTACTCAACATGATGGCCCTGGCGGTGATTGTGGTGCAAACCAATTGGCGGTTTAGTTTGCTCATATTGGCCATGTTGATGGTGTTTCAGGTGTACGAGCTGTTTCGCTTCATCAACAAAACCAACCAAGACCTGGCGCGCTTTCTTTACGCCATCCGCAACTCTGATTATTCCATCAATTTTTCAGGGCAGCAACTGGGCAGTTCGTTCGAAGAACTCTACGGCAGTTTCAGAGAAATTACCGATGCCTACCGCATGGCTAAAATTGAAAAAGAGGCCCAATACCAGTACGTGAAAGCGATGGTGGAGCACCTCAACGTGGGCATTATCTCCGTCAATAGAAAGGACGAAATTGTGTTGATGAACCCAGCGGCTGAGGAAATTCTCAACCGGCCCAACCCCGGAACCTGGACCCGGTTGGCCGCCAAAAGTCCGGAATTTACCCGCGTGGTGGACGACATCAAAACCGGTGGCCAGAAGCTGGTAGAAATAGCCCTCGACCGGGAGTCCCGCTATTTGAACATTTATGTAACCACCATTCGCTTGCCCGAAGATCAATACACCCTTTACACCTTTCAAAACATCCGTTCCGAAATCGAACTCAAGGAGATAGAAGCCTGGCACAAACTCATTCGCATCCTCACCCACGAAATCATGAATTCGGTCACACCCATTGCCAGCCTCACCGAAACCTTGGTGGGCATGTTGGAAAACGAATCGGGCAGCGTGCGTTCGGCAGAAGCCCTACCCGAAGATTGGGTAGAAGACCTGCACATGGCCTTAAAAACCATTGATCGGCGGAGCAACGGCCTGCTCCATTTTGTAAACGATTATCGGAAGCTCAGCAAGGTACCACATCCCAAACCCGAGAAGGTGAGGGTAGTGGACCTGCTGGAACGGGTGCACACCCTGATGCAGCCCGAAGCCAATAGAAAAGGCATTGCATTGGAGGTGGCTCCTGTAGTGCGCAGTTTAGAGATTGTAGCCGACCCAAGACTGATTGAGCAGGTGCTCATCAATTTGGTGATCAATTCGTTGGAAGCGTTGGAAAATACCACCCATCCAAGTATTCAACTGCGGTGTTACATCGAAAGCAATCGGCGGGTGCTGGAAGTGGCCGACAATGGCCCCGGCATCGCTCCTGAAATGCTGGATAAGATCTTTGTTCCTTTTTTCTCTACCAAAGAACAAGGGTCGGGTATCGGCTTGAGTTTGTCCAAGCACATCCTGAAACTGCACGGAGGTTCCTTGCGCACCGCATCTACACCAGGACAACAAACCAGTTTTTATTTGGAGTTCTGAGCCAACCGGGTTAGCAGTGTGCGTATCTTGTAGGTACTTTCTTGGTTTAACCCCATCTTCACAGTTTCTAAGGCAAATGTTTCGTTTATTTCTCTTTGTGGTGCTGTTCTTGCCTGTTTCGTTGAGTGGCCAGTCCTTCGAAATCTATGGTGGTTTCAATCGCAACCACTTTAACACCAGGCGCTATATTGCACCAGAGCCAGTTTTAAAACATGCCAATCAATTAGAAGCACGCGATGGTTTTGCCATAGGTTTAGCCGTTTATGATTTGAAAGTAGTCAACAATTGGAAACCTTGGTTTGCTTTGCAATTTGAGCAATATTCGGGCTGGTTTGATTTAAGAGGTAGTGAGGGGCAGACGCTAAATTTTGTAAAAGGGGAAATTACCCGCTCGGTGCTGCAAATGAGTCTGTATCCTTTAGATATTACCTATTGGAAGGTATTGCGCACCAGTGTAGGATTGCAATTAGGTACCCGGCTAAACGAGCAGGTAAATGGCTTGCGTGGGGTGCTGGGATCAGGAATCGATATAGAGGAAAGCTTTTCACAAAACACCCCAAAAGGCCTGGAATGGTATGGTGGCTTAGTTGCCCGTATGGCCCTGGAAATAAAGTGTCATGAAAATTGGTGGATCGTACCTCAATACACCGCCTACATAGGGCTGAGCAATGAATTGGCCGCCTATCCCTATGACACCCCAATTAGAGCCTTTCGGCAATTGGGGGC
>CALCCE010000259.1 GCA_937899835.1 uncultured Flavobacteriales bacterium | reverse complement strand
TAAGCGGAGCCACCCACCCCGGACATTGAGCGGAGCCGAAATGGGAGGGATTAAACCACCAATCCTTTTTTCTTACAAGCTACCTATTCACCGAATGGCGAATGTATTTTTCTACTACCACTGCCGTAATGATCACCAGGTAGAACTGCCCGGCCAAACCGACCAAAATGGCGGCCTTTTGGGCTACGGGAGTCACTGGAACAATCTCCCCGTAACCAATGGTCAGCAGCGTGATGAAGGAATAATACATGATGCCATCCATTTTCAGTCGAAAATCACCTGCTTCCAATAGCAGGCCGGTGAAAGAAGTGGGATGCAGCAACTCAATGGACATGAACAAAAAGAAGCCCAAAAAACCCAAGGCCAGGTAGCCGCTCATCAAACCGAGGATCACTTTCCGGGTAACCGTTTTGGAGGTCCACACTTGCCTGATGATGTTGAAGGTCAGCACCGTGTAGAATAGAAAGTAGATCGCCAGCCGGACCAAACTGCCCTCCTCCCCTCGCCGTGAGATCATGCTGTCTCCGAAAATCAAAACTGCAGTGCCAAACAAAAGCATGGAAAACCACATCAACTTCTTTTGCTTCGACAAGATCAAGATGCCGACCGCAATGTTGAGCAGAAACAACCCGGGCAGCAAAAATTCTTCGTGCACCTCCTGTGTTACCAGGAGTGAACCAAACAGAATGAGCAATTGGGTGGTGAGAAAAACCTCAAACCGAAGTTGATACAGTTTCTCCAACATCAATCTTCCAGCAGTTCCGGGTTGAACTCATACTCCTTGTAACTCAACTTGAACAACACACTGTAGAGCGATGGAATAAACACCAGGGTAATGATGGTGCCAAACAGCAAGCCGATCATAATGCTTACTGCCATGCCTTCCCACATCTCACCGCCACTCAGGTAGAGCGGAATCAAACCCAAAACGGTGGTAAAGGTGGCCAACAGAATGGGCCGAAACCGTTGCAGGCAAGCAGCAATCACCGCATCTTTCTCGTTTCGTTGGAGGTCGTTCTGTTCGATTTCCATGCGGTCGATCAACACAATGGCATTGTTGATGACGATACCCGCCAGGGAGATTACGCCCAGGAAGGGCATGAAGCCAAAAGGTTCCTGAAAAGCCAACAAGCCGATCACCACGCCAATAACCCCCAATGGAATGGTCAACACCACCATGCCCATTTTGCGAAAAGAATTGAACTGAATGATGAGCAGCAACACAATGATGAAGCCTGAAATAGGCAGGTAACCAATCACCGAACCCATGCTTTCAGCGGTTTGTTTGGCGTCTCCACCAAACTCGTAACCGTAGTCGGCCGGCCAGTTGTTTTGCATTTGCTCTTCGAGCCAGGGTGTAATCTCCGCAGTAATTTCAGAAGCATTACCATCGCTCCGCAACTCGGAGGTCACGTTCACCGTGCGCTTCAGGTCGAAGCGTTTCACCTTGGCGTATTGCCACTCGGGCACAATGGTGGCCAACTGCAAAAAGGGCACACTCTTACCGCTCGACTGTGAATAGATGTTGTGCGTTTCCAACGAAGACAGCGACTGTTGCTGCCCCGCATCACTGCGCATCACAATAGGAATCGATTTGTCTCCCTCCCGGTATTCACCGGTAGTAAATCCGTCCAACACCGTTTGCAGCGAGGTGGCAATGTCTTGGCTGCTGATGCCCGCGGCCTTGGCGCGGTTCTGATCAATCTCAATCAAAAACTTCTTACTCTTCGGTCCCCAGTCGTCTTTCACGTTTTTGGTACCCGCAATGGCCGAAAGGCGCAGTTTCACCGATTCGGCAATTTGCGAAAGCTGATCGGGGTCGCTGCCAGAAACTTTGATCTCAATAGGCGTTCCCCCACCGCCCGCCCCCAGGGCTCCTACTTTGATGTCCGCGTTGGGAAAACCGTTAAACGTATACCGGTCCAACGTTGCCACCACAGCATTGTTGACATCAAAAGAGGAAGTATTCACCAAAATGTGGGCATAGTTCGAGTTGGGTTCGTCGGGACTGTAGCCCAAATCGTAGGACTCGGGTCCGGCACCGATGTAAGAAGACCAATCGTTGATGCCGCTCTCCCGGGTATCGTTCACCAACAGTGAATCGTACATAAACGCCTCCAACTTTTCCACCACTTCCTGGGTTTTCTCAATCTTGTTGCCTTCCGGCAAATTGATGTCGATGGTAATCATGTTGCGATCACTGTCGGGGAAAAACAAGAACGGAATGAAACCAAAACCATAGAGCGAAGCGAAGAAGGCAACGAAAATGGTAACGATCACCTTGTATTTGTGGCGCAGCGCTACCAAGATCAGGTCCTTGTATTTCAACTTGAGGTAGCCAATCACCCGGTCGATCAAACTGGGTTGCTTCGTCCCCTTGGGGGCCACCTTCAAAAAGAGGTAACAAAACATGGTGATCACCGTCAGCGCAATGATCCAGGAAGAAAGCAAGGCAATGGAAATCACCACAAAAATGGGTCCTACGATATCGCCCATGGTGGTGGGTGATAAGTAAAAAGCCAGAAAAGCCGCAGAGGTGGTCAAGGTAGAAATCAGCAGCGGCATCCAAAGTTCTGAAAAGGCTTGCACGGCGGCATCCATCTTTTCCGTGCCTTGTTCCAATTTCACCATGATGGTTTCGGCCACCACAATCGCGTTGTCTACCAACATGCCCAGGGCCATGATGAGGGCCGCCAGGGTCACCTGGTTCAAACCGATGTTCATCAAACCCATGATCATCAAAGTCATGATGGTAACGATCGGAATGAGACTCGCGATCACAAAACCGGTGCGTAAACCAAGAAAAACCAGCATCACCAGCAACACAATGCCAATGGACTGCATCAGGTTCACGATAAAATCACCCACCTTAAAATCAATGTAATCGTCCAGAGAAGAAACCCGGGTGAGCTCCAGGCCGACGGGCAGTTTGCGTTGCCACTCCTCCATCACACCGTTCACCTGTTCGCCAAGTGCAATCACGTTGGCATTCTTCTTCAGGTTCACGTGCAGCGAAATGGCAGACCGGCCATTGATCCGCACCCGCTGAGTAGGCGGATCGATGTAGCCTTTGGAAACGGAAGTAATGTCGCCCAACTTCACCAACTGTGAACCGTTGCCCACCGCAATCAACATGTCGCGGATGTCTTGAATCGAGTTGAAATTGCCGGTCGGCTCTAAAATGATGCGCTCGTCACCCAAATTGATTTGACCGCCCGAATTCAGGATGTTGGTGGAGGCAATGCTTTGTTGCAACTTAGAAGCCGTTAGGTTGTATTCCCGCAGGCGCGTGTTGTCAAAATTCACGAAAACCCGCTCTTCCTGGTTGCCGCCCATCTCTACCTTGGCAGCATCGGGCAACTTGATCAAAGCATCTTTGATGTCGTCAGCGTAGGCCTTCATCTCCGTGTAGCTAAACCCGTCGGAGGTGAGTCCCACCACAATGCCATACACCTCGCCAATGCCATCGTCGTTCACGCTGGGTTTCACATCTTGCGGGAGCCCCCGCAAGGCATTGAGCTTTCTGCGCAGCCGGTCCCACACCGCTTGCATGTCTTTGGCGGCTACCTCGTCTTTCAAGGTCACCGAAACCACAGAAAGGCCCGACCGGGAAGTGCTGGACACGTCCTTCAATTCGGGCAGTTCCTGCACCACTTTTTCAATCTTGTCCGTCACCAATTGCTCCACCCGCTCGGGGCTGGCCCCGGGAAATTGCGTCACTACCGAGGCCACACGCACCGTGTAGGGCGGCATGCTGTCTCGCGACAAGCCCGAATACATCACCAGTCCCATGATGATGATGGTAGCCAGAACAATGAAGGTGATTCTGTTTTTCTCGATTGAGAATTGCGCTAAATTCATCCGTTGGCGTTTTTAGAGTTTCACCTCCTGTCCGTCCAGCAGCGTTTGCAAACCGGCCGTAGCAATCTTTTGTCCTTCTTCAATACCCGATACAATCTCAAAGCCTGCGCTGGTCAGCTGGCCCAAAGTCACCGGCTGCTTCCGCACAAAATACTGGCCCTCCTTTTCCTCAATCAAAAACACGAACCGGCCCTTGCTGTCTTCACCAACCGCATTCGAAGCCACGGTTAATGCAGTGTTTTTCGGACCTTCATCCGAAAAGTCGAAGGTTACGTTGGCCGCCATGCCACTTTTAATCTCATCAATAGGGTTGGTTACCGTAATTCGAACCGGATAGGTGGAAGTATTGCCATCAATCGCCGGGGCCACCTCGGTCACCTTGCCCTCAAACTGCTGATCGCCCAAGGCCGGAAAACCCACATTAACGAGCGCCTCGGTTTTCACCTGATTGATCACACTCTCGGGCAAGCCCAGTGAAATTTCCATCTGCTGGCCCGCGTTCAGCGTAGCAATTTGCTGCCCCGGGTTGATGTTTTCATCAATCTCAGCATTTACTGTGGCAATTGTGCCATTCTCAGGCGCATAGAGAATGCCGTAGTTGAGTTGCTCCTTTTGAATTTCCACACTGCGCTTGGCGTTGTTGAAACTCTGGTTGGCCGTTTCGTAAGCATTTTTTGCCGACTCGTAATCGCTCAGCGAAGTGCTCCCTTTCTCGTACAAACTCCGCACCCGGTCGAGGGTGGATTTGGCCGTTTTCATTTGCGACTCCGCACTGTTTTTGGAGGAAATGGAATTTTCGTAGCTCAACTTCGCCTGCACATTGTCCAAGCGGGCCAGGAGTTGCCCCTTTTTCACTTTCTGTCCCAACTTGATGTTGAATTGAGTAATCACCCCGGAACTCCGGAAGCTCAAGCTAATGCTCTTATCAATCTCTGCCACTCCACTGTAGGTGCGGTCTTTCGCAGCAGCATTGAAACCCACCACCTGGTACTTTACCGGGCGAATGAATTTCTCCGTGCTCTTTTCTTCTTCGCCACAGGCTGTCCATCCAAAGGAGATCAGCAGCAAAAGGAAAACGGGCCGTCCTTTTTTCAAAAATTTTTGCATGGTCGTTGTGTATTGATATTACTCTTGGGTAGAATTAAACTGAAGGAAACGTTGGTTGAAAGCCGCATTCTCTTCCTTTGTTTTCAGGAGAAAGAAATAGCCCATGGAGCGCTCCAGTTGGATAGCACTCAGCAAAAAATTGTAGATCGCGTTGTTGCGGGCCAGTTGGGCACTGAGGTAATTGTTTTGGGCATCGATGAGCTGAATCACATTCACCGCCCCTTTGGAGTAAGACAATTGCGTGAGCTCCAAAGCCTCTTTGGCCGTTTCCTCCGAAACCTTACTCAGTTCGATGTTCGATATCTGGTTGATCAGGTTCAGCACATTGGTGCGAATGTTGGTCGCTATAGCCAACTCCGTGTTCGCCGTGTTGAGGTCCAACTGCTCCTTTTGAATCGTAGCCGTTTGCAGGTTGATGTTGGTTTGATTCCGGTTGAGGATGGGCACCGAAAGGTTGAGCCCCACCGTGTAGTAATTGTCAATCAATTGAAAAGGAGGGGGAGCTTCGCTGCCTGCTCCACTGCGGTCGAACACATTGATGTATTGTCCCGAAAGCGCAACTGTAGGATAAAAACGGCCCGTTTTGTTGAAACGAATGTTGCGGTCGATAGCAGCCAGATTGTAGTCCAGTTGCTTCAGTTCGGGCGAATTATTTTTGGCCTCCTCCACCAAAAACGTAATGAACGATTCCCGCAACAGCGGATTGTCCAAAATTTCGGTCAGCTGTCCGTAGTTGTATTCCTCAAAAACCCCTTCTCCCAACTGAGCTTCCTCCACATCGATCTCAAAATCCAGTGGGTTGTTCATCACCTGGTTCAGTTGAATGAAGCTCTGTTCCAGTTGGTTCAAAGCCTCAATCATCGATTGGGTATTTTGTGCCAGCTGACTGCGGAAACGCAACATGTCCGATTTGCCGCTTTGCCCCGCATTGAAGTTTTCTTCTGCAATGGCGAGGTTTTTCCGGGTGAGGTCCAGGTTTTGAAAGATGATCTGTGCGTTGGCCTTTACAATCAGTGTGGTGAAGTAGGCATTGGAAGACTCCAGCACCTTGTTGAGCTGCTCCGCATTCAGGTTGGCTTTTTGAGCTTCCAACAAATGCTTCTGAATCGAAATGTTGGCGTTGGCGCCTTCCGAATACACCACCTGCTCCAGGCTCAGGTTGCCCGCAGTTTGAAACTCCGGGCTCTGCCCGTTGCTCACCGCAGCCAGATCAGGGTCGTTGTGCGTTACCCCACCTGCCGCCGTGAGCGCAGGCAAGTAGTTGGTGCGGGCACTCTTCAAATCCTGTTCGCTGAGCAACACATCTTTCCGGGTAGCCTGCAAAGCAAGGTTGTTGTCCAACGATTGGTTGATCACATCCAGCAGGTTGTATTGCTTTTCAGACAACACATTTTTAAACTCGCCCACAAAGTCGGTGGTGCCAATGAGGCTAAACTTGATCGGAATGCCCACCAGTGCCGCCGTATTGTAATTGATCGTCAACCGGGATTCGTAGTCGAGCAGCACCGGCATTTCTGAGAGGGGCGTGCCGCCAATGTAGCCATCGACAGTGAGCGCCAACCGCCGGAAAAACCGATCGGTATTGTCGTCGGCCTGTGCAGTGGCCATGAGTCCCGCATTTACCTGCCGAATACCGTTGGTGGTAAAAGAAGGAATTTTGCGCTGGGCCAACGCTTGCGCCAGGTCCTTCACCTCCGCTTCTTTCAAAAAGAATCCACCGGCGATGTACAAGGCATCCACCTCGTCTAATCTGCTGGTGATGTCTGCCACCGTATTGTAAGGAATCATTTGATGGCTGGCCTCTAAATCAGCAGTGGCCTTGGTAAAGGTTTCCTCAAAAGGTAAAAATTGCAGCAAGGGGGCTTCTACCACTACCCCAAGGCGCTTAAAGTCGGTGAGCTCTTTGAACATTTTAAGGTCTTCTACATACGACTCGGTATTCACCAGATAGGTGAAATTGGAAATGCCCGAAGTCTTGTTGGTGAAGTCGATCTGGTTCATGTCCTGGTTGATCGCTCCAAACAGAATGGTGGGCTTCGGATATTCCGTTTGCTTCACCACCACCGCACCGTTGATCACCCCAAGCGCTATGATAATATCGGTCTCGTTGTCGAGAAGGGTTTGGTAATTCTGTGCGGCCTTATCCAGGTCAAAATTATTCACCAACACACTCGATTCGGGAAACCGTATGGTAGCCCCTTCCCCGACCACTGCTTTTACCTCCGTTTTGAACTGTTCAAACCGCGGTCGAAAGTCCTCCAGCTCCTTGTCCAGCAACACACCGATGTTGTACACCGGTTTTGCTTGTGCCAGCGCCAAAACAGGAGTAAGGAAAACTGCGAGAAGAAATAGTTTTTTCATGATGCCCGTCTCTTTAATTCGTTGAGTAGCGAAGAGTATTTTGGGCGGACAAGATAGAGTTTCTACACCATCGCAGCAAAGAACGAAATGGGGGTATTGCAGGCAGCTGCAAGAGGTGGATCATAGCCCGGAACCCATATTTCTTTTGGGCATAAAAAAAGCGCCCTGAAAGGCGCTATCGTTTTGGAAAAATAAATGGGTTGACCGTTAAAGCAACTGCCGGTGCCAACTCTCTTTTACGGGTACCTCCCACTTGTCCACAAATTCGCCTTTGGTGCCCACCAAGTTGTTGAAAACCACCGTATCAGCAGTATGGGTTCCGGCTTTCAGGTTGTCTTGAAAATCGGTCATCCGCTGCACCGCGATATCGCCTTGGGCATCGCGGTAGGCCAGGTTGAGCTTGTCCAACAAATCAATTTGCAATTCGTCCATCACGTGGCGCACAAAACCCACCGACGAATCGATGGAACACCCGGTGGCAGAAGCTTGTTTTTCGTCGAGGAAAAACACCAGAAATAGCCGGTGAAATACCTGAAAAGAAGCTGTGAGTTGGCTTCCGTGAGCCGCCCATTGGGACACGAAACGGTCGCCCGCATCTTTGATGGCATTGACTTCCGGCTCAGTGAGCATACGATTGCTTTGGTAGATCCATACCCGGGAGTGGGCAGGCATCGACTGAAAATCGTTGGCATCAACGGCTGAAGGACTTGAGATTGGCATGTTGTTTTCCATCGTTGTTGGTAAAATACCGGTAAAATTAAAGGTCGGCTGCGCTGGCAATCAGTTCGGCAACATCCAATACCTGCACGTTGTCTTCCCTTTCGAAATGCTTCACACCGTCGGTCATCATGGTGTTGCAAAAAGGACAACCCGCAGCAATGATATCGGGTTTCACTTCTAAAGCATCTTCGGTGCGTTCAATGTTCACCTCTTTGTCGCCTTTCTCCGCCTCTTTAAACATTTGAGCTCCACCGGCTCCGCAGCACAAGCCACGGGTTTTGCAACGCTTCATTTCCGAAAGCTCGGCATCCAGTTTTTCCAATACTTCGCGCGGAGCTTCGTATTCACCGTTGCCACGCCCTAAATAGCAAGGATCGTGAAAGGTGATGCGTTTGCCTTTGAAAGAACCGCCTTCAACTTTCAGTTTGCCGTCTTTCATCAAATCGCGCAGCAACTGCGTGTGGTGGATCACATCGTAGCTACCGCCCAATTCCGGATACTCGTTTTTCAGCGTATTGAAACAGTGTGGACAAGCTGTAACAATTTTTTCAATGCCGTAACCATTCAACACCTGAACATTCATCATGGCCTGCATCATGAATAAAAACTCGTTGCCCGCCCGCTTGGCTGGATCGCCCGTACATGCCTCTTCAGTTCCCAATACCGCAAACTTCACTTCTGCTTTCTGCAAAAGCTTCACCAAAGCCTTGGTGATTTTTTTGGCACGGTCGTCGAAACTTCCGGCACAGCCCACCCAAAACAAAATTTCGGGGGCTTCGCCTCGGGCCATATAATCGGCCATGGTAGGTACGGTCAGCGTTTCTGCCATTTAGAAATAGGTTTACAGCCTCAAAAATACTTATTCCGAGGCCCAATTGAAACGGTCGGCCTGAGCAAATTGCCAGGGAGCTCCGTTGTTTTCGATGTTGGTGAACACCGAATTCAATTCGGTAGGGGCGTTAGACTCTTCCATCACCAGGTAGCGCCTCAGGTCCATTATGATGGAAAGTGGGTCGATGTTTACGGGACACGCTTGCACACAAGCGTTGCAAGAGGTGCATGCCCACAATTCTTCTGCGCTAATGTGGTCGCCCAGCAGGGCTTTGCCATCGTCGTGATCGGGTCCGTGCTCGTCAATGTTTTTTCCCACGGCCTCTAAGCGATCGCGGGTATCCATCATGATCTTGCGCGGAGAAAGCATCTTGCCGGTTTGGTTGGCCGGGCATTCGCTGGTGCAACGCCCACACTCCGTACAGGTGTAGGAGTCCATCAGCTGTTTCCAACTCAGGTCTTTCACATCTTTGGCACCAAACCGAAGCACGGCAGCATTCGGATCGGGTTCAGGTGGAGCAGCATACGGATCGGCATTGGGATCCATCATCAACTCCACTTCCTTTTTCACCGACTCCAGGTTGTTGAAAGAGCCTTTGGCGTTTAGGTTCGACCAATAGGTGTTGGGAAACGCCATGATGATGTGGAAGTGCTTGGAATAAGGCACGTAGTTGAGAAAAGCAAAAATGCCAAGGATGTGCCCCCACCAGGCCACGCGTTCAATCAGGTGCAGCGTGCCTTCATCAGCCGGCATCAGGGGTTTCAAAAAACCGGAGATCAAAAAGCCGTCTACCGTAGGATCGGAGGCATTCATGATCAACAAAAAGCTCATCAAAATCAGCTCGATGATGAGAATGTAATTTCCATCTTTGGCTGGCCACCCTTTCATTTCGGGCTTCCAAAAGCGTTTTAGTTTGTGCACATTTCTCCTGTAGAGGAAAACCACACAAGCGACCACTACTAAAAGCGCTAAAAATTCAAAAAAGCCAATCAAAAACGAATAGAATGCCTTACCCAATAAAGGTTTGAACAAGCGGTGCGTGCCCAATAAGCCATCCAGCAAAATTTCTAGAACCTCGATGTTGATGAGGATAAACCCTAAATAAATGAGGATGTGCATGATGCCCGCTACGGGCCGTACAACCATTTTGGTTTGCCCCATGGCTACGCGTGCCATGGTTTTCCAGCGCTCAGCGGTGGGGCCTTCGAGTTGTAGATCGCGGCCTAAGTTGATGTTTCGCCGGATGCGAGCAATGCTTTTGTAAAAAAAATAAGAAGTGACGCCCAGCGCCACGGCAAAAAGAACTTGAGGAAGGTAGTGTAAAACTTGCTCCATATAGTCTATCATCAATTTTATCGGTCCCGCTTCTTCGGCTTGTCTTTCGCTTTCTCTTTCCTACCTATAACGGATAAATGAACATAACGTTCTGGATTTACCCGAATATCTTCTAACAGTTTATCCAGCTCCAAAGCTGAATTTTCGAGGTGGTAATACAATGAGTCGTTTGTCACCAGCGCACCCAAGCTGCCCTCCCCTCGGTTCACCCTGTCTAACAAGGTAGAAACTTCTCCTAAAACAACCTCAGCATTTTGTATGGTGCCCACCAAATCTGCTTTTGCTACTGAGTCGGAGATCATTGCAAAGTTATCAATGATTCGGTTTAACTCCTCATTGTTATCGCGAACGTTTTTAGTTATCGACTCCACGTGGGCCATAATTTGCTCTACCCGCTGCTTTTCGTTGGCAATCATCGAATCGATGCGCAACGAGGTGATCTCAAAAGCAGCAAACGAAGCATTGATGCTTTCAAAACTTTCTGTGAGGTTTTTCCGAGCGTCTTTGTCCAAAATCAACTGCACGGTAGCCACCACCGAATCGATGGAACTGATGAGCTCTTTGGTTTTGCTTTCCAGGGGCTTTAAACGGGCATCCACCACATCGCTGAGGTCTTGTTCTACTTCGCCTACCAGCGTATCGCCATCCTGTGCCACCTCGGTGGCTTTCGAATACACCAGGGTGATGACCTTGGAACCAATGAGCTCGGGGCTGGAAATGATCGCAGTAGATTTTGCCGGAATGTTCACCCGATCGTCGGTGATGATGAACTCTACCAAGGTACCCGTATTGTCTTCCAACAATTCAGCGTGGGTCACCTTTCCCACTTTCAGGCCTAGGTACACTACATTGTTGTCTACCGAAAGCCCGGAAATGGTAGGATATACGGCATAGTATTTACGGGCACTGCTAAAAATAGGCTCACCCTTGAGGTAATTGAAGCCGTAGAAAAAAAACACGAGGGCGGCTACGGCGACTATGCCCACTTTTACTTCCCTTTTCAGTTTCAAATCAGGGGGTGGTTTTCAACGATTTAGTGATTTTCAAAGCTTGCGAGGTCGGGATACGCTTCCCGTCCAAAAACGCAACAATGAAAGCTTGATTGAATCCTTTTTCGCGGGCATCCCGCTGCAACTTCACGGCTTCTTCAAAGCTGGTCATCTCCCCTACCGTATATTTATAGTTGCTGCCTTCTTTATAATAGGTCACCCCTTCCAGCCCTTTAAAGTTGGCTGGTGTGGTGGCAATGCGTTCCGGTGATATTTGCAATTGAATCTTGTATACCGGAGTACCCGCGGCAACTACTGGTTCGGTTTTCTTTTCGGTTTTGGGTGCTTCCGGGGTCTTTTCCGATTTTGCTGCGGTTTCTTCTTCCGGTGGAGTAGTCTTTTCAGCAGGGGCTTTTGGCTTTTTTTCCTTGGCCGCTTTCTTCTCGGCCTTCTTCTCTTTTTTTCCTTTCGCTGGTTTTTCTGCGGTTTCAGGAGCTTTCTCAGGTGCGGCCTCTTCCACAGGTGGCGCTACGGGTGGTTCTGCTTTCGGAGGAGTAGCGCCTTCGCCCTGCATGCGCGCATTCACTCCATCGAGCTCTACCTTAAACTCTTTGAACGCCCGAAAAATTGCCGAAGCCATGTAATCCTGCCCCGCATCAGAATTCAAAAAGTCTTCCTCGTCTTTATTGGTCAAAAAACCCAACTCAATCAACACCGATGGCATGGTGGTGTAGCTGATCACTACAAAGCCGGCCTCTTTCACGCCCCGGTTGTAGCGCTTCACCCGGGTTTCAAACTGTTCTTGTACCCGACGGGAGAAATTGAAGCTCTGTCCGCGAAAAGCACTTTGCATCATGGTGCGGGCAATGATCTGCTCGTCAGAATTGGGATCGAAATCGGAGTAGTTCTCCTCGTAGTTTTCTTCCAGATAGATCGAAGCATTTTCGCGTTGCGCCACTTCGAGGTTGGCTTTCGATTTGTGCAAGCCCATCACATAGGTTTCGGTACCGTTGGCCTCCTTGCGGCTGAAGGCGTTGCAATGGATGGAAATGAAAAGGTCGGCTCCTGCCTTGTTGGCGACTTCACACCGCTCGCGCAACCCAATGAATGTGTCGTCGTCTCGGGTGTAGATCACCTCTACATCGGGAATCTTTTCTTCGATGTATTTGCCCAACTTGAGGGCCACCGCCAGGGCCACATTTTTTTCGGTGAATTTGTACCTTCCCGTGCCCAAATTGCCCGGATCTTTTCCTCCGTGACCGGCATCAATCACTACTTTTCGAATGCCAAAATTGGATTGCGTTTGTGCCGGCGGATCGCCTCCCGACGATTTTGGCACAAAAGATGCTAAAAAGAGCCCCGATATGCCAAGGATGATGATTCCGATGAATAATCGGATCGTTCTCGGCCGGGATATGACAAGCAATTGTTTCACGTGAGCACACTAATTAGTTTTAGTAGCTTTGCAGCTGCTTTCATCACGGCACCCAGGCAAAAGTAACTAATCTTACCCTGCATAAGAAATTGCGTTTCAGAGAAGTAATTCACGCAGTTTTGTTAATTCTGGCGGTATTTGCGGGCCACTTTCAAACGGCTGCCGGTGCTACGGATAACGCAATTCCCCTGTCCGATATTTTCGCTTCCTCTTCTATCCTACTGCTTCCCGACACCAACGATAGCAGCACTGCTACGCCCGATTCCAACGCAGTAGAGCCCGCCGATGAAGTGCTCGAAGACGACGTGAGCTACAAAGCCGTCGACTCCATGCTTTTCGATATTGTGAACCAACGCGTATACCTCTACGGAGAGGCGGAAGTCACCTATCAAAACATCTTTTTGAAGGCCAGCTACATCGAAATCAGCCTCAAAAACAAAGAATTGTATGCCACCGGCATGCCCGATAGTACGGGCACCATGCAAGGTACTCCCCATTTCAAAGAAGGTGAACAGGGTTTCGATGCCCAGTCGATGCGCTACAACTTCGAATCCAAAAAAGGGCAGATCATCACCGCGGTTACCCAAGATGGCGATGGCTACGTGCACGGCGATTCGATCAAAAAGGTAAGCGAGACGGTGATCTTTATTAAAGACGGTTCTTACACCACTTGCAGCGACCCGCACCCGCACTTCGAAATCCATGCCCGCAAGCTGAAATTGATTCAAAACGATAAGATCGTTACCGGACCGGCTTACCTCAAGGTAGAAGATGTGCCCACTCCCCTGGCCTTGCCGTTTGGGTTCTTTCCGCAGCAAAACACCCAAAGTTCCGGCCTCATCATTCCCAGCTACGGCAACTCTCCGGGCTTGGGTTACTTCCTGCAAGATGGAGGGTATTATTTTGGCATGAGCGAATATTGGGACCTGGCCCTCACGGGAGACATCTACAGCCGGGGCAGTTGGTCGGGCAATGTGCTGACCCGCTACCGCAGCCGCTACAAGTTCAACGGTAACCTGAATTTTGAATACGCCAAGTTTTTCCAAAGCCAACGCGAGTTTCCCGACTTTAGCGAAGCGGAGAGTTTTTTCCTCCGCTGGCGGCACAACCAAGACCCGAAAGCCCGACCCAACAGCAGCTTTTCAGCCGATGTAAACGCGGGTACCCCGCAAAACTTTCAAACCAACTTCAACAGCACGGGCATCAACTACCTTACGAACACGTTTAAATCCAACATTACCTACAACAAGCGCTTTGCCAACGCTCCCTTCAACATGGTGCTCAACGCCAGCCATGACCAAAACGCCAACGACAGCATCATCAACCTTACATTGCCCAGGGCTACCCTCAACATGACGCGGATTTTTCCCCTGAAGCAACGCAACCGGGTGGGTGCCGCCAATTGGCGCAACCAGTTGACCGACAACCTGGGTTTTTCTATGCAGTCGAATTTTGAAAGCCGGGTGTCGGAAAATCAAGACGATTTCTTGCGGGAAGAAACCCTGGACCAGATCCGAACGGGAATGCGCCACAACATCCCCATCTCTTCGTCGATGAAGTTGTTCAAGTACTTGACCCTGGCCCCCAGCGCCTCCTACCGTGAGGTATGGTACCTGGAAACCATTCGGAAATCTTTTGACGAAGATGCTGCTGCGGTGGTAGATGATACCGTAGCCGGATTCGAACGCTTTGGTGAGATCAGCTTCAACGGTTCACTCACCACCAAACTCTACAACACCACTTATTTCAAGAAAGGCTTTATTAAGGCCCTGCGCCATGTAGCCACCCCTGCGGTAAGCTTTCAATACAAACCCGATTACTCCGATCCCAGGTTTAACTACTACCGCACCCTCGAATATTTTGACATTCCCGACACTAGTAACCGAGATTCTACAGTATTTACTTCCGAAACCTATTCCATCTTTCAGAATGGAATTTACGGTTCGCCATCGCGGAGCGAGGCAGGAGTCATCGGTTTCTCGCTGCAAAATACCTTCGCTATGAAGGTAGCGTCTAATGCTGATTCTACCGGCTCCAAAAAGATTTCGATCCTGGATGCGTTCAACCTGAGTTCCTCCTACAACATCAACCTTGCGGAATTTCGCTGGGCACCCGTGAGGGTTACCGCACGCACGGGCCTGGGCAAAAACCTTAGCCTGCAAATGGGTGGCACCTTCGATCCTTACGCCATCGATTCGGCGGGTACCCGGATTCATGAGGCCGCCTGGGACGTGAACGATACGCCACTTCGGTTTACCAACGGTAACGTAGCGCTGAACCTCAACCTCACCAGCAAACAAGGGCGGGAAGCGGCTAAGCAACGCCAAAGTCGTTTTGGAACCGTTGAAGAATTGAACTTCATCCACTCCAACCCCGACTATTTTGTGGATTTCAATGTGCCTTGGAAATTGAACATTGCCTACAACCTCAACTACTCCAAACCCGGGTTAGACGCTACCCTCACCAACACCTTCAACTTTTCGGGCGACCTGAACCTAACGCCCAAATGGAAGATCGGATTTCGGTCGGGCTACGATTTTGAATCACGGGATTTCACCTTCACCACCATCGACATTTACCGTGACCTGCACTGCTGGGATTTCAGCCTGAACCTGGTGCCTTTCGGAGCCCGTCAGAGCTATACCTTCAACATCAAGGTGAAAGCGCCAATTCTTCAAGACTTGAAGCTAAACCGCCGTCGGGCATGGTTTGATTTCAACCAGTAAACTAGCTTATAGCCTTCTCAGCGGCTACCGCCTTCACCCAATTGGCCAACAGGGCTTTTCCATGGTGGGTCATGATCGACTCTGGATGATACTGCACCCCCCAAAGTGGTAAACTCCGGTGCCGCACCGACATGATCAAGCCTTCGGCACTTCGGGCCGTTACTTCGAACACTTCGGGCAGTTGATCTGCCTGGGCCACCCAGCTGTGGTAGCGCCCTACTGCCAACCGATTGGGCAAACCACTATACATCGGATCGAAGGCCTCTTGCTCAATTTCAGTGGCAATGCCGTGGGCCACTTGCGACAGGTTGTAGAGGCTTCCTCCAAAATGTTCTACGAGGGCTTGCATCCCCAAACACACGCCCAACATGGGTTTCGAGGCCGACCAATGGGCCAACACATCAAGGAGCTGTCCGGCATGCATTGGTAAACCAGGACCAGGAGAAAGCACCAGCGCATCGAACCGGGCCACCTCCTCCAGGTCGACCGCATCGTTGCGCCAAACGGTACAATGCGCTACCAGTGGTTCCAGGTAATGAACCAGGTTGTAGGTAAATGAATCGTAATTGTCGATGACCAACAAGCGCATGGCTTAAAAATTGGGCGATAAAAGTAACCAAACGGATGGGTATTGAGGTGCATCAAGGCCTTATCTTTGGCTTCGATCAACATTTTAAACTTATGGCAATCGAACGCATTCAAAGTGAACATGCTCCTACACCCATCGGCCCCTACAGCCAGGCTATCTTAGCCAACGGCACCCTGTATTGCAGCGGTCAAATCGCCATAGACCCGGCGAGTGGCGAATTGGTGCTCTCCGATATCGAAACCGAAACGCACCTGGTGATGAACAACCTGAAAGCGGTACTGGCGGCTGCTCAAATGGACTTTTCCAACGTGGTGAAGTGCTCCATCTTCCTATCCGACATGAACAACTTTGCCCGGGTAAACGCGGTATACGCCAGTTATTTCAACGGCCCCACCCCACCCGCCCGGGAAACGGTACAAGTTTCGGTGCTGCCCAAAAATGTCAACGTAGAGATTTCGGCCATCGCGGTGGTGAACTAAGCCTACTGATTGTTTTCAAAGGATCAAAAAAGGCCCGGGGTTTTGAAAACCACCGGGCCTTGCTATTTCATTCGTTCAATAGAGATTAGCGCATGTGCTTGAGGTTGGCGGCATACATGCCAATGAAAGCTGCGCAAAGAACACCAGCAAAAAGGCTATCACCTACAAAATAGAGCACTGCCAAAATGCCGTGCAAAGCGGTATAAATGAAGAAACCTACCCGTTTCTGTTTCCACATGAGCCAGGCACTGGCGATAGTGATACCAGCAATGACTGCAAACAACAAAAATACACCGGCCGCAAGGCCTTGTCCCAGCCCAAGAAAAGCATCAATTTGTACTTTTTGATCAGGATCCATTGGAAAATCACCTGATTCAAATACGCTAAAAATGGCACCTACCGCCAAAGCCATGATGAGTCCAAACAAGACCACCAAACCGTTCCAAATCCAGGAAAGGATGCAAAGGACCGTCAGGAATTGCGGCCGCTCCGGCTGACTATCATTAAAGGCTTCGTTTTCGTCGATGAGTAGTTCTTCTTCCATGGAGTTAAGTATTGTAGTTTTACCAAAAATGGTATTTCCGGTAGAAGCTTCCAAATTTTAGTATCAAAGAATCCGAGCCCAAGCCGATTCGTTGGCATTATCGGCCGTTTTTCGTTCCAAACGGTAGTTGCGGTACCACGGCTTCCCGTCCGGAGCCACAGACACGCGGGTCAAGCCCATTTTGCGCTTCAGGTCGAGGTGAAAGGCTTCGGTGAGCCGATAGGCTGCCCATTTGTCGAAATCACCCTCAATGGCAATACCGTTTAAAGCTACTACTACATCATCTTCCGCAAGGCCCGCTTCATCCGCCGGTGAACCGGGATAAACTGCTATGATCTTGCCTTGATCGTTCAGTTTCATCCCCAACTGGCTTTCGCTTAGCTTAGAAGACGGGTCCTCTACCAACTCCCAGCCGAGGTAGGCAATGGCTTGGCGAAAAGCCGTTTCCATCGATACGCCCTCTCCTACCAGGCTCCGTAGATTATGGACCAAATCAGTATTTCCTATTTCGCCAATGAGCCGAAAATAGTCGTCCTCAGTATATCCTTTTCCGGTTTTTCCAAACTCTTGATACAACTGCCGCATGACCGTATCCAGCGAAGCCTGGTTGTTGGTGGCTTGCATCAGGCCCACATCAGTGATGAAGGCCAACACGCAGCCATCGGCATAAATAGAGAGCTTTCTGCCGGGAGCCCCTTTCTGATAGCCATCGAGCCAGGTGTCGAAAGAAGATTCGGCCACCGAATAATGGTGCCGGGCAGGGTTGTCCAGGTGCCGCTGTACCGACCTTTCCAATTGGTGTAAATAATCGGTCCAGGAAAGACCGCCACTTCGCAGCAACAATTGATCGCCATAGTAAGTGGTCACCCCTTCGGCCACGTAGCCCAATCGGGTGTAGTTTTCCTGGGAGAAATCGTAGGGCTGCATCGCTGCCGGACGAATGGCCTTGATGTTCCAGGTGTGAAACAGTTCGTGGCTCGATACGCCCAACAATTCTGGGTAGTAGTCTCCCGAAAGCAAATAGTTGGGCCCCAATACGATGACCGTACTTTTCAAGTGTTCCACCCCGTGATAGGCCTTGTAGGGCACAAACTGAAACAAAAAATGATATTCTTCTACCGGACATTCCTCAAAAAGGGCCAATTGTACGGCAATGAATTTTCGAAAATCGTTTTCCAGTTGCGGCTCGTTTAAATCCTGCCAATCGCCTTGAAACCAAAGTTGAAAATCGATATCGTTGACCACGAAAAGCCGGTGCTGTAAGGTATCGCTCGCGATAAAGGGCGAATCGGCCAGTTCCTGAAAATCTTGCGCTTCGAAGGTGAGGGCCTTCACCTCTACCATAGAAGTAGCCACCTCATAGTCGGGTGGCAAACTCAAATGTACCCGATGGGGGGCGTCCACCTGATTGGGCTGGTACAACAAACAATTTACGGGGTTGACGTACAGTTGATGTTCGTCCAGCCAGGTGCTACCTGCATCCAAGGCATTGGCGTAGAACTGATAACGAACCCTCAATTGCGTGGTGCCGGTGGTGTCTATTTCCCACAAGTCTTTGGTCCGTTTGCGAAAAGCAAGGGGCTGATCCTCCCCATCAAAGGCTGCCCAATGACGAATGTTGGCGGCAAAATTGCCCAATTGATACCTACCGGGCCGCCATGCAGGCAATTGCAACATCACGTGCTCTTGTCCAAGCGTATCGAGGCGAATTTCGATGTCGAGCCAATGCTGGGTTGGCTTAGAAAAGCTGAGATAATAGTCCATAGAGGCAGGATTTGGAGCCAAAAATAGCCAAAGCAAGTGTCGTGTTGTGGTTGTCGAATCACCTTTTTTTCTTGAGGGGTTTGTAGTAAATTCGCGGTGCAATTTAGCACTGTATCGAACTAAATAAATCGACCTATATCATGTATGATGTAATTGTTGTTGGTAGCGGACCCGGAGGTTATGTCGCTGCTATCCGCGCCTCACAACTGGGCCTCAAAACGGCCGTGGTAGAAAAAGAGTCTCTTGGTGGCATCTGCCTCAACTGGGGATGTATCCCTACCAAGGCGCTGTTGAAAAGTGCTACTGTTTTTCAATACCTGCAACATGCCAGCGACTTTGGCATCAACGTAGAAGGTGGAAAAGCCAACTTTGGCGAAGTCATCAAGCGGAGTCGAGGAGTTGCCGATAGCATGAGCAAAGGGGTAGACTTCTTGATGAAGAAAAACAAAATTGATGTATTGATGGGCTTCGGCAAGCTGAAAGCTGCCGGAAAAGTAACCGTTACTGCCGAAGATGGCACAGCTACCGATTACGAGGCCAAACACATCATTGTTGCTACTGGTGCGCGTGCCCGCGAACTGCCCAGCCTGCCGATCGACGGTGAAAAAGTGATCGAGTACCGCAAAGCCATGACCCTCGACAAGCAGCCCAAGAAAATGGTGGTAGTAGGTTCGGGAGCCATCGGTTCCGAATTCGCTTATTTCTACCAGGCCATGGGTACCGAGGTGACCTTGGTCGAGTTTCAAAAAAATATTGTGCCCCTTGAAGATGAAGAGGTATCCAAGCAATTGGGCCGCTCCTTCAAAAAGTTGGGTGTAAAAGTGATGACCGAATCATCGGTAGAATCGGTGGATACCAGTGGTGACGGAGTGGTTGCTACGGTGAAAACCAAGAAAGGCGAAGAAAAAATTGAGTGCGACATCGTGTTGTCTGCCGTCGGTGTTACCTCCAACCTCGAAGGAGTAGGCCTCGAAGACGTAGGCGTTGCGACCGATCGTGGTAAGATCATCGTCAACGATTTCTACCAAACCAACATTCCTGGTATTTATGCCATTGGCGACTGCGTTCCTGGTCAGGCCCTGGCCCACGTGGCTTCGGCCGAAGGCATCATCTGTGTAGAAAAAATTGCCGGTCACCATCCCGAAGCATTGGATTACAACAACATTCCAGGATGTACCTATTGCAGTCCGGAAGTAGCCTCGGTAGGCATGACCGAAAAAGCCGCCAAAGAAGCTGGATACGATGTAAAAGTTGGAAAATTCCCATTCAGTGCTTCTGGTAAAGCTAAGGCTTCCGGCCACTCCGAAGGTTTCGTAAAAGTGATTTACGATGCCAAGTATGGCGAACTGCTCGGCGGCCACATGATTGGCTACAACGTAACCGAAATGATTGCCGAGTTGGTAGCAGCCCGTAAGCTGGAAACCACCGGTAACGAAATTTTGAAAGCCGTACACCCTCACCCCACCATGAGCGAGGCGGTGATGGAAGCTACTGCAGCCGCTTACGATGAGGTGATTCACCTCTAAGGAACGCAACGAATAACTTTCTGAAAGGGGCTATCCGAAAGGATTTGCCCCTTTTTTTGTGGTCGCATAAGGGGAAACACCTACCGGTTGCAGGTCGGTGTTCTTTAACCTTTGTAATCTGGTTTCCATGCTGCCTTGTTGACAAAGGATATTCACCGGCAGTTTGACTTTCCTCCCAAGCCCTTATTTTTGGCGCTCATGTGTGGAATTGTCGGAACAGTTCGTTGGAATACTCCTGATCCCCTACCCGCGGATTTATTGGATGTAGCCCTGGCACAACTTCAACGCCGGGGCCCGGATGCGGTCGGCACTTTTTCCGATCGTGGTATTGCTTTGGGCCATCGCCGACTTTCCATTATCGACCCCAGCGCCTCCGGGCACCAACCCTTTCAAGATCAGAGCGATCGCTATACCATTGTTTTCAATGGCGAGTGCTACAATTACCGCGAACACCGCGAGGCATTGTTGGCCCAGGGAGTCACCTTACAATCGAGCACCGATACGGAGGTTCTGCTGCATTTATACATGCAGGAAGGCCCGGCTTTCCTGGAAAAGATCAACGGCTTTTTCGCACTAGCCATCTACGATCGTGCGGACCGCACCTTGTTTCTGGCCCGCGACCGCATGGGCATAAAGCCTTTGCTGTACCATTTTGAATCGGGTAAATTTTCTTTTGCTTCCGAACTGAAGGCACTTTTTGCCCTGGGTATTCCCAAAGTGCTCGACCGGGCTTCGCTGTTTGCCTACTTGCAACTCAACTACGTGCCCGGGCCGGCCACGATGCTGGAAGATGTGTTGCACCTTCCACCGGGCCATACTTTGACCATCGACCTTAACTCCGATGGAACCGAACTTCCGGAGCCTGTAGCTTACTACAGCATTCCCTATCACCAGGAAAAAAGCATTCCACCTACGCCCGAGAGCTACACGGCGGCCAAATCGCGGTTGCAAGAAGTGTTGGAGCAAGCCGTTGCCCGGCGACTGGTTTCTGATGTGTCCTTAGGGGCCTTCTTGAGTGGTGGTATCGACTCGTCGGTGATTGCCGCCCTGGCCCAACGCTACGACAACCAGTTGCATACCTTTTCTATCGGCTATCGGGACGAACCTTATTTCGACGAAACCCATTTTGCGGAAGCGGTCGCCAAAAAGATCGGTACCTATCACACCGTTTTTTCGCTGACCAACGACGACCTCTTTGAACACCTGCACGATGCGCTGGATTATTTCGATCAGCCCTTTGCCGACTCCTCGGCTTTGGCGGTTTATGTTTTGAGCCAGCGCACCCGAAAACAGGTCACCGTTGCCCTTTCGGGCGATGGAGCCGATGAAATTTTCAGTGGCTACAACAAGCATGCAGCCGAATTTAAAGTGCGCAATCCCGGGGTGGCCGAACACCTGGTAAGCAGCATGCAACCGCTGTGGAAAGCGGTGCCCCAATCCCGCCAGGGCAAGTTGACCAACCTTTCCCGACAATTGAACAAGTTTAGCGAGGGCATGAAGCTTTCGCCCAAGTCCCGCTATTGGCGCTGGGCTACCTTGCTGCGCTCCGAACAAGCCAATTACCTGCTCAAAGAGCACATCGTATTCAATCCGCAACGGCTCACCGACGATGCCTACCGCTACAAGAAAAGGCGCGACCAGCTGTTGAAATCCATTTCGCCGGAAGGAAACATCAACGAGGTGTTGCTCACCGATAGCCGCATGGTATTGGTGTACGACATGTTGCAAAAGGTGGACGCCATGTCCATGGCCAATAGCCTAGAAGTGCGCACACCCTTTCTCGATCACGAAGTGGTGAACTTTGCCTTTAGCCTGCCACCGGCGTTTAAGATCAATGCCAGCATGCGCAAAAAGATTTTGCAGGATACTTTTCGCGATTTGTTGCCCACCGAACTCTACAACCGGCCCAAGCACGGTTTTGAAGTGCCCCTGCTCAATTGGTTTCGCACCGATCTCCGATCGATGATTACCGATGACCTGCTGGCACCTGAATTTTTGCAAGCACAAGGGCTGTTCAATACAGAAGGGGTAGGCGAACTTCTCAAGCGGCTTTTTTCAAAAAATCCCGGTGATGCGGCCGCCACGGTGTGGGCCCTGATCGTGTTTCAACACTGGTGGAAAAAATACATGCTCGACTGACGTGCCCAAAGTGCTCCGCATCATCAACCGCTTCAATTTGGGAGGCCCTACGTTTAACGTAGCCTACCTGAGCCACTATTTGTCTGAACCCTACGAAACGCTGCTGGTAGGCGGCACCAAAGATGTGAGCGAAGACACCTCCGAGTTCATCGTAGAAAAATTGGGCCTGGAACCGTTGATCATTCCGGAAATGAAACGGGAAATCGATCCGCGGCTCGATTGGAAAGCTTATTGGAAGCTCCGGCGGTTGATTCGAGAATACCAACCCGACATTGTGCATACGCATGCTTCCAAAGCAGGAACCCTGGGCCGTTTGGCGGCCTTGCACGAAGGGGTACCGGTTATTCTACACACCTTTCATGGCCACGTTTTTCACTCCTACTTCAGCAAGGCCAAAACCACTTTTTACAAAACCATCGAACGCTACCTGGCCCGGAAGACTTCCGGCATCATTGCCATTTCGGAGCGGCAGCGCTTCGAATTGTGCGAAGAGCACCGCATTTGCGCTACTGACAAAACCCACATTGTACCCCTGGGCTTTGACCTGAGCCGCTTTCGGGAGGCCATGGACCAACGCCGGGAAGCTTTTCGGCAGCGCTATGGCTTAGCCGACGATACGGTGGCCATCGGCATCATTGGGCGGTTGGTGCCCATCAAAAACCACCGCTTGTTTTTAGAAGCCCTGGTGGGTTTGCGCCAGCGGTCGTCTACCCCTTTCAGAGCCTTTATTGTAGGAGATGGTGAGTTGCGGCAAGACATTGAATCCTGGTGTGACGCACTTCAGCTGCCCTGGGAATCGCCAGAGCGGTCCAACCCTGAGGCGCTGGTAACCTTGACCTCCTGGATTCGGGATGTAGAATTGGTGTATCCGGGATTGGACATCGTGGCCCTCACTTCGCTCAATGAGGGAACGCCCGTAAGTCTTATTGAAGCCCAAGCGGCCGAGCGGCCCATTGTTTCTACCAACGTGGGCGGCATCGAAAATGTGGTGCTGCAAAATACCACGGCCTTGCTCTCGCCCACGGCTGATGTGGCGGGTTTTACAAATCACCTGATCCAACTGGTAGACGATGCTGACCTGCGCAAAAAAATGGGGTTGGGGGGGTGGGCCCATGTGAAAGAAAAGTTTCATTACCTCCGATTGGTGAAAGATATTCGAACACTCTACGACCGTTTGCTGGACAAAGCATGAGCGTTTGCCGCCCTTATTCTCTCCTTCCTCCCTTGGAAATTACCAGTAGAAATGTTTGTGGATAACAGATTTTCAGTTACTTTGCAACACAAAGTACTTTAGTATCAGCTAAGTAAAATTGATTTAATTTTGCCGCGCAATGCGAAAAACCATGGTGAAAAAGATACTGAGATCGACCCTTCTGTTGGTACTGGGCGGAATGCTATTGGCGGGATGTAACTGGCGTGCCAGTTGGATGTTGCGCACAGACAAAGACTACGAATTTGACGTGCCACCAGACACCATTGCTACTGCCTACAAGCTATCGGCAAACGACATTGTGACCTTTCGCCTGTTTGCCAACGATGGTTTTAAGTTAATCGACCTCTCCAACTCGGCTATGGCAGCCTCCCAATCCAACAATACCTTTCAATTTCTTATTGAGCAGGATGGCACGTTGAAGCTGCCGATCGTGGGGCATGTGAACATTACGGGTATGACCTTGCGGGAAGCGGAATTGTTGTTGGAAAAAGAATACAGCGACTTTTACAACAAACCTTTTGTGATGTTGAATGTGGTCAACCGCAGGGTGATTGTTTTCCCGGGTGCGGGTGGAGAAGCCCAGGTTATTCGGCTCACCAACCAAAGTACCTCTCTGATCGAAGGGCTGGCTATGGCAGGTGGCATCAGTACAGGTAAGGCCAGGAATGTGAAGTTGATTCGGGGCGACCCCAATAATCCGATCGTTTATCAATTTGACCTCTCCACCATTGAAGGTGTGAATGCCGCTGGCATGATTTTACAGGCCAATGACATTATCTATGTTGAACCTGTTTTGGACGTGTCGGACGAATTGCTTCGCGACCTGAGTCCGATACTAACTTTGCTCACCTCGGTGTTGATTGCCATTGTTTCGGTGCGTAACTTCTAATCACTACCTCGCCCGTTCCGCCTATGTACGATGAGGATATTTCCAGGACCAACGAAAACTTTGAACGCTACAAAGAGCGGTTAACCAATTTCAGCAACGAGTTCGAGCTGGGCCTGTTTGTTTTTCTCGCTCGTAAAAGTTTGTTGTGGGTCATTCTCTTCTTTATGTTGGCCGGTGCCGGAGCTTTTGCTTACCTGCGCTACACCCAACCCATTTTTGAGGCCAGCACCATCCTGCAAATCACCAGCAACAACACTGCACAGCAGGTATTGAACGTAGACAACATCTACGAAACCGACGATATTTCCGGCGACATTGAGCTGTTGCGGTCGAAGGAGTTTTTCCGCTCTACTTTGGATGCCTTGGGCTTGGATGTGGGCTATTTTGCTGAAGGACAATTTCTCACCGGCGACAACTACAAAAAATCGGCCTACCTGGTACAAGCGCGAGTAATCGACTCAGCCCTCTACAATACCCGGATCGACATTCAATTTCCTTCTAAAGAGACGGTAGAACTGGCCTACGTGCTCAAAGGCGAAAGCTATGGTGGCACTTATCCGGTATCCCGGGCCATCTCCTTGCCCCATGCCGACCTCAAGATCAAGCTGCTGGACTACGAACAATTTATTGAAGGTCAAGGACAGGTGAAGTCGATCCAACACTATTTTCAGCTCAACCTGGTTGATCACATTCTGAACCAATACTATCCTCAACTCTCGGTACGTCTGCTCAACGATGCGGCCAAAACGGTACAGATTTCTTTCCGGGACGATAATGCTCAAAAAACTTCGGACATCGCTACGGCTTTGGCCCAACGGTTCATCGACTACGATGTGGAACGCCGAAGCGAAAGCGCCAAGCAGGTGCTCAATTTTATCGACCGCCAGGTGGACCAGGTCTACGGCCGTTTGAAAACTTCGGAAACCTCTATTCAGGAGTTCAAAAAAGAAAATCGATTGAGTGAATCGGACGATTTTACCTCCATCTACCTCGATCGGCTAAACAACCTGGAAGGAGAATTGCTCAATCTGGAGCTCCAGGAAAGCATATTGGTGGAGATCGAGGAGGCCATCAACCGGGAAGAAGGACGAGAAATCGATGTGTACAACCTGCTGCCCATTCTCACCGGTACCAACTTTGAAAACAACATTTCAAAGCAGATCGAAAGCCTACAGGAACTGCTTATACAGAAAGAGCAAATGCTCTATGAGGTAACGCCTTCGAGTGAAAACATCAAATCGATCGAATACCGTATTGAAATTCAAAAAAAGCTGTTGCTGGAAAGCTTGAAAAGCTTGCGCGAAAAACTGGGTGCCCGTCGTGGAAATATCTCTACGAAAACCCAGGAGTTTGAAAATACTTTTCTCGATCTACCAACCAAAGAATTGGAGTTTGCCCGGTTGCAACGGGTATTTACCATCAATGAGAAATTTTATACCCTGCTGTTGGAAAAACGGACTGAGTATTCTATCTCCAAAGCGGGGTTTGTGCCACAAAACGTGATTTTGGAACGCGCCCAAACGCCCAACATTCCCATTTCACCCAACCGCAACCTCACCTTTCTCTCTTTCTTGTTGGTAGCGCTTTTAACCAGTATTCTGTTGGTAGTGGTCCGCTACTTTTTGCACAACAACATTACTTCCCTGCACGAAATCACCAAACTGACCAATGCTTCTGTCGGCATTTTGGGCCTGGTACCGAAATACAAGAAAAACATTCCGGTTTCGCAGTTGCTGGTAGACAAGCGTCCCAAGTCGATGATTGCAGAATCGTTTCGCTCGATACGGACCAACCTTCAGTTTATTTCCAACGAGAAGGAATCGAGAACCATCGCCGTGACGTCTACCGTTTCCGGAGAAGGCAAAACCTTTGTTGCCATCAATCTTGGGGGAATCATTGCCTACTCGGGTAAGCGGGTTATTATTCTCGACCTGGACATGCGGAAACCGAAAATCCACCTCGGCTTCGGTGTGAGCAACAACAACGGCATGAGCACTTTGCTCATTGATAAGGTGAACATTGAAGATACCATTCAGGCCAGTGAATTGGACAACCTGCATTTCATCACGGCTGGTCCCATCCCACCCAACCCTTCCGAGCTGATTATCAACGGCCGCCTGGAAAAGCTTCTTTCTTTCCTCAAAGAGAAATACGACATTATCATCATGGACAACCCGCCAGTGGGTTTGGTAACCGATGGCATTTACTGCATCCAGCGGGCCGATTACCCGATCTACATCTTCCGGGCGGAATATTCGAAAAAGAGTTTCGTACAGAACGTGGATCGCCTCATCAACGAAAACAACATCAAGCGGCTTTCGGTAGTGCTCAATGGGGTCGATGTGCAACGTGGAGGTTACGGTTCCTACAAATATGGCTACGGATACGGCTATGGCTACGGATACGGCTATGGTTATGGCTATGGCTACGGCTATGGCTACTACGACGACCCCAAGCCCACCCTTCCCTGGTACAAGCGCATCTTGAAACGCTCGAAATAAACCCAACATGCAGGTTCAAAACACGCCCCTCGAAGGATTGAAAGTGATTCATCCTCGTGTCTTCAACGACCCCCGTGGTTATTTTTACGAATCATATAATCAGGAAACCTTTCGGGCAGCGGGCCTGGACCTTCACTTTGTGCAAGACAACCAAAGTTTGTCGCAACGGGGGGTATTGCGCGGTCTTCACCTGCAAAATCCGCCCTTTGCTCAGGGCAAGCTGGTGCGGGTGATTGCTGGCAGTGTGCTGGATGTGGTGGTGGATGTACGCAGGGCTTCGTCTACCTATGGTCAATCGTATACCCACGAATTGAATGGCGACAACAAAACCATGCTTTGGATTCCACCGGGGTTTGCGCACGGCTTTCTCACCCTGGAAAACGATACGGTTTTTTCTTACAAATGCACCGCAGTATACAACAAGGAGTCGGAGCGAGGCATTCGCTGGAATGATCCAGCGCTGAAAATTGACTGGGGCATTGCTGACCCTCTGGTTTCGGACAAAGATTTGGAACTGCCGCCTTTCGCCGATTTCGAAAGCTTGTTTTAGTGGGTCAACTGCTCTATTTTTGCCGCCTTCGCTGATGCTCACCAGATGCCTTTCTTCAGCGAAATAGCTCGCTGATTTCTTTTGGAGTCCAGTTTTAAATACGTGATTTTCCTTGGGCTGATGACCCTGCTGTCGCTGGTACTGAACCGTATTTTGCTACAGTTGTCACGCACGCTGGGCATTCGCAACCACGACGAATCCATTATTCGTTGGAGCGGCACCTCCAAACCAGCCCTGGGAGGCATCTCCTTTTTCATTGTGTTTCTGGTGGCCTACCTGAGCTATGTGTTTTTGTTCAACCCCGCAGCCACAGCGGCCAACTGGCAACACGCCGGCATTTTAGGGGCTACGGTCATGGCTTTTCTCATGGGCCTCTCCGACGATGCCTACAACACCACGCCCCTGTTGAAATTTGGGGTTCAGGTAGGTTGTGGCCTCCTGTTGGCCTTCACTGGCACCTGCATTGAATTGTTTTCCAATCCCTGGCTCAACTATGCCCTTACGGTATTGTGGGTGGTAGCGGTGATGAACTCCATCAACATGCTCGACAACATGGACGCCATCACCACCTTGGTTTCCAGTTTCATTTTGGCCATCGCCCTCATGGTTTGCCTCGCTCAAGCCACTGTAGATGTTTTCTTTTTGGTGCTGCTACTGGGTTCACTGGGAGGTTTGTTGGGTTTCCTCTACTACAATTGGAACCCTTCAAAAATGTTTATGGGCGACACCGGAAGTCAATTTTTGGGCATCATCTTATCGGTGGCGGGCATTGCGTTTTTTTGGAACGACCCTTCGGGAGCAACGGACAGTGCTTTGCGCCAAATTTTACTGGTAGCGCTGGCCTTCATCATTCCCATTTCCGATACAGCTACGGTCATCATCAACCGGCTTCGACGGGGCCAAAGCCCCTTTGTGGGAGGCAAGGACCACACTACCCATCACCTGAGTTACCTGGGGCTGACCGACCGGCAAGTAGCACTACTTTTTGGAGCAATTTGCTCCGTTTCGTTCGCTATTAGCTGTGTGATCGTTAACTTTATCCCTTCTTCCTCTCCCTGGTTTTACGGATTTTTTGCTGTGTACTTTCTGGCGGTGCTCGGAGGACTTTACTACACTACGCAACACAAAAAAGCGAAAGCACGGTTTCATGCCCAATCCTCCTGATCGCGTTACCTCTTGGTTGTCCAACCCCAAAATTTGGTTTCCGGTTGGCTTACTCATTGTCGCTTTTAGTTTGGGTCGGCTTTTCAGCTTTTCTACCACCGACGAAAAGAAAGACCAGCAACACCACGAGCAATTTCAACGCAACTACCAAATCTATTCTTTGAACCTGCCGGAGAACCTGCGTTTTGCGGAAGAAAAGGTTCCTTTAGAAAAAATCGATTTGCGCGAACGCTTCGACCGCGAATTGTTGGTGAACACCTATTGGCAATCGCAAACGCTTCTGTTCATCAAGCGGGCCAACAAGTGGTTTCCGGTTATTGAACCCATTTTGGCACAAAACGGTGTGCCCGACGATTTCAAGTACCTTTCCCTGATTGAAAGCGGATTTCAAAATGTAGTTTCACCGGCCGGAGCAGTGGGCTTTTGGCAATTTATGAAAGCTGCCGGCCGCGAAAATGATTTGGAGATCAACGAAGAAGTAGACGAACGCTATCACCTCGAAAAGGCCACTTTAGCCGCCTGCCAATACCTGACGAAAGCCAAAGAGAAGTTTGGGAGTTGGACTTTGGCAGCTGCCTCCTACAACATGGGCATGCCCGGGCTACAAAAACAACTCAACCGGCAACAGGTAAACAACTATTACGACTTGCTGCTCGGTACCGAAACTTCGCGCTACTTGTTTCGCATTCTGGCGGTAAAAGAAATCCTGAGCAACCCGAATAAATACGGATTTCAATTCCGCAGCAAAGACCTCTACGTTCCTATCGCCACTCATAAAATAACGGTAGATACTGCCATTTCCGACCTCGCCCTCTTCGCCCGCCAGCAGGGCATCAACTACAAAGTGTTGAAGTTGCTCAACCCTTGGCTGCGCAGGACTTACCTGAACAACCGATCGGGAAAAACCTATGAAATTCACCTGCCTCAACCGGGTTTTGCCGAACAATTAATGGTTGAACCGGTTGAATGGCCGGAACCTACTGCGGAGCCAGACACTGCTTCTAATCAAAAGAAGAAGGGTCCTTGATTTTTGAACGATAGCGGCATGAACGAAACTTTGACCGAAGCCACCACCGAAGAATATTTAGAGGTGTACGGTGCACGAGCACACAACCTGAGAAACATCAACGTTCAAATTCCACGCAACCAGCTGGTGGTCATCACCGGACTGAGTGGTAGCGGCAAAAGTTCATTGGCTTTCGACACGATCTATGCGGAGGGCCAACGCCGGTACATCGACAGCTTCTCCGCCTACGCCCGGCAGTTTTTGGGCAAGATGGAACGGCCAGACGTGGACAAAATCACCGGCCTGAGCCCGGTGATCTCCATCGAGCAAAAAACGGTGAACAAAAGTCCACGTTCTACGGTGGGCACCATTACCGAGATCTACGATTTCATGCGCCTGCTCTACGCACGGGCTTCCGATGCCTTCTCGTACGTAACGGGCGAGAAGATGGTGCGCTACTCAGACGACCAGATCGTAGACCTGATCTTGTCGGAATACGCGGGCAAAAAAATATTGATGCTGGCACCCGTGGTGAAAGGCCGCAAAGGCCACTACCGCGAATTGTTTCAGCAAATTAGCCGCCAGGGTTTTTTGCGGGTGCGGGTAGATGGTGAAGTGCTACAGCTCAAAGAGCGCATGCAGGTAGACCGCTACAAGGTGCACGACATCGAAATTGTGATCGACCGAATTGCGGTAGAAGCCTCGGAACGCCAACGGGTGGTTGACTCCCTCAAGGTGGCCATGAAGCACGGAAAAGGCGTGATCATGGTGATGGAACACGACTCCAAAGACGCCCGTTTTTTCAGCCGGTCGTTGATGTGCCCCACCAGTGGCGTTAGCTACGACGAGCCGGCACCCAACATGTTTTCGTTCAATTCGCCTTACGGAGCTTGTGCCAAATGCAACGGCTTGGGTACGGTGTTGGAAATTGATTTGAAAAAGATCATTCCCGATCCAAAAATGAGCATCAAAAAAGGCGGCATTGCTCCACTGGGCCCCTACAAAGACAATTGGATCTTTCGACAAATTGCCGCTATCGGCGAACGCTACGACTTCAAGCTCACCACACCGGTGAAAGATATTTCTGAGGAAGCCTTGCAGGTGATTCTCTACGGTACCGACGAACAGTTTTCGGTCAAAAGCGAATCGCTTGGTGTGTCTCGCTCCTACAACATCAACTTTGAAGGGGTGGTGCAGGCCATCAACCAGCAGTTGAAAGAAAACACCGGCAAAGCGGCCAACCGCTGGGCCAGCAGCTTCATGAACCGGATTGTTTGCACTACCTGTGAAGGCAGCCGCTTGAAAAAAGAAGCACTCTATTTTAAGCTGGACAATAAAAACATTGCCGACCTCGCCCAAATGGACATTGTGGAGCTCAAAGCCTGGCTTGAGAACCTGGAGGAGCGCTTGAGCGATCGCCAAAACACCATTGGTCGGGAGGTACTGAAAGAGATTCGCAACCGCATTTCATTTTTGTTGGACGTGGGCCTTGACTACCTCACCTTGCACCGCAGTTCGCGGTCGCTCTCCGGGGGAGAAGCCCAGCGCATTCGACTGGCTACCCAAATCGGGTCGCAACTGGTGGGTGTACTCTACATTTTGGATGAGCCCAGCATTGGCCTGCACCAACGCGACAACCGCCGATTGATCCAGGCCCTGCAAGATTTGCGGGACGTGGGCAACTCGGTGATTGTGGTAGAACACGACAAAGACATGATTTTGGCCGCCGACCACGTGTTGGACGTAGGACCAAGAGCCGGAGTACACGGTGGTAAGATCGTAGCGGAAGGCAAGCCCGAATCGCTATTCGGATTGGATACCCTCACTTCGGCCTACTTGGGTGGTACCATGGAAATTCCCGTTCCGCCCAAACGGAGAAAGGGGAATGGTAAAAAACTCATCCTGAAAGGAGCCAGCGGCAACAACCTGCAAACGGTAAACGTCACCTTTCCACTCGGAAAATTCATCTGTGTAACCGGGGTATCGGGTAGCGGCAAGTCGACCCTCATCAACGAAACCCTCTACCCTATTCTCAACCAGCACATCTACCGTTCGGTGCGCAAACCACTGCCTTACAAAAAGGTGACTGGCCTCGACCACATCGACAAGGTGATTGAAATCGATCAATCGCCGATCGGAAGAACCCCACGTTCCAATCCGGCGACCTACACCGGAGTATTCACCGACATTCGCAACTTGTTTGCCCAATTGCCAGAAGCAAAAATCCGAGCCTACAAGCCGGGCCGGTTTTCGTTCAACGTCAAAGGTGGGCGCTGTGAAACGTGCCAGGGAGCAGGTTTAAAAACCATCGAGATGAATTTTTTGCCGGATGTATACGTGACCTGCGAAACTTGTCGCGGCAAGCGCTACAACCGGGAAACTTTAGAAATCCGCTACAAAGGGAAATCTGTTTCCGATGTGCTGGACATGACGATTTCTACGGCCGTAGAATTCTTTGAACACGTGCCATCCATCGTTCAAAAAATCAGAGCGCTAAAAGACGTAGGCCTGGGCTACATCACCTTGGGGCAAAGCTCCACCACCCTTTCGGGAGGCGAGGCGCAACGGGTAAAGCTGGCTTCGGAACTGAGCAAACGCAGTACCGGAAAAACTTTCTACATCCTGGATGAACCCACAACCGGCCTTCACTTTGAAGACATCCGCATTCTGTTAGAAGTACTCGACCGTTTGGTAGACCAGGGCAATACGGTATTGGTAATTGAGCACAACCTGGACATCATTAAAGTAGCCGACCACATCATCGACCTTGGGCCCGAAGGTGGCAAAGGCGGAGGCACTTTGTTGTTCAGTGGTACACCGGAGGCTCTGCTCCATCACCCCGAAAGCCATACCGGCCGATTTTTGTTGGAAGAACTGGAAGGAACACCTGCCGAGGCCTGATTTCAGCCGGCAATTCTGGGGTTTGGCAACTTCTGCCGCTTTTTTTCGTAAATGAATTACGCCCATCAAAATGATGTTTTTCATACTGCTCTAAACGTATATGCACTCACTTCTGCAACAACAATTGGCCAAACACTTGCCGGAGAATCTGGCTGACCATCCCGACTTGCAGGAATTGCTGCAATCCATCAGCCATACCTACGAAAACTACGAAGCCAACTGGCGAAAACTGCACAAGGCCGACTTAGAGCACATCGAACAAATTGAACGGTATCACCTCGCCATTGAAGGCACCGCTGACGGCCTTTGGGATTGGGACATTCAAGACAACCTGATTAGCCTTTCGAAGGAATGCATGGACATCATTGGCCATCCATCTCCCGAAGTATTTGACAACAACAAATGGCAATTGCTCATTCATCCGGAGGACCGGGATGTTGTGCGCCAACGCTTGATTGAACACCTGAAAGGCAACACCGAACACTTTCAAAGTGAACACCGCCTGCTCCACACCAACGACCATTACGTGTGGACGGTGCACAAAGGCCAATGCCTGCGCAACGAAAATGGCCGGGCCTACCGCATGGTAGGCAGAATTTCGAACACCGACCACCGGAAACGGGCCGAAGAAGAACGCGATCGTATTTTCAACCTCTCGGTAGACCTAATGGTGATTTCCGACCTGGAAGGCAATTTGCACCAGGTGAATCCAGCCTGGACAAAAATTTTGGGATGGCCTGTGGAAGCCCTGCGGCAAAGCAACTGGAAATTGCTGGTGCACCCCGATGATTGTGGATTGGCCGAAAAAGGATTGGAAAAACTGCGGAACGGAAAGCCGCAAACCTTCTTACGGATGCGCTTGCGCCACCAGGATGAAAGCTACCGGTGGACTTCATGGTCGACCACCCTCAACCGGGAGGCCAACCTGATGTATGCGGTAGTGCGCGACATCACCAAACGCAAGGCCACCGAAGAAGAGCTCATTGATGCTCGTAATCAGGCCTTGCAAACGGTACGTTTCAAAGAGCAATTCCTGGCCAACATGAGCCATGAAATTCGGACGCCGATGAATGCGGTATTGGGCTTCACCAAACTGCTGTTGGATACCAACATCAACGAAGAACAACACGAATACCTGAGCATTATCAATACCGCCGGAGAAAACCTGTTGGTGTTGATCAACGACATCCTGGATCTTTCAAAAATTGAAGCTGGCAAACTGGGTATCGAACACATCGATTTCAATTTGCGCGATGTGGTAGAGCAAGTGCACAAAATGCTGCTTCCGTTGGCGCAAGAAAAGCAACTGGATTTTACCTTTCGCTACAGCAACGCCTTTCCAAAATCATTTACCGGCGATCCGGTGCGGATCACACAGATTCTTACCAACCTGCTGAGCAATGCCATTAAATTCACCACCGAAGGGCAGGTTTCTTTGGAAGTGAACATCGACAAAGAAGAAGCGGAAGCCACATGGGTCAGACTTACCGTCAAAGATTCTGGAATTGGCATTCACAAAAGCAAGCAGGCCAGCATTTTCGAGAGTTTTAGTCAGGCGAGTTCGGACACTACCCGAAAATTTGGTGGTACTGGTTTGGGCCTTACCATTGTGAAACGCCTGCTCGACCTGTTGGGTGGCACCATCGAACTGAAGAGTTCTCCCGGCGAAGGTTCTCGCTTTGATGTAGTGGTCCCTCTAAAGACCATCATCAAAATTGTGGAAGACTCTCAACCGGAAGACCTGTTTGACCGTCACCGCTTGGGCGCCTTGGAAATTCTGCTGGTAGAAGACAACCGCCTCAACCAACTGTTGGCTACCAAAGTACTCAGCCGCTGGTCGTTTACCACGGATGTAGCAGAAAATGGTTTTCAAGCCCTGGAAATGATGTCGAAAAAGTCCTACGATCTGGTGTTGATGGACGTACAGATGCCGGTGATGAACGGCCTGGTAACCACGCGGTCGATCCGACAGTCGGGTCCACAAAAGGCAATCCCTATCATTGCGATGACCGCCCATGCGGAAGCCTCGGAGCGCCAGAAATGTCTTTCTGCGGGTATGAACGACTATTTGACCAAACCTTTTGACATGGCTGATCTTTACGGCAAAATTGCCGCAGCAGTGCAAGAGAGCCGGTCTAAATCGCCCAAGGCAGCCAACACAACAAGCTTGGTTTAACCGTGTTTTGAAATCGTTTGTCTCTGCTTAATTCCGATTGTTTAAATTTGCTTTGCTGATGTGTGGGAAGGAATACCTCTGGAGGAAAAAGTGGCTGTTGGTACCGATAATGTGTTGCCTAAGCGTGCTTTTGCCTGGATGTGAAACCGACCCTCCACCCCCTTTCCCCTACTATTCCGAACCTCGGCAAACTTGCATCGACCTGGCCACCGTGGCGGTGGTCACCAGCAAAAACTACGCAACTGAACATGTGGTGATCATGGTAGTGGACGGCCCCCGGTATTCCGAAACCTGGGGAGATCCCGAAAAGGAATTGATTCCGCACATGGCCAATGATTTAGCGCCACAAGGAATTGTCGGCACCGCAATGTATAACGAAGGGGTGACCCGCACCATCAACGGCCATGTGGCCCTGGCTACGGGTTGCAACCAAGACATCAACAACAGTGGCAAAGACTTTCCTGCCCGGCCTTCGTTGATGCAGATCTACCGCAAAATGACCGGAGCACCCGCCACCGACACCTGGGTCGTGGGTTCAAAAGACAAAATCGAAGTGCTGGCCAATACCAGCCATCGCGAATGGAAAGATCAATTTCTACCTTCCTCCTGGTGTGGAACCAACGGAGGTGGCAACGGTTCGGGCTACGGCAGCGATGCAGAAACGGTGGTAGAGCTCAAAAAAATACTGACGCAGCACCATCCTCACCTTACCATCGTCAACCTAATGGACCCGGATGTATTTGGCCACAGAAACGATTGGCCCCAATACATCAACGGCATTCGCACCACCGACGATCAGGTTTGGGAAATCTGGAAACACATACAAACTGACCCGGAAATGGGTGGAAAAACCACCCTGTTTGTAACCAACGACCATGGCCGCCACCTCGACGATGTGGCCGACGGTTTCATTAGCCATGGCGACTACTGTGATGGATGTCGCCACATCAACTTTTTTGCCGTCGGTCCCGATTTTCGCACCGACCTGGTGACCGATACCCGGTTTGAGCAAGTGAACATTTCGGCTACTGCAGCCGAATTGCTCCGCATTCCCAATCCTGCCAACGAAAACCTGGTGATGTGGGAACTCTTTCGTTGATGCTCCTGCCCTTTTCCGGCACCTCGCATTTGTTATCTTAGCGACCGACTTCTTTCTGTGTACTTCAATGCTGAAAATCTATACCGGTTGGTTGTTGTTGGTGATCGGCACCTTTTTAGCTGCTTTCATCACTCGAAAATCCCGGCAAGGCAAACCCCTGCTGCGCCTTAGCTACGGGTTGTTTTTACTTCTCGTTTTAGAAGGCGGCTGCGTGCTGTTTTACTTCTACTACACCGGTACCTGGACCTTTCGGGGACGAGAGAATTACAACATCGAATTTTTTGAGGCCGACCCCTACCTGGTGGCCACGCCCAAACCCAACCTCAAACTCAGTTTCAACGGCAAAGTGATTACCCACAATGCCGAAGGTTTTCGGGGTCCGGTGGCCGAAACGCCAAAATCGAAAGTGCGCATTGCAGTGGTGGGTGGCTCCACCTCTTATGGGGTAGGCGTCAACGATTGGGAAACCTGGCCCCACTACCTCGATAGCTTGCTGCCCGACTCCTTCGAAGTACTCAATTTTGGCATACCAGGGCACAATTCGGTCGAACATGTGGTGTTTTCCGGGCTTCACTTGCCTACCTATCAACCCGATTATGTGATCGTTCACGCGGGCCTGAATGACCTCCAAAGTTCTTTTGTGGCTGGCCTCGAACGGGATCAGTCCAACTTTCACGAACCTAACCTACGACTGGGCCTGGGACAATCTTACCGCAACCGCCTGCCACCTTTGGCGATGCTCAAGTCGGTGGTGATTGGCTTGCAAGAGTTGGACCTTTATCCAACCTCCAGCTACTACCAACAGTATAAATCCTGGTCGGATACCACGGCAAACCTGGCGCTGGAATCGTATGCACAAAACCTGCACACATTGGTGGCCTTGATCAAGGGAATGGGTGCGCAACCAATCTTTGTCCCTCAGCTGTTGCACGCCGAAGCCATTGCCAACGATCAACTGGCGTGGTGGGTGCCCTTTGTGCCAGAGGAAGAAATGCTTTCTACCCTCGGGCATTTCAACCGGGCCATGGAAGCAGAGGCACGGCAATCGGAAGCCGTCTTTGCCAGGCAAATAGTAGCCCATCCGTGGACAGTCCGGGATTTCGCGGACCCCAGCCATTTGAACGGAGCGGCCAACCTTCAATTTGCCCAACTTTTGTTGCCGATCTGGGCCCCTACCAACGCCGTTCCCGATGGTCTCCCTTGAGCAACACCCGTGGTATTGGCGGGTGGGTGTGGTGGGCCTACTGCTGGCGGCACTTCCCTACCTGGGGCTTTGCTGGTTTGCGGTTCCGGCCGCCGACGACTTTTTCTATGCCTTCGAATCGCGTGACCGGGGATATTGGGCAGCCAACCTGTTTTGGTGGGAAGTGGTGAATGCCCGCTGGGCGGCTACCGCCGTACTCACCCTTCACCCCTTGCTTTTGGAAGAGTGGATGTTGTTCTTCTACCGTTTGTTGCCGGTGGTTCACCTCACTGGATTGGTGTTGGCCGCTCGTTACTTTTTGGGCAGCCCGGGTTTGCCCCCGCTTTCTTCACCCACCCGTTGGTGGGCTGCAATGGCTTTTTCCCTGCTCTACCTGCACCGCCTACCAACACTTGCCGAAGGACTTTATTGGTTTCCGGGCGCCATCACCTATTTCTGGCCAGCCTTGCTGTTGTTGATCTATTTCCGATGGGCCAACTCTTTTTACCAAGGAGTAGGCAAACACAAAGGTTGGGCCTGTGCCCTGTTGCTTCTACTCTTGAGCGGCTTCAGCGAAGTTGGCCTGCTATTGGCAGCCGGTATCAACGGAGTGTTCACCTTTTCGGCTTTTCGGCAGCACCGCCACCGGCGTTGGTGGTGGCTGATTTTATCGCTTCTCCCCATTTTGCTCTTATTCGTTTTGCAAAATACCAGCGGCAACCTGGCCCGGGCCGATAAGTATGCCGATGGAGGCCTGTTGGCCAATAGCGTGATGATGACCGGTTTGCAAACTGGTCGGTTCCTGTTGGTTTGGGGGGTGAACCTACCCTTATTGGCGTTTATCGGGTGGATAATGTTACAAAAGACCCGACCGACCAAATCACCCCTTCCACGCTGGCTTTGGTTCCTTTTGCTGCTCTTGCCCATCGTATTGGCGGTATTCCCTCCTTATTGGGCCACTGGAATTCTGGGCCAACACCGCACCCTTAACCTGGCGTGGATTGTGGTTTTACCGTTGAGCTTGGCCCTAACAATGCTTTGGCCCGCTTTTTTTGCCCGGGATTTTTACCGGCCCTGGTTCAATACCGCCTCCCGCGTGCTTTGGATCGCTTTTCTGGTAGGCCTATTGGTCACTGGCAATAGCCTTCAAATCATGAGCAATATTTTTGGTGGAGACACCGCGATTTATGCCGCCCAAATGGAAGACCGGTACCGGCAACTGAAGCATACTCCGGAAAAAGAAATTTTTCTCCCGCCCCTGCTAGCCCGCCCCAAATCACTTTATGTGCCCGATTTAACACGGGAAAATTGGCATTGGATCAACGAAGGTTGGGCACGCTTCTACCAAGTCGATTCGGTTGCACTCACCCATCCCTACCCAGCAGAAAAACGATCGGAAGTTCCTATTTTCGATGTGTTCAAAAAATGACGCTTCGTCAAAGTAGCAAACCATTGACTCGAAAAGGCACCAAGCGCTAAACCCGGAATGCGACATCCATTTATCTACGGAACCCTCACCGCCCTTTTTCTCTTGAGTTGGGAAATTTACCTGACCGAAACCGGAGCTTACGATCTGGAACCCCAACCGGTGGGCACCGTGCTACAGATCATTTATTATGCTTTGTTTCTCGGCCTGTTGGGCATTGGGCTTTGGAAAATGAAACAAGAACACCAGAACCAACTTCCGTTGAAAGAAGGCTTTCTCACCGGGCTCAACATGTCGGTGATGGCCGCCCTGGTATCGGCCCTGGCCTTTTGGTTCTACCTCTCCGATTTCAATCCCGAATACTTGGAAACCTTGGCACAAGCGAACAACGAAGCTGCCAAAGAACAAGGGCAAGAACTGAATGTTACACCGGGTCAGGTAGCCCTTACCCGAAGTATCTGGCAGTTCCTCTCCGTTACCTTCACCGGGTTGCTCCTGAGCCTGCCGGTGGCCTTTATCTTGCGGTCGTCAGAAACGAAATAGCGACTTTCTACGTTAATAAGTTTCCCCTAACTTTTTAATTAAACCGACTGATATGAGTGAAGACCGCATCAAAGAAGCGTTTGCGAATAAAACCTGGAACGAAATCAAGACCAACGATTCGTGGGCCATTTTCAAAATCATGGCCGAATTTGTAGAAGGATTCGAAAAATTATCGAAAATCGGCCCTTGCGTTTCGGTATTTGGTTCTGCACGCACCAAACCCGAGCACCCCTACTATCAAATGGCCGAAGAAATTGCCTACCAACTTACTACCAAAGGATACGGTGTAATTTCTGGTGGTGGCCCCGGAATTATGGAAGCAGCCAACAAAGGAGCCCGCCGTGGCAATGGCAAATCAGTAGGTCTCAACATTGTATTGCCTTTTGAACAGGGTTCCAACCCCTACATCGACAGCGATAAACTCATCACCTTCGATTACTTTTTTGTCCGTAAGGTGATGTTTGTGAAATACTCCCAAGGATTCATCGCCCTGCCCGGCGGTTTTGGTACCCTCGACGAATTGTTTGAGGCCATCACCCTGATTCAGACCTACAAAATCGCCCGCTTCCCAATTGTTTGTGTGGGCAGAAAATACTGGTCGGGCCTCATTGAATGGGTGAAAAACACCCTACTGGAAGAAAAAAACATCAGCCCCGAAGACCTCGATTTACTCAAGGTAGTAGACACCCCGCAAGCCGCGGTGGAAGAGATTGAACAGTTTTATGCACAATACATGCTGCGCCCGAATTTCTAAGAGCATAGCAATTTATTTTTTCAGCCCCGACTGGCCTTTGACCCGTCGGGGCTTTTTCGTTTTCCCCACTTCTTAAAAAGTGCATTTTGAAGAGGCTCCGCCCCCCGGTTTTAGAGCCATTGACGGGGCTGTTGTTAACATTTTCGTGTTTGTAAATCCGTTATTAACAACCAAAAGCAAGGCCGTGATTCGGATAGATTTGTTCATTACCAAGTACCGCTCCATCAATTTAGGACACTTATGGTCAGTCAGTTGTTTGTTGTTTTCAACGTTTTTGCCCTCCTCCTTTTCGAATTAACCTTAGGCTCCGACATCACCGTTACCCACAATTTGCCTGCGCAAGTTGAAAACTCGGCCGAATTTAGTGTCGACTTGGTTTTCAATAAGGGGAAACTGGATGAATACGGAAAATTCACCATGGAATTGCCAGAAGGCTTTACCGCTGAAATGGTGGATGTTCGAGACGGAAGCTTCACCTTTCAAAACCAGAAAATTTTAATTACCTGGTTGTCGCTCCCAGCCGACGAAGAGTTTGTGGTGGCCTTGAAAATCAAGACGGGCCCCAACATGAACCAAGCTTTCGATATCACTGGAAAGTTTTCGGCTTTGGATGGCAACGATAAAGTGAATTACAACATTCCTGCGCATCAAATCATTGTAGGTACCCTGCCAGGGGAAGAAAATGCCAACGATCCGATAGTGGTTAATGCCGGCTGTACCCGATCCGTTACCCAAACCTCAGCCAACGAATATGAGGTGAGCCTAACGGTAGAAAAAGAGGGCTTGAGTCAATTTGCAAAAGTAGAAGAGTATTTGCCCGAAGGTGCTAAAGCGTCAGTAGTAGAAAATAAAAACGCTGTTTTCTCCACGGTAGATGAAAAAGCCAAGTTTGTTTGGATGAAATTGCCCGACGACAACATTTTCACAGTCAGCTATAAAGTAACGGTAGAAGGAGAAGATCCAGATTTTGAAAACATGGAGGGAAAATTCTCCTATTTACAAGAAGAGGAAACTAAAAAACAACCCATTACTACTACCGAGGTAACTACCTTGGACGAGGCGACTCCCAGTGATCCTGTAGTACAACAGCCCGACCCGGCCGATCCTGCTGATCCTGCTAACGCTGGCGCCATGACCCGGGAAGAAATTTTGGCCCAGAAAAAAGCGGCTGAAGAAGAAGCCCAACGTAAAAAAGAAGAAGAACTGGCCCGCTTACGTGAACTGGACCAACAACAAGGTGGCAACTCTACCGAGCAACAAGTAGAAGATCCGGCACAAGCGCAAGCCGCAGCCGACGAAGCCAAACGCAAAGCAGAAGAAGAGGCCCAGCGCCTGGCTGACGAAGAAGCCAAACGTGTTGCAGATGCAGAGGCCGAAGCCAGGCGTCAGGCTGAAGAAGCGGAGCGCATCGCACAGGAAGAAAAAGCCAAAGCCGAAGCCGAAGCTGCAAGATTGGCTCAAGCCGAAGCCGACCGTAGAAAAGCTGAAGAAGAACGTAAAAAAGCGGCTGAACAAGCCGCATTGGCACAGCAAAACAATGGACAAAACGGAGGCAATGGAGTGACCAATGTGCCTGATCCACAAACTGGGGTAGTATATCGCGTACAGATTTCGGCCGGTAAAAACATGGTCGACAAAGCCTACTTTGAGAAACGCCACAGCTTTTCAGGACCTTTCTACATTGAAAATCACGAAGGTTGGATCAAGTACACCACGGGTGGATTTGGCGTGTACAAAGGTGCCCGCGACCAGCGTGAAGACTACAAAGCAGCAGGCCACAACTTTCCTGGCCCATTCGTTACTGCCTACAACGATGGTACCCGAATCACGGTTCAGGAAGCGTTGATGATCACCAACCAAAAGTGGTTTCAATAAGCCTCTATCGAGCCTGAACGAGGCATATTTGGCCTTGGCATTCTTAGAATAATTTGGGCAAGTGCAGAGTTATTGCTTATCTTAGGCCGATTTAAGGTATTTGTTAACATTTTGGCAAACCATTTTGTCAAATGTTCGTCTTGCTGGAGACGCCCCAACCCAAACCTTTGAGAATGCCAAAGTATCTCATTTGGATTTTTTCCTTTTTATTGCTTCCAGGCTTCCTGTTGGCCCAGGATGCCAGTACAACTACTGCTACTGGTAATCCCGATGAAAGCACAGAGGATACAGAATCTGAATTCATATTCCGCCCCACCATTGGCCTTGGAATCGGAATGCTCACCTATTACGGTGAGATTAGTAAAGGCGAATCCACCAACAACCCACTGGTCAACAACCTGGGCTATGAATTGCGGGTAACGCAAAGCCTCAACAACTACCTTGACCTTAGTTTTCATGTGATGACCGGAAAAGTGAGCGCTAACGAACGTTCACTGGACCGCAACCTCAATTTTGAATCCACCATTACTACCGGTGGTATTGCCTTGGCCTACAACTTCGACCACTTGTTGAAACCCGATCGCATCATCGATCCATTCATCTCCGTGGGCATCGAGTCGATGGAGTTTCTGTCCAAAACCGATCTACAAGACGAGTTTGGCAACACCTACAACTATTGGTCCGATGGAAGTATCCGCAATTTGGCCGAAAATGATCCCAACGCCGAAAATGCCATACGTATCCAGCGTGACTACGAATACGAGTCCGATATTCGGGCACTGAATCTCGACGGCTTTGGAGCTTATGACGAACGTACCTGGGCCATTCCCATCGGAATTGGTGCCAACATGTACATTTCCGATAAAGTTTCTTTCCGCTTTGGAACCACCCTTCACTACACCCTTACCGACCGCATTGATGGCTTGACCGATGAAAGCTTGGGCAACCGCCAAGGCGACAGTCGCAACGACTTGTTATTGTTCACGAATGTGAACCTCAACTACAATTTTGGTTCAAACAAACGCACCAAAAAAGACAAAGACGACCCCGGACCACTGTTGGCTGATGTGGGCGATGAAGACGGTGATGGCGTAATCGATATCGAAGATGCTTGTCCACAAACTCCTCCCGGAGAGCCGGTAGATGAAAAAGGTTGTCCTTTCGATTCGGACGAAGATGGTTTTGTGAACCACCGTGACGATGAAATTGATTCGCCCGACAGTTCCTACGTAGACAACCGTGGCGTGCAGATGTCGGAAGAACAGTTGGAGCGCCTCTACCTCGCCTACATCGACACTACCGGAAAATATGTGGTGATCAAAGACACCAACTTTGCGGCTACTGACGGTACGCAGATTCAGGTAAAACGCCGGACGTCGAAAACCTACAGTGTGAAATATGGCGAGTTTGAAGGAGATCTGCCCGAAAGTGTAGCCAATGAAATTCTTTCCCTGGAAGGCGTAACGGTAGAAGAGTCGGATGGTAAAACCACCATTTACGTAGGAGAAGAAACGGAACTCGATGATGCCATCAAGATCAAAATGGGCTTGAAAGAAAAAGGCATTGATACGGAAGAAATTGTACGCAACGAGTCGGGTGAACGCACCGAGGTGAGCCTTGCCTACATCGAAATTGACGATGCAGGCGAAGAACGTGAAGTGACGCCTCCGGCAGGCCGTGCCTACCGTGTTCAGGTGGGTGCCTTCCGCAACGAGCCACCCAATGCTATGTTTGAAGGCTTGCCCAAAATGGTAAAAATCAGAACTGAAGACGGCCTGACCCGCTACTATACCGGAGCTTATCCTTCTTATTCTGAAGCCGCCAGTGCCAAAATCAGAATTGTACAAGCCGGATTTGAAGATGCCTTTGTGGTGCCATTTAAGGATGGTCAGAAAGTGCGCCTGACTGATGCTGGAGCTACTCTGGCACCGGATGTGAATTTGGGCAATGCATCGACTGGTAACAATGCCAACGCAACGAACGTACGTTTCCGTGTTCAGATCGGAGCTTATGAGCAAGACATTCCGGTAGATGTGATCGAGAAGTTCATGACTCTTGGCGATGTAGACCAACAAACTGGTGATGACGGTATTACCCGTTACTTCATTGGCGATTTTGTAGACTACCAGCAAGCCCGCAACTTTATGGATACCCTGGAGCAACAAGGCGTGAAAGGCTTCGTTGTAGGTGAGAACGATGGCAACATCATTTCCGCTGGCGATGCTCAGCGTTTGATTCAAGGCCAATAAGGATCAACCTGAACGAACAAGCCTTGTTGGCCATCTTTCCGAATAGCGGTAACTTTAAATAGAATTTGCAGTAAACAGCCTTAGTAATATGAAAAGCATTCTTAAACTTTCAGCCATGACGATGGTCGCTGTTGCCCTCTCCTTGAGCGTTTCGGCCCAAACGTCTTCCAACACCACCGCTAAAAAGTCTTGTGCAAAAACTTGCGTGAAAACATGCAACAAAAGCAAAGCTTCTGCTTCAACAGCTTCCAGCTCTGAATCAGCCACTAACACTGCCACTACTTCGCAGGCCACCGCTACCACTACCGAAAGCAAACCCGCAAACGGAAAAAGAAAGCAGTAGCGACTAACTAATCGCACGCTACATATTTTTTAGAAGCCATCCTTTGGGATGGCTTTTTTTGTGGCTCAGATTTTTGCTTAGCCATTTCCCAACAGGCACATCTAATTCAAAACTTTATTACAAGAAAAAGTGTTGCGTGAGATTTGGCCGCGCAACAAAACGGTTAGACGATGCCGCCGTTGCGCGAAGTTTTCGCGCGCAACAAAATCTTGCTTACCAATCACAGTCTCAACTATTTTGAAAAAATGTGTTGCGTAAAGTTTTTGCGCGCAACAAAATCTTGCTCACCAATCACGGTCTCGACTATTTTGGAGAAATGT
>CALCCE010000258.1 GCA_937899835.1 uncultured Flavobacteriales bacterium | reverse complement strand
CCGGCCATGTTGGCCACATCGAGTTTTTTCATGAGGGCTTTGCGGTGGGTTTCTACCGTGCGGGGAGAGATGAACAAGAGCTCGCCAATTTCTTTGGTGGAAAGGCCCTCGGCGATTTTGATGAGAATTTCGCGTTCGCGCTCGGTGAGGGCCAACGTTTTGGTAGGCAGGGAGCGCTCCATGGTGCGCGGCTTCGAAACCAGCGCTTGCGTCACTGCCGGACTGAAAAACTGCTTGCCTTGAGCCACCGCCATCACGGCTTGTTTAAAGTCGGCCTCGTCGTCACTTTTGAGCAGGTAGCCAGCAACGTTGAGCTTCACGATCTGTTTGATCAATTCCGCGTCCACGTGCATGGTGACCACCACCACTTTGAGGTCGGGCATTTCTTGCAGCAGTTGCTGTGCCAGCTCAGAGCCGTGCAGGCCAGGCATGTCCAGGTCCATGAACACCAAATCGGGGTTGAGGCTGGGAATGCTCCGCCGGGCTTGCAACGGATCGGAAAAAGTGGCCAATACTTCCACTTCAGGAATTTCTTTCAGCAGGCGCGACAAGCCATCCAGCATCAGCTGGTGGTCGTCTACTAAAGCAATGCGAATGGTCGTTTCACTCATGCGGCAAGGTGTTTTTCCAAGAGTTGTTTGGGGAAAGAAGCCGTGATGGAAGTACCCTCTTTCTCGCCCGAATGAATGTTGAGGCGGCCGTCGAACATGGCTACCCGGTTGCGAATATTGTTCATGCCGTGGCCGCTGCCCGTTTGTTCGTCAAAACCTATTCCGTTGTCTTCCACGTGCAGCACCAATTGCTTTTGAGTTTGGTAGAGTTGTACCTCTACGTGGTTGGCCCGGCTGTGTTTCACCACGTTGTTGAGCAACTCTTGCGCAATGCGGTACAAAATCACCTCCAGCTCCTTGGGCAATTCTACTTCGAGTTGCGAATGCTCAAAGGCATAGTTGACCGCTCCACTTCGAAAAGAGGTGCTCAGCAATTGCTCCAGGGCCGGCACAATGCCCTGCTCCGAGAGCGCCCGGGGCATCATTTGGTGCGACAAGTGCCGCACCTCGGTGGCCGAGGAAGCCAGTTGCTCGCCAATATCGCGTAGTTCTTCCTTCCAGTTATCGGTATCTTCCTTGCGCATCAAATGGCTCAGGTTGAGCTTCAGGGCACTCAACTCCTGGCCAATGCCATCGTGCAACTCGCGGCTGATGCGGCCCCGTTCCTTTTCGGCGGCCTGTATCTCGTTGGTGATGCTGCGCTGCTTTTCGGCTAGCAACTGGTGTTGAAACCGCTGCCGTTGCCGGTTGCGAAACTGCACAAACCCCAATAGGCCCAGCAAGAGCACCAAGCCAATCGCAGCCCCAAGGGCCAGTTGGCGCACCTGATACTCGGCAATGGTCAGTTCTTGCGCTTTGAGCGCCAGTGCCTGCTCCGCCGTCAGGGCCTTTTGTTCCGCTACTTTCAGGCGGCCCTCCGCCTCGCTCAGTTTGCTCACATATTCCGTCTCCAATAAAAAGTTCTGCAAGGTATCCATCTCCGAGAGGTAGAAAATTGCCGAATCGGGCCGCTGGAGCTGACTGAAATAAAGGGCGAGGTAAGAGGCAGAAGTAGCGGCAAAATCTTTTCTACCCAAAGCATGGTTCAAGGCGTGGGCTTCCCGGGCCGCCTCCAGGGCTTTTTGGGCTTGCCCTTTTCGAAAATAATTGATGCCCAGCCGGTTGAGCTGCCCGGCCAGGGTAGGGTAGGCATTCAACGCCCGGGCCAATTCAATGGCTTTCAGGGTGTTCTCCATCACTTTGTCGTATTGGGCACTGTATTCGTAGTAACCGGCATACAGGGAGGTCACCTGCATCACTCCGCGCGGGTTGTTGAGTGCATAAAATAGTTCTTTGGCTTTTTCTAAGTGGGGCAATAGCGGTTCAGGTGCTTTGAGCGCATGGTAAGCCGATGCCAGGTTGAGGTGCAGGTTGGCGCGGGTAATGGGCCTTGATTCGTAGGTGAGGCCTTGCTTCAGCAGCTCCGCTCCTTTGAGGTACAGCTTGAGGTTCAAATAGGTAGCGCCCAAAATGTTGTAGTTACTCGCAATGCCGTCGGTATTGCCTTTCGCGCGGTCCAGCTCCATGGTGAGCTCCACGTATTTGATCACACTGTCGGCCACGCTCAACTGCTGAAACACCGCACTTAGGTTGGCAATGGCCTTGGTGTAGTTGTTGGTGTCTTTCAAAACCCGAGACTGCTGTAGCACCAATCGAAAACCTTGGCTTGCCGCCTCCAAATCGCTAAGGTAAAAATGGCAACTCGCTTTGAGGTTGATGAGCATCACCTCCAATTGTGGATCGGGTTTCAAGGCCAACAGCGAGTCGCTGGCGCCAATGGTCTCCTTCAGCTGCCCTTGATAAAGCAAGGCTTTAGTCGCTACATAACTATAGTGCAAAGCCGAATCACGGTTTTCGGATTGTTGGCTCAATTGCAACGCAATTTGCCGAATAGAGTCGGGCTGTTTGACTACCGCCGAAGACAACTCGGTAGTACTTTGCGCCTTTCCATGGAGGGAGCAAAAAAGAAAAAGCAACCCGCAGAAGGCAATTGCAAACTTGTTCATAACAGGGGTGAATCTTTTAGTGAGACCGAAACAAATATATCTCCTGAAAAAGCGAATACCAAGCGGAGAAAATCGGGCAAACCCACCTGTGATTTCCGTTTCTCAACCCCAAACGATTGCGGGCAAAGGGCTGCGCAAAATGCCCGCTCATCCTCATTGGAAGAGTAATCTACCGGGATACACGTAGGCATCTCTCGGTAAACCCGTAGGAAAACACGCCGGCGTGACGATGAATTTTGTCTCATCAATCAAAATCATCAAAGCCATGTTTTTTCAAACGAACCTAAAAACCACCGTTGCACTGTTGGCAAAAACCACGGTAGCCGGACTGTTAATCGGAGCCTTAGCTCCCGCCAACCTTCTTTCCGCGCAAGCGCCCAAGGCCAAGGTACAAACCCTGGAATTGAGTAAAAAAGGCAGCAAGAAAGGCCGCTTCTATACCACCGCTGTCAATTCCGATAGTACCAAGTATTATTCAATTGTGCGCTACCAGCCCAAGAAAAGGGCAGAGGTACAATTTGATGTCGCCACCTTCGATGTCAACGGCCAACAGCAAGGCTATGAAACCTTCACCTGGGGAGACAACATTTTAGACAAGCTCGATGTGCCGCCCACCTTGTACGAAACCGAAGACTACGCCCCGGAAGACATCGGGATGTCCGCCGGACCCGTTGTCGTTTTCCAAGGCTTCAATTTGCACGTAAAAGCCGGCCGAGTGGACCTTGCTTCCGGCGAAAACGAAAGCAAAATGGCCTACGAAGTAGATGTGAGTGGCAAAAGAATGAACCTCGTAGAGGGGAAACAAAGCCTTGAACCCTCTTTTGTAGACAACCGCATTTCGCGCCTCTATCCCTACTACGGCAATATTTTCACCCCTCAACCCACCGGCCTACGCGGAGTGTTCCGAATTCCGATGCCCGTTCATGCAGTAGTCCTCAAAGGAGAAAAAATACGATTTGGGGGCATTGTCACCGGCAAGGTAGACCTCAAAGAAGTAAATCCGGATTTCGGTCGCTACCGCTACTACACCGGTATTTTCAACACCGAAACCATGGAAGTGGAAAACGGGCAGTACCACGAGTTGGGCTATCAGCTGACGGCTACCGTAAGCAAGAAAGTGTATGGCGATGGCCGCATGGAAGTGTTGCTCACCGGCTACAAATTGATGGACCCCAACGACCCCATGGGCGAAGTGAGCAAAATCCGCAGCTTGATCACCTTGGTCTTTAACCTGGAAGGCAATTTGGCCGATAAAAAGATCATCGACATCGAAAACGACCGCACCGGCGAAGTGAAAAACCTGCAAACCAAAGATTTGGGCGATGCGGTGGTGCAATACGGATTTGTATCCGGCACCATGGGGCGTCACAAAGGGTTGGTGCTGGCCTATTTTGGCGAGAACATCTGGCAACAAGAATGGTCGATGGATGCATTAGACAATGCCTTGGTACCGGTGCCCAAAGGGAACGACAAAGTGAAGTTGAAGCGGTCCAGTGTACAAATCAACATGGAAGACCTCAAGCTCTTGCCCAATGGCGACCTGCTGCTCATAGCGCAAAGCATCGACGAAAACGCCTCCTCGGTAAGTGTGGCCGGTAAACCGGTAGGTGGCGCAGTGAAAGTGCGACACATTGCCCTGCAATTGGATGGAAAAACCGGCAAGCTGAAGCACTACTACGAGCTGAAAGGCCTGAAAAACCAGACTGAAATCCACACGCCCATTGTGTATACCCGTGGCGAAAAAGTCTATATCCTGTACCGCACCAATGCCTGGGGAATGTCTTCCGGCTATCACAAAAACGAAGCAAAGGGAATCGAATATACCTTGGCCTTCGACTACACCTACGGCGTGTTAGTAGCCATCGACACCGATAAAGGAACCATTACCACACCTTATAAGGTGGACAAAATGGTGATCAGTGGCGAGGACCCCTTGCAAATCACCACGAATGGCGTGCTGTTGCTCAATGTTGGAAAGCACTACCTGCCCAAAAAGAAAGTGAAACCCACCACCATGGTGATTCAACTCTAACGCTTTCCTGCATTACGGGCTTTGATTGATAGTGAAGCAGGAACGTCTCCCGGCCCAAGCCGGGTCGGGAGACTCTTTTTCGCCATCAAAGCCCCCTTCAAAACCGTAACGCTATGCACCGTATTATACCATTCCTCGCCCTGGCCTTGTTGATACTGCTTTGTTGCAGCACCTCCGCCCAGCGCATCTCCTACAGCATCACCGATGCCGACCCCGAAAAATACACCGGCTTTTTGCACGGTACTTTTACCACCGATGTGAACGGACTCTACCTCGTAGGCCTCAACCTTGGGGTCCGCTCCGAAGTCTTCATTGCCAATACTCCGGTCACCGCCCGCACCATCGTCAACGTAGGCGTAGTTCGGGCCGGCATTAACACCGATTTTAGTCAACAAGAAGTGAAACGCTTGCGCGAAATCGACCTGGGTGTTTCCTACAAGCTGCTCGGAAGCAGCAGCCCCCGCAAAGCCCGCATGCGGGTGATTCTTTCCAACGATGGCACAACCGAAAAATACTTGCGGGGCATAGAAGGCAAGAAGCTCCGCGATGTGGCGGCCCGTGCCTCCTTTTACCATTTTGGCGCCTTTGAAATGCGTACCACTGGCCTTACCTACGGCATCTCCCTGCGCAACCGCAAACACACTCAAATCGAGTTGGTCAACGATTCCGACTACTATTACGAGACCTACCGCTTCCGGCAGATCTACGCCGACTTCATTTTCACCCCGCGGGCCAACAATCCGGCGGTAGAAGATTCGGGCGACATCAAGCGCCTTGGCTACCGGGCCGGTTTCGTCAATAACTACGGCAAGGCGAGCATTACCGTAGAAGTGAGCTTGCGTCCCGGGCACAACCAGTTGTTGCCCTTCTTTTCAGCCATCTATGGCTTTGGCGGCCGTTGGTAATCTCCTAAAAACATTAGTGTAAAGCAGAAAACACCCGGCCTCACCGGGCAAACACCAGCTCCTGCACCGCGCCTTCTTCGGAGGGCGCGGTTGTCAATTTCAAGCGTTGAGGACTCACCTCCACCAGCCACACCTCGCGGTAGCCGCTATCGCCATAGTGCCACAACGTCAATTCCGGCCGGTGGCCGTGCATCGTCCACACCCCCGCCCGGTTGCCGCCCGGCCCGTTGCGGTCGCGAAACTGCCGGTCCCAGCGCAGCTGTAAACGCCGGTTCCCATCCGGGTTCAAACTATCCGTTTGGTCCTTGCCATCCACCACCGCCGACACCAATTGCCACTGGCCTATCAGGCCACTGGCCGCATCCTTCGGCAAGCGCTCAATGCGTTGCAACTGCACCCGCACCAGCTGATCGCCTTCCTGCCGCTGCCACCGCATCACATCGCCGGCCAACTGCACCGCAAAAGCCGGCCCCGGAGGCTCCAGGCCATTGGAGTCCACCAGCGAAAGCAATTGCCCCGCCGTATCCCACCCCCAGGCACCGTAGCTGTGCTGCAACCATCCATTACCCGATTCTTGGGTAAAGTCTTCGCGCAAGCGCACCCACCGCGCCACCGGCGTCATCTCCTCCGAGCCCACTTCCACTTTCACCACCTGCCACAAACCCACCGGAGTAGCCAAAGCCGCATCAGCCGCAGCCGCTACCGTTACGCCCTCAGCCATCTCTCGCGACTGACAAGCCGTTATACTCCACAACAAGCCAAGCCCCAGCGCCAAACGAAAAACAAAATCTTTCATACCACCGAAAATAGGATTTCGCTGGATTTCGGCATGGGGGATGCGAATCTTGGGCGTCTCGTCTCAGCCAGTGGGCTGACACAGTCTGCTCGACGACCGACATTGTGATGTTTCAAAACCGGGCATGGTGGAGAACCGGGCATAATGGAAGTCCGTAAATCGCGGGAACCGCGTTAAAAGAACCCCGGTCCCTGAGCGTAGCCGAAGGGCCAACCATACTAAATCCGGGCGTCTCGTCTCCGCTCGACGACCGGCATTGTGATTTTTCAAAACCGGGCATGGTGGAGGACCATGTATAGTAAAAGACCGGAAATCGCGGGAACCGCGCCAAAAGAACCCCGGTCCCTGAGCGAAGTCGAAGGGCCAACCTTATCCTGTCTCCCAAGTCCAAAGTGGGGAGACAAAAAAGCCACGGAAAAATCTTGTCTCCCCAACATCCACTTGGGAGACAAGGCAAACCCAACATCCTGTCTCCCCCAAAGGCACTGGGGAGACAAGCCCCAAAACGCACTCGAAGCGTCCTGAGAAAAGTTGACGAAGGCAGCATCTAAATCCTAAAATGGGTTGGCTTTCCCGAGGTGTAATCTTCAAATCAAAACGTTCCAACGCTTCAAAACAAAACGTGGCAGAAAATGAGTGTGGAAAAGTCATAAAAGTTGACTCCATTTAACGGGGAATAAGAAAGTATGAAAAATGGTGACCCCCCAAATGCCCCCCCAATAGCATGTTTTAGCCAAAATATTGGCTTTTTTTGAATAATTCACGGAGACGCCACTTCACCGGTAAACGTGGAACAAACTAACCTTAATCGGTAAAATTTCACTATTGGCGAGCTACTGAGGCATGAAAATGCAACTCAATGGTAGTTCTTAGGGCGAGAATGGTATAGGAGTGGTAGCAAAGTGGTAATTGGAACGTATTGTTTTAAAATTCGAGGGGCAAAAGGAAAATG
>CALCCE010000257.1 GCA_937899835.1 uncultured Flavobacteriales bacterium | reverse complement strand
TTTTCAACCTCGGCCGACTCAACGAAAAAATCAAGCGTTATCCTGCTGCACTGAACTATTATGACCAAGCCGAATCTCTGCTTCAGGAATTGAACGACCAGGAAGCACTCATTGACCTGCACATCAACCGAGGAAGTGTCTACCTTGCTCAAGGTAAGTACTTGCGCGCCCAAAAACAGTTTGAAGAAGGACTCTCGTTTAGCAATAGCTCGGGCTTTACGAGCAACTTGATCACGCTCTACAACAACCTGGGCCTTACCCATCAGGCTTTGGGGAACCTACGCAAAGCCTCTTCCTACCTAAAAAAGGGACTTGTCGAAGCAGAAACCCTGGAATTGCACCGAAGCTATGTGCAGCTGGGCCTCAATTGGGCTGCTTTGCAAAACCAACGAGGAAAACACTATCTATCGGCACCATTTCTCCCTAAGTTGTACAAACACATAAAGCACCACGGGGTGCAAGAATACGCCACCAACTTTTTTGCCCTTCGGGCCACTACTTTTGCCGGGTTAGGGCAATACGAAGCCGCATTCCAAAATCGCCTTCTTCACGAAAGGAAGCAAGACAGTCTGAACCAAATTGTGGATGCCGCACAAGAATTGGAAGCATCAATGAACGAGGCCAATTTGCGGGAAGACCTGTTGCAAAAAGACCTTGCGCTAAGGCAAACCCAACTCCAAAGACAAAGTGCCGAATTGAAAGCTCGGGAAACCCAAACCCTTTTTTACCAGTGGGTGGCGGGTACAACCTGCTTTGCCTTGGTGGTATCCTTGATTTTTTTTCGATTCTGGAAAAGAAACACCACACTAAAGACCAAACACCTGAAAGCCGAGAATCGGGTGCTGGAAGAGAAAAGGCGCAGCAAAGACCAGCGACTCGAAATCATGGAAAAGATGGACATGAAACTGCTGGAAACCCAATTGGATGCCGAAGACAAGGCCAGCACCCGAATTGGAAAAGATTTACACGACCGCTTGGGCAGCAAGCTGGCAGTAGTGCAAATGTCGCTCGACGGTCTTCGACAAATTCAACAATCGAGGCGCGACCAGTTTGCACAACGCATCAATCAATTGGAACACCTGCTGGAAGATTCCTGCGATGATGTGCGCCACATTGCACACGACCTCATCGATCGCAAATTGAAGGAACGGGGACTGGTTGCCATTTTGACTCCTTTTATGGAACTGATTCCAACCGTGCGCGACATCAAGGTTTGTTTCTTACCCCTTAACGTGCCGCCTAACCTCCCCCATAAGGTGCAAAACGAAGTAGCTGCCATTGTGAAGACTCTGGTGAACAATGTATTGATTCACACCGAAGCCAACGAGCTTACTGTTCAGCTTTTTCACCATGATCACCAATTGCAAGTGAGTGTGGAGGACAATGGGGAAGGCTTTATTCTCGAAGAGGTTTTGGCCAAGAATGGCCGGGGGTTGAAAAACACCATCGAACGCATCCGAGAATTGGGTGCAGAACCCAACATCGACTCAACACCCGGACACGGCACCACCATATTATTTCAAGTATCCACCAAAATAGCACAAACATGATCCGAATTGCGATGGCCGATGACCACCAAATGGTGTTGGAAGGCTTTGAAAGAATTTTACAAGAAGAAAGCACCACTAGCATCCAAGTGGTAGGAACCGCCAACTCGGGAGAAGGTCTTTTAAAATTGCTTGAAGAACAGGCACAACCAGTTGATGTAGTGGTGCTGGACATCAGCATGCCGGGCATGGCCGCTGGAGAAACCCTTAAGGCCTTGCACCAGCTATACCCAGCTACCGGAGTGTTGGTCATCACCATGCACGACGGTGTAGAATACATCCATATGATGCTTTCTCATGGTGTGAAGGGGTATTTACTGAAAAATCGAAGTGGCAAAGAAATGCTAACCGCCATTGAAGTGATCGCGGATGGAGGCGAGCACTTTCCAGCTGAAATTCGGGAAATCATCTTTAAATCCGTTCGTTCTACCGATCCCTTGCAAAACACTCCGACCATTACCCCGCTCACTCCACGCGAAGAAGAGGTACTGCGCTTGCTTGTGAAAGGACATGCTGCTAAGTCGGTGGCCGATCAATTGTTCATCACCATCAGAACAGTGGAGACCCACAAGGCCAACCTGATGAAGAAAACCCAATCGCACAACGTGCAAGATTTGGTACGCTATGCCATGCTCAATGGCTACCACGAAGTACCCGTTCCTTCAGCATCCAAAACCAAGACAGGAGCCTAACACAACTCACATTTCCACCTTTTTCTGCCAGGTAGTTTTCTACCTGGCCTGGAAACGAACTGCCGCTACTTTTCAACCAACACCTATTACAATTCACCTTCAACCCCAGCGCATGAAACGCATCGAAAAACGAAAAGCCTTGGTTATCGGCATCAATAACTATGACCATAATCCGCTTAAAGCCTGTGTAAACGATGCCAATGAAATGGAAAAACTCCTAAAGGCTCAACAAAACGGGAACCCTAATTTTTCAACGATAAATTCTCCCAATGCCACCAAGGATATAATGGAGAACCGCATCAAACACCTGTTGAAAGGCGAGGCAGATCACGCTTTGTTCTTTTTCTCTGGCCATGGCCACCATGACGCCACCGGTGGCTACTTACTAAGCAAAGAATACCAGCGTGGCAATTGGGGCATTTCTATGGAGTGGCTGGTGAACGCGGTCAACCAATCGAAAATCGAAGAAATCACCATCATCCTGGATTGTTGCCATGCTGGAAGCATCGGCAACCTACAAGTAGAAGGCCTGGAAAAGGAAATGGCCCAACTGCGCAAAAATGTGACCATGCTGGCAGCCAGCCAGCAAAACCAGCTTTCGGTAGAAAGCCGATCCAATGGAGTCTTCACTGAAATTTTGTTACAAGGACTTCAAGGTGAAGCCGCCGACCTCGCCGGCAATGTCACAGCCGCCGGGCTCTACAACATGGCCGACAACCTGCTCACCCCTTGGGAACAACGGCCGGTGTTCAAATCTTTTGTGACGCAAATGAGTCCGCTTCGGCAGTGCACGCCTACCACGCCCCGGGCGGCCATTCGCCAACTCATCAGCCACAACTTGTTTTTTGACCCTGACCGGGAAATACAACTCTACCCCAACCTTGTGGTGAACGATGCTGAACACCAACCCCAAAAGGTAGCCTTCTTCTCCCTGCTGCTGGCCTTTGCGCAGGCCGGCCTGATCGCCTGCCCCGGAGGACAATCCATTTATGAAGCGGCTCTGCAACGCAGGACTTGCCATTTAACCGCCTACGGCCGCTACCTGCACCAAATGATCTCTGAGGGAAATTTTTAACCCCTAAACGTAAAAAAATGCAAACCGATTCTACAAATACCACCCTTCCCAAAGGCTTGCTGGTGGTGCTGCATTCGCACCAACAGCCACTACCCCAAGAGATTGTTTATCAAGCCATGCCCAAGGCTTTCCAACATTTGCGGGTGACCTATTGCACCTTGCACCTGGAAACAGCAACTTCCGACCTAGGGAATTATCCATGGCCGGTAGTGCTTTCCGAACAGTCGCGCAAGGTGCAGCAAACCCTGCAGCGGAAGCTCGATCAATTGCCCGACCATGCCGTGCTCTATTTTGGCAAGGTGCCTGCGCCCCTGGCCGCTCACCTGGGACATAGGCTGGCAGATCGAACGCAGACCTTTGTATTCTTTGAAAGTTCACCGGGCAATTGGTCGTGGCAAGAAAGCAAATCGGGAAAGCTTCTGGAAAGCGGTGCACCCACCGAACCATGTAGGGGCACCCATGAGCTGGTGGTGCGCATGGGAATCAACCGGCCCGTTTCGGAGGAAGCACACCCACATTTTGTGGCGCAACCCTCGCGAATCATCAACTACCAACCCGAGCTCATCGGGCAACACTTGTTGCAGCATCACCAAGATGCTGTGGCTTACGCGCAACTGTTTCGCCAACTGTTGCAAACCATCGAGGAGCGGTTGCCCAACACCCACCGGCTGCACTTGTTTGCCGCAGTACCTGCCGGATTGGCCTTTTTATTCGGGCAGCAAATCCGTAAAGATTATCCGGTGGAAATCCACTGGTACGCGCCTCCAAAATTCATGGAGTCGACCCATCAATTCACCTTGGTGCTGAATGCGCCCCCCGACACCAATGCCTACCATGTGAGTGAAGATCAGGCACAAAAGGCCGAAAAACTGCGCATTCAATTGCGGCACCATTTTACTCATGAGATCTCCGCTTATCAAGCTTTGGTGGGAGAGGAACCCGAGATGAACTGGTTCAGCGCATTGTTTCCAGACAGTGCGGTTCATTCCTTTCGGGAAGGCCCTTGGCAACACTTGCCCCGGCTGGATGAGCTTTCGTTATCCGATGCTTTTCTTTTCCCCGATTTTGAAACCGACCTGAAATTCTTGCAAGCCGGTCGGGAATCGCTCACCTATAACGATGCCCGGGTACGGCAACTACGCAGGCATTTGCGGGAAGAAAGCGATCAATTTATGGCCACCCGCCTGCATGGTTTTCGGGTGGCATTGCTGCAACATTTTGCCACAACCGACGACAAAGAATGCTACTCAAAAGCACACCCGGAAGCCCGGCAACACTTGGATTATGCAGCCGATGTATATGCCCTGTTGCACGAATACCACTACCAACGGTTGCCCCTGTTGCAAGTCCGAACTTTCTTTTGCAACGCCGTCTCAGTGCTGCTGAATGGCCTTTGGGCAAGCGACAAACTACGGCTCCAACCCCACCTGATGGACCAACACCGGAGCCACCGCTACCTCACCTGGTATTTGCTGCTGGAAGTGCTGTCTAAAAACGAACCCACCCAACCGGAAACCATTTTCAATTTATTGACTGAACCACCGGTGCTCTCGCTGGCAAATCACGCGCACCGGCTCCCGCCTTTGGAGCAATTCAACTTTCGGCAACTCAAGGTCGATCATCTTTCGCTGTGCCTTTACTGGCAAGGGCAACTGCACACCTTAGATGCCCGAAGCGACCACCGCATTTTGCAACGCTTGCTCCACGGTTTCCGTGAAAGTGAGCCCGAAAAGCTGCAAGAGGCAATGCAAGAACTACGGCAACGCCTACCGCCACTGCCGCTCGAAACCTAAAGCAACTCCCACCGCATTAAACCGCTGATTTCCGTGCAAAAAAACACGTGAAACGGCCATTCTTATGTCTTTTCTCCACCAATAACCACTGATCATGCTCAACCTTCTGGACCTCCGCCAACAGGTGATTTCCGATTACAAAAACTACGTCACCAGTTTTGCCAACATTAGCGATGAACGCATTGCGGCCAAGGCCAACGCACTCTTGGACCAGGGGCAACTGTGGCCCGATCCGCTGCTGCAATGCAACCCCGGCTTTGTGCAAGGCGATACGGTAGGTCAACTCATTGAAGAAGGGGTTTTGCCCGCCGAAATGGGTCATATTTTCACTGGTTTTGCCTTGCACCAGCACCAGTCAGAAGCCATTCGGCTGGGTGCCAAAGGCAAGAGTTTCATCGTCACCTCAGGAACCGGGTCGGGAAAGAGCCTGACATTTTTGGGCACCATCTTTCAGCACGTCTTGCGGCAATTGGAACAGGAGGAAGCCTCAGCGGTCAAGGGTGTGCAGGCCATTGTGGTGTACCCCATGAATGCCTTGATCAACAGCCAGCTCGAAGAGATTAAAAAATACGAGCAAAACTACCTGCAAGCTACTGAGGGGCGGCCTTTCCCCATAACCTACGCTCAATACACCGGCCAGGAAAGCCCGGCCCAAAAACAGTCCATCAACGACCATCCGCCCCACCTCCTGCTCACCAACTACATGATGTTGGAGCTGTTGCTCACCCGCAGCAAGGAGGACCAACTGCGCCAGGCGATCTTTCAAAACCTGCGCTTTTTGGTGTTTGACGAATTACACACCTACCGTGGCCGGCAAGGGGCCGATGTGGCCCTGCTTATTCGGCGGATGAAGGCCCAAACCCGGCACGAGTTGCAGATTTTGGGTACTTCGGCTACCCTTTCGAGCGGGAAACTGTCGGAACAAAAGCAAGCCGTGATTCAACTCGGCAAGCAGCTGTTTGATCTAAAAATGCAGCCTGAACAAATCGTGCAGGAAACCCTGGAAGCGGTGATTGTCGAACCTTCACCGAACGCCGACACCTTGGCCGAGGCACTGCAACATGCCTTGCCGCCCGACCTGCCCCGCGAAGCGCTGCTGCAACACCCTTTGGCCAATTGGATGGAGAAAGAGGTAGCGTTGGAAGAAAATGATGAACAACTGGTTCGTCGGTCACCCCAAACCTTGACCGATATCAGAAACCAACTGGCCCGCTTCACCAAGTTGCCCACCCAATTGGTAGACGCCCGTTTGTCGGAATTTTTGCAGGTGTTGCAACACATCAACACCGGGGTTAAAGTAGGCTTTTTGCCCTTTCGGGTACATCAATTCATTTCGCAAACCCAATCGCTCAAAGTCACCCTCGAAGCCCCGGATACCCGCACCATTACACAAGCCGACCGGTTGCCCATCGGCCCCGATGGCAAGCAGCGACTGCTTTACCCGGTGGTTTTCAACCAGCAGTCGGGCTTTCCTTACCTGTCGGTGACCCTTGAGGAAGACCGTGTGAAACCCCGGCGGATCGACCTCAACCTGGAAGAAGCGCCAAACGCCACCGAAGATACCGGCCTGCGCGGCTACCTGCTCTATCCCGAAACCGGATCGGAAGAACTCTGGAACAATACCATCGCCGAAGAGCTGCTGCCTGACAATTGGTTGCGCACCCAAAAGGGCCAACGCTTACCCAAAAAAGACAAGCTTCATCGCTTGCCTCAAAAGTGCTACGTGAACGCCTCGGGCGCATACTCCAAGCGGCCCCAAAAGGGTTTTAATGAAGTGTGGTTCTTAGCCGCTCCGCTGGCCATCGACCCGATATCGGGCACCCTCTACGATGGTGCGACCCGCGATTTCAACAAACTGATGCAGTTGGGCAATGCCGGGCGGGGCATTGCCACCACCGTGCTCACCTTCAACACCTTGCAACAACTGGCTGCTTCGGGAGCCCCCAAGAGCCTGCGCAAGTTCATGAGCTTCACCGACAACCGGCAGGATGCTGCGCTACAAGCCGGGCATTTCAACGATTTTTTGCAGCAGGTATTCATTCGGGCGGGGATTTACAAAGCGCTGCAACAACGCGAGGGTTTGCAGTGCTCAGAAATTGCTATTGAGGTTTTCAAAGCCCTTCAATTGGAGGAAAAGGATTATGCACTAATTCCTGATTGGAAACCAAAACCTGAACCCGATGCAACACCAACGGAAAATACAGATAGCGCGAAAAGAGGAAAAAATGAAGCAGTCTTTAAATCGTGGTTGTTTCACCGCATCGTACAAGACCTTCGTCGAAGCTGGCGCCACCGCATGCCTAATCTGGAACAGTGCGGCTTGATCCGCATTGAATACCTCGACTTGAAAAGGCAAGTCCAGCAACAAGAAAATTGGCAAACCTCCGTCCTCTTGAGGCACCTCAGTGCCTCAGATCGCTATGACTTCATGGTGCAATTCCTCAATTTTTTCCGCTTTAATGCCGCCCTTTCACACCCCAAACTACATAAAAACAGCTTAGAGATCGATCAAAACCGCATGTTAGAAAAGCTGAAGCCAACTTGGTTGTACCAGGAAAAGGAAAAGTTGCGCGAATCGACCTGGTTGAGCATCTCGCCCCAGCGATCGAAAGGCAAGAACTCTGCACACATCAAAAGTATTGGTCCGGCCAGTGCAGCCGGAAAATACCTGCGCATGGTGGCCAAAGAAATTGGCCTGGAACTGGACCGGAAGCAACTCACCGAGGAACTGCAAACCATCCTCGACCTGTTGAGCAAGCGGTTGCCTTCGGATATCTCCCCTCCGCCCCAAGCGCCCCGAACCAAAGAAAGCTCAAAGAGGTCCACTCCTGCACATGGTGCCTATTCAGAAACTCCACCAACAGAGGCCACAGGAGCTAACCCACAAGTAGCACCTGAAAGTGAGGAAGCACCACCGGAAACCACCTCCGTTCCTCCGGTTCGCCTGGGCTATTTGGTAGCGAAACCTCAAAAAAACCACACGCTTTACCAGCTTGACCTTACCACCCTGGAATGGACCTTGAATCCTGATGGCAAACCAGTGCCGGACCGTATTTATACCCGATCGTTCAAGACTCCGGACATACCACCCAATCCTTTCTTTCTTCAGCTTTATCAAATGCCACTCAAAGCCTTGAAAGGCCTGGAAGCCAAGGAACACACCGGCCAAACCCCGGCCGGAGAACGGCAAACCATTGAAGCGAATTTTCGCAAGGCGGAAGTCAAAGCCCTGTATTGCTCGCCGACCATGGAACTCGGCATTGACATTGACGACTTGAGCGTGGTGCACATGCGCAACGTGCCGCCTACTCCGGCCAATTACGTGCAGCGAAGCGGTAGGGCTGGCCGAAAGGGTCAAGGGGCATTGATCTTCACCTTTTGCAGCCAATCTTCGGCCCACGATCAGCACTATTTCAAAAAACAGGCGGAAATGGTAGCGGGCCATGTGGCCCCACAACAACTGGACCTGCTGAACGAGGAGTTGTTGCGCTCTCAATTGCATGCGCTCTACCTAAGCTTTTGCCAAATCAGCGGCTTGAGCAAATCGATTGACACGCTATTGGAAATCGAACACTCCGACCTGCCCTTAAAAGAAGGCTTCAATCACCTGTTAAAGTTGCCCGTAGAAGAGCAAGAAAAAGTGGCGGAACACTTTTCGAAGATCATTTACTCGCTGCAACCGGGTCTTATGAAAAAAACCTGGTACACCTCCACCTGGATTCAAGACCAGATACAAGCCGTACCAGAGCGCTTTGATGCTGCCTTGGACCGCTGGCGCAAAATGTACCTCGAAGCGGCCCAACTCAAGAAGCAAGCCGCGAGCACCATAGCATCGGCCACCATCACACAAAAAGACCCAGCCTATGCCGAAGCCATCAGCAATCAAGCAAGTGCACAACGCAAACTGGACCTGCTGCGCAACGAGGCCAGCCAAAAAGACGTTTCGGAGTTTTATCCTTTCCGGTATTTGGCTGCGGAGGGCTTTTTGCCCGGCTACAACTTTCATCGGCTGCCCATCCGGGCGTTTTTAGCCAAAAATCCATCGGGTGGTCATTTCATCTCCCGGCCCCGCACCATGGCCATCCGCGAGTTTGGCCCGCAAACCCTCATCTACCAGGGTGGCCTCAAATATAAGGTGCACCGCATGGCGCTGCCCACCGCAGAAAGCGGACTGGCCCTTACGCAAGGCAAATTGATCAACGCCTCGGGGTTTCTGGCCTTTGGATCAGATGCCCGGCTAGACCTGGATCCTTTTACGCAAACCGACCTCAGCAACCCGGACAATTACCAGGACCTGAATCAACTCATTGAGTTGCAAGAAGTGCAGGCCAACCAGCAAGATCGCATTTCGTGTGGCGAAGACGAGCGCATGAAGCGTGGATTTTTGCAACACCTCTATTTCAGCTATTCCGGCAATTGGAACCAGGTGAAACGCCAGGACCTCTACCTCAAAGACGGGCCCTTGCTCCACTTCCGCTACTTGCCCGCTGCCGACCTCATTTTAGTGAACAAAGGCTGGCGGTCGTCCAAAAGCGAAGGTTATCACCTCAACGTTCAGTCGGGCATCTGGCTCAGCCGCAACCAATACGAAACCGCTCCGCAAGAGGAACAAGACCAAAGCAAGCTGGTGTACCTCTACACCTCCACCACCGCCGATTGCCTCTACATCGATCTCGATCCTGGGTTGCAGCTCGATACTACGGCCAGCCTCACACTGATGCAGGCTATGAAAAAGGCCTTCGAGCTCTATTTTCAGGTAGAGCCACAAGAGATCGGCTGTGCACTGGTGGGCAATTTGGAACATCCTAAAATCCTGTTTTTTGAATCGGCCGAAGGCAGCCTCGGCTTGCTTTCACAAGTGGGCGAGCAACCGTCTCTTTTTCAAGAAATTGCCGCCATTGCCAACCGCATTTGCCATTTTGAGGATGGAAAAGACCTGCACCCGGAGGGCATTCACCTCAAAGCGTCTTACGAAGACCTGCTCTCCTATTACAACCAGCCTTACCACGATTGGCTGGACCGCCACACGATCCGGCAAGCCCTGGCCTTGATTCTCCAAGCCACTACTTCCCCCAATATTCACTAAGCAAAGCGCTCTTTTATGGACACACATTTCAACCCCGGCACCCTGGTGCGGTTGCACGACCGCGATTGGGTAGTACAACCTTCGCCCCACGATGATCTTTTGCTGCTGAAGCCACTCGGCGGCACGGACCAGGAAATCAAAGGCGTTTACAAAAAGCTGCTGCTGGAAGGCGAGCAACACATCGAACGTTCGGCCTTTCCACTGCCTACCGAACACGATTTGGGCGATTTCTCCTCGGCCCGGCTCCTCTACGATGCCGCCCGGCTGGCGTTTCGCAACGGAGCGGGGCCGTTTCGCTCCATGGGCAAACTGGCGTTTCAGCCCCGCGCCTACCAATTGGTGCCGCTCATCATGGCCCTGAAGTTGCCCACCGTGCGCCTGCTGATTGCGGACGATGTGGGCATTGGCAAAACCATTGAAGCTTTGCTGATAGTGCGCGAATTGCTCGACCGGGCCGATATTTCGCGCTTTGCCGTGGTGTGCCTGCCGCATTTGTGCGACCAATGGCAGCAGGAATTGCGGGATAAGTTTGGAATCGAAGCCGCCCTGATCCGATCCAGCACCGTGAAACAACTGGAGAAAAAGTTGGGCCCGGACGAAACCATTTTTCAGCATTACCCCTACCAGGTCATTTCCATCGACTACATCAAAGGAGAGCGCAAAAAGGCGGTGTTTCTCAACCATGTGCCCGACCTGGTGATTGTGGACGAAGCGCATACTTGCTCGCAAAACATGGCAGGGAAAAACAACCAGCAGCAACGCCACGCCCTGGTGAAAGCCATATCAGAAAAAACCGGGCAGCACCTGGTGCTGCTCACTGCCACCCCTCACAGCGGTAAACCGGAAGAGTTTCAGTCGATTCTCGGGTTGCTCAAGCCCCATTTTGCGGAGTGCGACCTCACAGAGGCCACCCCGGCACAACGCCGGGAAGTGGCGAAGCATTTTGTGCAACGCCGGCGAAAAAACGTGGCCGTTTGGCAAGACGAAAGCACGCCCTTTCCCCAGCGCATTCAACAAGAAAAAGCCTACCAACTGTCCAAAGCCTACCGCGAAGTGTTTGGCAAGGTGCTGCGGTTTGCCCGCCAATTGGTGGTAGAAGACAAGAAAGGGAAAAGCCTCAACGCCCAACTCCGCTACTACCTCGCAATCGGCTTGTTGCGGGGCGTGATGTCGAGCCCGGCAACGGGCGAAACCATGCTGCAAAAGCGGCTGGACAAAAGTGTGATGGCCCAGGAAGAGGAAGCTTTCGCGTTGAGCAACCGTACTATTCTCGATGGCGATTTTGATTTACAAGAAGATCAGGCACCCTCAGAATTCGCGGAACAGGCCACCCTGAAAGAACGCGAAAAACGCACCATCGGTGCACTCACCGCAGCGATTGCACAACTTCGGGGCTTTGCCAACGATCACAAAGCGGCATCGGCCCGCGACCTGCTGCACGAGTTGCTACCACAGCACAACGCCATTGTGTTTTGCCGCTACATCCAAACCGCCAACTACCTGGGCGATTTGCTAAAGGGTGCTCTCAGCGAGCATTTTGGTAAAGGTAAAGTCGCTCTTGAAGTCGTTACTTCCGAACTGAGTGACGAGGAGCGCAAGCTGAAAGTGGAACAGTTGCAAGACAGCGACTGCCACCACAAACTCATCATCGCCACCGATTGTATGAGCGAGGGCATCAACCTGCAAACCCACTTTTCGGCGGTGTTGCACTACGATTTGCCCTGGAACCCCAACCGCCTGGAACAGCGCGAGGGTCGCATCGATCGCTTTGGCCAAAGTGCCCCTGAGGTGCAAACCTGTTTGCTCTTTGGCGAAGACAATCCCATGGATGGCACGGTGCTGAAGGTGCTGTTGCGCAAGGCGCGCAACATTCGCGAGGCCATCGGCATTTCGGTGCCTTTCCCCGACGACAGCAAATCCATCATGGATGCGGTGCTCACCTCGGTGCTCTTGAAACCTCAAACACAGGTTGACGAGAGCCTGCAAACCCAACTGGATTTTGGAGACGATGGGGTGATTGGGCAACAGGAGGCAGAGGTGGAAGCGGTTTTTCAACGCATTCAGCAGCGGGAAGAAAAGATCACGCAAATTTTTGCGCAAGAGGAACTCCAACCGGATGCGCTTCTTCCCTTTCTGCAAGAATCGAATTCCATTTTGGGCAACCAGGGCACGGTGAAGCGGATGGTGCAAACGGCTTTGCCCCTATTGGGCTGCACCTTGAAGGCACAAGGCAAAGGTTTTCTACTCGACCCCACCAACCTACCACCCGACCTCAAACTGCACTTGCCCAAAGGCGGGCCGGTGTCCCTAACGTTTGAGCTGGACCATTCAAAGGCGGGTCGCAAGGCAATCTATTTGCAACGCAACCATGCTTTTGTAGACCACCTGTGCCGAAAGTTGCTGGAAAATGCCTTGCAAGAGGAGCGGGACAAATTGATTCATCGGGCTGCAGTATTTCGCAGCAACACGGTGAAGGAACGCCAGTGTCTACTGCTCTTGCGGGTGCGCAATGTGATCGTAGACGAAAACCAGCACAAAGAGCTGGTGGCGGAAGAGATGCTGCTGTGGGGCTACGAGGGGCCGCCCGATGCAGCCAACAAGGGCTTGCGCGACCCGGAATTGCTCCAACAACTCCGGCCCAGCCAACAGGTGCCCAATGAAGAAAAAGCGGCCGAATTGGCCACTGCATTACAGCAAATTAAAACCCTTAAACCGGCCATCAACGCACTGGCCGAGGCGCGGGCCCACCACATGGTGGAGGGGCACAAGCGCTTTCGCAAAGCCATCAAGGGCGAACACTTCAAGAGTGTGGTGCCGGTATTGCCGCCCGATGTATTGGGCTTGTATGTGGTTTTACCCGAAAAACATTGAAATTATGCAACACTACGAGATCAAAGGCAACTTGTTTTCTGCCGAATCCCTGGATAACCTCACGGCCAAACCCGGCCAAAATGCCACTGATTTTGGCTTGGCTTCGGGCACGCGCCTGTCCGACGAAATTGCGCACACCTTTACCATGGTGCGCAACCAATGGACGAATTTTCAATACCTCTGCCAGCGCCTGGACGCCAAAAAGACCGGGGTGTCGGAAACCCGCAACCAATGGGTGGTGCCCATGCTGGACTGGCTGGGCTACAAACTGCAGTATGCTGGCAGCAAGCAAATAGAAGGCAAAACCTTCGCGGTGAGCCACCAGGGGCAAGACGGTTTGCCAGTGCACATCACCAGTTTTCGGCAAGCGCTGGACTACCGCAACGAGTACCGCCGGCAATCGCCCCACGTGGTGTTGCAGGAATACCTCAACCACACGGAGCATTTGTATGGCTTTGCCACCAACGGCCTGCGCCTGCGCTTGCTGCGCGATCACCACCGGCTCACGGGCATTCAATACATGGAGTGGGACCTGGAACGCATTTTAGAGGAAGGCGACCTCGCCTCTTTTGGCCTGCTCTACCGCTTGCTGCACTACTCCCGACTAAAGGGCAACGAAAATTCTCTCCTGGAAAACTACCACCAGGACTCGGTGGAAGAAGGCTACCGCGTGCGCGAAAAGTTGCAAAGTGCAGTCAAAGATTGCTTGCTCGAATTGGGCAACGGTTTTTTGAAGCATCCGAACAACGAGGAGTTGCGGTCTGCTTTTTTGGCCGAAGGTGCCGGCCAATTGACGCCGGTAGTTTTTGGCGAACACTTGCGCCAACTGGTGTACCGCCTGCTCTTTTTGCTCGTGGCAGAAGACCGCGGGGTGGTGTTCGATCCTGATTCGCCCCACGTTTCCCGCACCATCTACCAGCAATATTATAGCCTGAGTCGATTGCGGGCCATGGCAGAGACACACAGTAGCATTCCGAGCCGCTACTCTGATTTGTGGGAACAACTCAAGGGCACCTTTTCCTTTTTCGAGTTGCCCAAGGTGGGCCAACCGATTGGCATCACTCCGCTGGGCGGGCAGTTGTTTCACCCCGATGCGTTGGGACCGCTGGCGGGTGCCCGGTTGGATAATACATCGCTACTAAAGGCCCTGGATCGGCTTTGCCGTTTTGAGCAAGGCCACCGTTCGCGCATGCGCATTAACTTTGCCCGCATCAATGTGGAGGAGTTTGGCGCGGTGTACGAATCGCTGCTGCACCTCAACCCCAAAATCGACTTGAGCAATACCCGGCTGCCATTCAGCTACGCAGCGGGCGATACCCGCAAAAAAACGGGCGCCTACTATACCCACGACGACCTGGTGAAACAGTTGCTAAAAACGGCCCTGCAACCGGTGGTAAAGGAGCGGCTGGAAACAGCTGCTCAACACCACAAAACACCAGCGCTGAAACAAGCTGCCCAGGAAAAAGCCTTGCTGGACATCAAAGTGTGTGATCCGGCGTGTGGCAGCGGCCACTTTTTGCTCGGAGCAGCACGCGCGCTGGCCACTGAGCTGGACTACGTGCGCACCCCTGAGGGCAACTCCATCGATGCCGCCTACCCGGAAGCCTTGCGGGATGTCATCAGCCATTGCATTTACGGTGTGGACATTAACCCCGATGCCATCGAACTGTGCCGCATGGTGCTGGCCATGGAGGGTCATGTGCCCGGCAAACCGATTTTGTTTTTGGAAGCCAAAATCAAGTGCGGGAATAGTTTGGTGGGGTGGCAAGGGCCATTTCAGATACCTGAGATTCCAGATGCTATTTTCAAAGCGGCCCCTTGGGAAGATAAGGCCTTGGCTAAAACCTTGAAAGAAAGAAACAAGCAAGCCAGAGAGGGCCAGCTTCGATTACCCAACATCTTAGATAACGTTTCTGCAAAGGAATATGCACAGAAGGTGATTCACACCAATTCCCTGCCAAGCAACAGTTTGGAACAAGTTTGGGCGAAAAGCAAATCATACCGTATCCTGAAACAAGCACAACAGCATTTAAACAAGCTTTTTATCCTTAATGCCGGAGTTTATGCTTTTCTCCAACCGCTGACTTCAGAAAACGATTTTCCAATTACTCGTTTAGAGCTTAACCAACTGATTGATTCAGGATTTTTAGACCAAAATTCTTTACACACGACAATTCAATCTGAATCTAAGCGAGAGCGGTATTTTCATTGGTGGTTGGAATTTCCGGATGTTTTTGAACGGGCAGAAAGAAAAAAAGGGTTTGATATTATTTTGGCCAACCCTCCCTGGGAGCGCCTTCAAATTGAGGAGAAACAATTCTTTGGAAGTAGAATACCTGTTATTGCCAATGCTAAAAACGCGGCAGAAAGAAAGAAGATGATTCAGGAACTACCTCCTGATAACCAACATTTAGCCGAATTTAAACAAGCGAAGCAGGATGCTCATGGAAATGGAAAATTTGCACGAAAATCTTCTTTCTTTGGGCTTACTTCAAGTGGAAAAATCAATACGTATTCCATTTTTTCCGAGCTCATCTTGAACTTGCTATCAGGCTCCGGCCGAGCTGGTTTCATTGTTCCAACTGGGATTGCAACCGATTATACCAATCGGAATTTTTTCCAGCACTTGATTGAAAAAAACCTTTTGGTGAGCTTGTTCGATTTTGAAAATAGGGACGGTTTATTTCCTGATGTGCACAAGTCATTCAGGTGTAGCTTAATAACGATAGATCGGAAAAAAAAGACCGCTGATTTTCAATCGGAGTTAGCATTTTCACTCTACAATGTAGGAGATATAAGTAAGCAGAGTAAATCCTTTTCTATTGGTGAAAATGATTTTAAGCTACTCAACCCGAAGACTAAAAACTGCCCGACATTTCGCACTAACTCGGATGCTATTTTAACTAAGAAGATTTATCAAGATTGTGAAACCTTGGTGGGAGACTCTGCTTGGGAAATACAATTCTTCACAATGTTCAATATGTCTACTGATTCCAAAAGTTTCCAACTAAAGCTGGACTTTTTCAACTTGGACAACAAGCCTCTACCACTCTACGAATCAAAATTATTTTGGCACTACAATCACCGTTTAAATACCTATAAAAATCAAGAAAATAGAAATGATGGGATAATCCCTTTCACTGAAGACAATTTAACCAACCCTAACCAGCAAGTTGATGCTTTCTATTATTTGAAAAAAGAGATCGTAAAACAACGTTTAGAGTTGTTGGAATGGAATACAGACGCGAGTTGGTTTTTAGGATTTAGAAGTATTTCATCAGGTACTAATGAACGCACCTTTGTGAGCACCGTACTCCCCGAGGCCGCTTTCGGTAATTCGATCATAATTCTGAAAAACAAATTTTCAGCGCTCAAGCAGTGTGCCTTCGTTTCCAACCTCTCCTCCTTAGTATTCGACTACGTGTGCCGTCAAAAGATCAGTGGTACGGCTGTTTCCAACTTCATGGTGAAACAACTGCCCATTGTAGGGCCAGAGCAGTTCACCCAGGAAGACCTGTTCTTTATCGTTCCCCGCGTGTTGGAGCTCACCTACACCGCATGGGACCTCAAAGGATTTGCCGATAAAATTTGGGTTGCTGCCGATGCCTCCATGTGTGAACTGCTCACCCAATGGCGCACTCAGCATGGCCTGCGCTTCGATCCTAATTTTGATCCACAGGCGGAGCTAGCTCCGCCCAATTGGGCCCTTCGCCGGGAGGAAGAATATCCTTTTCCTCCCTACCGCTGGGACAGCCCATCGCGACACCGCCTGCAATCCGAGTTGGACGCTTTTTTCGCCCACAAATACCAACTCACCACCGAAGACCTGCTCTATATCCTCGACCCGCACCACCCCGATTCCATGGGCCCGGATTTTCCGGGCGAAACCTTCCGGGTACTCAAAACCAAAGAGCTGAAAAAATTTAGCGAATTCCGTACCCGTCGTCTGGTGTTGGATGCTTGGGAAAAGCGCCCCTGGGAGCACCCGGAAGCAATCACTACTTTCTCCTCCGTTGTGTCCATCGACCGCCCTATCCGCAAACCCTCCAAGCGCCTCTTGCAGGTGATGGGGCACATCCTCTACCACCACGGACGTTCACCCCGCCATCGACACACCTTAGGCAGAACCAAAATGGAAAAGTTGCTGCACCTCGCCGAAGCACACCTCAACCTGGACTTGGATCGCCAACCGATCAAAGACCAATACGGCCCCGCCGACAACTACCTGCGGGAAATCGCCACCCAACAGGCCAAAGCGCAGGGCTTCTTTGAAGAAATTGAACATACCGGAGCAGTAAATCAAGACGGAAGCCAACAAACGCAATACCGCTACGAAAAGTTAGAACACTTTCACTCCTTGCATCAGGAGTTTAAAGCAGACCTGGCGAAGCGCTTTCCCGAAGAAAACATCCTGTCCCAACTCAACTCGCTCATTCAGCACTTCCTCCCCTACTCCAGCCGCGACACCGAAATCCGGGTCACGCTCTATGCCGCCTGGAACAACCTCTTGTTAGCAGGCACCACCATCGAAAACGATGCACAACTCATCCGTGCCGCGCGCGAGGAGTGGCACCCGGCTAAGGAGCGGTATGCCGTTCACTTATTTCAGGAAGGTCTGGATTGGTTGCGGGA
>CALCCE010000256.1 GCA_937899835.1 uncultured Flavobacteriales bacterium | reverse complement strand
GGTTGCTCCGATTACCAATGCCCTGGTAGATGAGTCGATTTTTAACATATCACACCAAGCATGCGCTGTTGGTCAAGTGCATTGCTTTTATGTGCCTTTTCCTTGGCTACTTTACCGCATTCAGTCAAGATTATAGATGGGCTGTAAGTGCCGGAGACGTTGGCAATGAGCGAAGCAGAAGGGTAGCCGTTGACTCCAACGGAGTATATGTGTTGGGCGACTTCTCTTCAATTACCGTCGACTTTGATACTACTGCTGCGGGTATCCAACAAGTAGTCGGAAACTTGCCTGATCCAGATTATTACATCGCAAAATTTGATACCACAGGGGCGATTATTTGGTCAAGTGAAATAGTTTCCTAGCGTGAAATACTGGCATTTGACTTTCAGGTCGAACCTAATGGATTTGTTATAGTTGGCTTATCTGACACAACTACCGATTTTGATCCTGTTACCGGTAATGTGATCCCTTCTATGGTCCAAAAAGGCTTCATTGCAAGGTATATTGAATCCAGTGTCACAGACTCTCTGGATGTAGTTCGACAGATAGATTCGGCTACAATTTCAGGAATAACCAAAGATATTGATGGGAACTACTATGTCTGTGGAAGCTTTGTAGGAGAAAAGGATTTTGGTCTTTTGACAACATCATTTTTGATGTCGGATGACAGTGGAAGTGCCTTTGTAATGAAGTTAAATCCCAATCTCGAATTGATTTGGGTAAACAATTACGGTCCGGCACTAACCGACAATAGGGAAGAAATGGAGATTGTCTACAACCCGAACAGCCAGCAAATCCATTTGGCTGGCTCCTTTACGGTCTCTGGGAATTTTAATCCCAATCAATCAGGCGCTAATCCCCTTTTCACATCGGGTCAAAGAGATGGGTTCGTATTAACGTTGGATACATCCGGAGCCTTTGTCAACAACATCCAACTCGCCTCGGATGTAACGGGTGCTGTGAAGATCAACAATCTGGAAGTAGACCTTATGGGCAACTTATACTTGTGTGGTCATTTCACCGGAACGATGGATGCAGACTTTTCAGGAGCAGGGTTCAATTTGGTGTCTGCTGGGGGTAAAGATGGCTTTTTTGCCAAATACAACTCCAACGGTGTCTTCACCTTTGCAGAAAGTTTAGGAAGTCCGCAAGACGAAAATGTGAGTAATATCCGCATTGACCCCACAGGAGCCATTTACTTATCAGGAGACCAGGCAGGAACGGTCGATTTCAATCTGGGCGTGGGAACAAACTTGGTGAACGCAACTAATGTGGGCACTGCGATGGGCTTCATGGCTCGGTACTCCTCAAATTTTGACTTGGAGCGGGTCAACAGTTTAGTATCCCTCGACTCCACGTTAGCCAGCCATTTTGATTTGGATGGAGACGGAAATATATATCTGGCCGGGAGCTTTGTGGATGACATTGATCTCGATCCTACGGCAAATATTCAACTCCGCACTTCCAACGGCCAAAGCGATATGTTCATCGCCCGCTATGACAACTGTGTAACGGCTTACATTCTTCAACAACCCGACTCCATGGAAGTTTGTACGGGCACGGCAAGCAATTTTGGGCTGGTGGCCGGAGGAACGGATACGGCCAACTTTCAATACCAGTGGCAATTATTCGACCCGGGTGGACCCGCCTGGAACGATTTAACCAATACCGGGGTATATGCCAACGTAACCCAATCGAACTTTAACATTGCTGACGTTACAGGATTGGATGGAAGCCGCTACCGCTGCCTGGTTCAGGGAACCTGCTTTCCAAACGACACGGTTTTTTCCGATGTGGCGCTGCTAACTGTGCTTACCGATACCATACTTAGCGGAACCGTTTGGAACAGCGATACCTCTATCGGTTTAGGAGGAATCCAGGTGGATGCACTCGATACGCTCGGAACATCCTTATTTTCGGGTTCTGTTGCTTCTACTGACCCCAATGGAAGCTATGAAATACCGGTAACCGACGACCCGGCTTTTCTTTGGGCTAATGTCACACCTGTTTTTCCCAACCTTCTTCCTACTTATTGGGGAGATACTTTTCTAGTGCAAGGGGCGAGCTCCATTCTGTATAATTCCTGCCGTATATCTGGTTTGGATATCCATTGCGATACAATACTCTTCAGTACTTCTATTGGCAGTGGGTCAGGAGGCGGCTATGTAAGCCAAACACAAGGCAGTGGCAAACAAAACGGTTTGGTGCCCATCGAAGATTTGAACATATTGCTCGTGGACGAAAGCGATAGTGTGATCACCTCAGAGCGTACCGATGCAGACGGATACTTTTATTTCGACAGCCTGGAGTTGGGAAAAGATTATTTCCTCTGGGCTGACTACCCCTTTGTGAACTTCGATTCCGTCCCACAGTTGTTGGTGCTCGACTCCTTAGAAGCTTTTCGAGAGCAAGTGTATTTCCTGGACGAAGGGATTATCCTCCGGTTTTTGTACACCGATATCAGTGTAGAAGAACTGTCGGACGACTGGCCCTTGAAGCTTTTCCCGAACCCTAGCCTTGGCCATTTGTATGTGGAAGGCCTGGACGAATCAGCAACATTTCAATTGTTTGATCTACAAGGAAATGTGCGGATGGAAGCTCCCATTTACCCGGGAAACCGAACCATACAACTACCCGAAGGGCTTTCGGGATTTTATTTAATTGAAGTACGCACCCAACACCGGGTGAAACAATTTCGTGTGTTATTGTTATAGGTCCAATTACAAGAAAACCAAAAAAACCGGAGACTCACCGATTCTCATAGATTTTGCGCGCCTCACGCCACATATCACCTCTTTCCCTTGCTGTACGTTTCGTACTCGGGTGCCTATTGTGGGTATGGGTCAGCACACCATTGCATGCATTCAACGAATTGCGGGTAGACAGTTTAGAAAATGCACTGTCCGGCGTAAACGATACTACCAAAGTGCGGTTGCTGGTAGAAATTTCGGATGAATGGGGAAAAAGAGATCCTAAACAAGCTGTAGAGCATGCCTTACAGGGCCTTCTTTTGGCTATAGAAACCGAAGATTCCATTTCTGTTTTTAGGGCTTACCGGCAACTGGGCATTGCCAACAGTGTTGCGGGAAAATACGAAGCGGCAAAAGATACCTTGGAGCACGCTTTAGAACTGAGCAAATTATTGAGGCGTCCGCCCTGGGTCATCAACAGTTTATTAAGCATTGGCAACGTTAGTCGGAAATTGACTGACTACGAAGGCGCCTTAGCCTATTATCAGGAAGCGGCTTTGTTGGCCAAGCAAAAGCAGTTAGAAGCCTTAGAAGCCCAATCGCTGTGCAATGTAGCTGTAGCGCACGCAGACTTAGGCAATTATGACAAGGCGATCGAGTATTGTTTGCTCTCTATTGAGATCGATCGCAAGCTGAACAACCAAAAAACCTTGGCGGTCACCTTGGGCAACATTGCCATCTACTATGCAATTTCTGGTGATTTTGAAAGTGGCATCTTGTTTCTAAAACAAGCCTATCAAATCAACGAAAACCGGGGTAACAAAGAAGGTATGGCCTACAACCTGAACAACATGGGCCGCATGTATACCGACCTTGGCAACCTCCAAAAGGCCATTGAGTGCTTGCTGCGATCAAAAGAACTCAACGAGAAGCGGAAAGATTACCGCATGGTCGCTTACAACGAAGTGAACATCGGTAGAAACTACTTGGAGATGGGCCGTACTGATGAGTCCATTTATTACGCTCGTTTGAGTCTGGAAACCGCCAATTTTATCAAAACGCGCGGAGACTGGGTAACCGATGCCTATCAAATTCTTGCGGAGGCGCACGCTGAACGAAAAGAGTTTGACGAAGCCTTTCATTATTTACAGCAATACACCGACCTGCGCGATACCTTGTATACCGAGCAGACTTCCGCCAAAATTGCTGAAATGGAGGGCCTTTTCAACAAGGAGCGGCAACAGCAAGAAATTGCACTGCTTCAGGAGCGGGAGGCCAGTAGCAAAGCTGCCCTGGAAAAGGAACTTGCCGAAGGTCAGGTTCGCCGTACGATCATGTGGTTTTCCTTGGTGGCCTTAGCGCTGATGATCGCCTTGGTCATTACGCAAGTGGTGAACTACCGCAGGCGTAACCGCACCCGCGAATTGCTGGCTGCTAAAGCCGAGGAAGCCCGTGAAAAGGAAGCCAGTCGACAACTGGCAGAAATGCGTTTGAAAGCCCTGCGGTCGCAAATGAACCCCCACTTCATCTTCAATGTGATCAACTCCATTCAGCATTTCATCATGAAGTCGGACCGCAAAGCCGGTTACAACTACCTATCCAAGTTTGCCCGCTTGATTCGGGTGATTTTGGAGAACTCCCAGAAAAACACGGTATTCCTTGAAGAAGAGCTGAAAACGCTGAAACTCTACCTGGAAATCGAGTCCCTGCGATTTGAAGACAAGTTCGACTATCAAATTGAGTTTGGCGAAGCCCTCAACGGCACCAACTACGAGATTCCGGCCATGTTGGTACAACCCTACGTTGAAAATGCCATTGTGCACGGCCTGCTCAATAAAACTGAAAAAGGGCGCTTGTTGATCAAAATCGATCGGGACGAAAGCCTGTTGCATTGCGTAGTGCAAGACAACGGAGTAGGACGCAAAAAAGCCCAGGAAATCAAAAAGAACAAACTATTATCACACAGATCCGTGGGGATGAGCAATACCAGCGCCCGATTGGAGATCTTAAACCTCAACCGAAACACACAAACCCGGGTAGACATACAGGATTTGTTTGACGAGGAAGGGGATGTTTCCGGAACCCGGGTGGATTTGTATATTCCCATTATCAACGAATAAGAAAGCATGATAAAAGCAGTAGTGGTCGACGATGAGATGATCAGCCGCCAAACAGTAATTGAAGTGGTTCAAACCTTTTGCGAAGACGTGAAAGTAGTAGGCTCGGCCGGTTCGGTAGATGAGGCACATCAAGTGTTGAGAACCATTCGACCAGATGTGCTCTTCCTCGATGTGGAGATGGGCAACAAAAGTGGGTTCAACCTGTTGGAGGAGCTTGGAGAGGTTGATTTCGATGTCATATTCGTGACGGCTTACGATCAGTATGCCATTCGGGCTATCAAGTTCTGCGCCTTAGAATACCTCTTGAAACCCATTGAGGTCGATGAGTTGCAGGAAGCAGTAGAAAAGGTGCGCACCAACATGCGCGAGAAGCAGGCCAAGAAAAATTTCAGCCACCTGCTCGAAAACCTGCGGGTTTCGGCTCCCAACGACCTAAAGATCGCCATTCCGGTATCGGAAGGCTACCGTTTTGTGAAAACGGCCGACATCCTTTATTTCGAGGCCGACGGGAGTTATTGCAGGGTCCATCTTTCCGATCGCAAAACCCTTACGGTAAGCAAATCGCTCAAGTATTTTGAAAACCTGTTGGAAGATTCCAGTTTCCTGCGCATTCACAACTCCTACTACATCAACCTCGACTTTGTGGTGAGCTACATCAAAGGCGATGGCGGAGAAGTGGTGATGCAGAATGATGCTCACCTCAGCGTATCGCGTAGCAAGAAAGAGCCGCTGCTTACACAGCTAAAACTTAAAAATTAAGCTTCCAGTTCGGCATGGCGGCCGGGGAGTACTTATCCTACCAGGTAGTCCTACAGCGCACCTCCTCCGGTAGATACATAACTTACCTGGTCGGCAAGCCCCACCTGATTTACTGCGGCTACCGAGTCGCCACCACCCACGAGTGAAAAAGCGCCTTGTGCAGTAGCCCGGGCGATGGCTTCTGCACATGCCTTGGTACCTACGGCAAAGTTTTCCATCTCAAAAACGCCCATTGGTCCGTTCCAGAGCAAGGTTTTGGAGCTCTCGATAGAACTGGCATACGTTGCAATGGATGCAGGTCCAATATCCAGACCCATCCAACCGTCGGGAATTTGATCGATGGCGCAGGTTTGTCGGTTCGCCTCGTTGCTGAAAGCATCGGCAATGACCGTGTCGGCTGGCAACACCACTTCTACGTTTTGCTCCTTGGCTTTGGCCATCAGGTTCCGGGCCGTATCGAGGTGCTCATCTTCCACCAACGAACTCCCGATAGATCCTCCCTGTGCTTTGATAAAGGTGTATGCCATTCCTCCTCCGATCAGCAGTCGGTCAACGGTAGGCAACAAGCGCTCCATGATGGTGATTTTCGAGGAAACTTTGGCTCCTCCAATGATGGCAGTGTAGGGAGCTTCAGCCGAATTCATCAGCTTATCGATGCTCTTTAACTCATTGGCAATCAAATAACCAAATACCTTGTTTTCAGGGAAAAATTGAGCTACTACTGTGGTGGAGGCGTGGGCGCGGTGAGCCGTACCGAAAGCATCGTTCACGTAAATATCTCCCAGTTGCGCCAGCTTTTCAGCAAAAGCGGCATCTCCGGCCGTTTCTTCTTTGTAGAACCGCAGGTTTTCCAATAGCAACACCTGACCGGCCTGCAAAGCAGCAGCTTTGCTGCGTGCACTTTCGCCGATACAGTCGTCGGCAAAACCTACTTCCAGGCCCAAAAGATCGCCCAGGTGACCCACGAGGTGTTGGAGCGAAAACTTGTTTTCCGGTCCGTTTTTCGGCCGACCGAGGTGTGACATCAGGATTACGCTACCACCTTCGGTCAAAATCTTTTTGAGCGTTGGCAATGCAGCACGAATACGGGTGTCGTCGGTGATTTGAAGGTCGCTGTTGAGTGGAACGTTAAAGTCTACCCGAATGAGGGCTTTTTTGCCAGAAAAGGAGAGGCTATCGATGGTATTCATGGTCGTTGTCAAGTTGATCGGGAGCAAAAGTAGTCCATCGTTCAAAATGACCAAGAAGGGAATCTCAAGGGAGGCAATTTCCCTACCTTTGAGCTGTGTTTTTTCGCGACATCATTGGGCAAAATGCAGTAAAAAAACGGCTGATTCAAGCCGTGAAAGACGAACGTATTCCCCACGCCCAACTTTACCTGGGTCCGGAAGGTTCGGGCAATCTGGCCTTAGCTTTGGCCTACGCCCAGTATTTGTGTTGTGAAACCCCAATGGAAGACGATTCTTGCGGAACTTGTCGGTCGTGCATCAAATTTGCCAAGCTGGTGCACCCCGACATGCACTTTGTTTTTCCGGTCAACACTACCAAGTCGGTCAACAAGCACCCGGTGAGCGCCAAATTTCTACCGGAATGGCGCGAAGCCCTTTTGGAAAACCCCTACCTCAACCTGTTTCAGTGGTTGGAACACATCGGCATTGAAAACAAGCAAGGGAACATTGGAACCGAGGAGAGCGGAGAAATTCTGCGGGCCATCAGCTTAAAATCCTTTGAGTCGCCCTACAAGGTGATGATCATCTGGCGGCCTGAGCGCATGAACCTTGCTGCAGCTAACAAACTGCTCAAAATACTGGAAGAGCCGCCTGAGAAAACCGTTTTCTTGCTGGTGGCCGAAGATCACGAGCAGATCATTCCAACTATTTTGTCACGCACTCAGTTGGTCAAAGTCCCACGACTTTCAGCTGGGGAGATTACGAATGCTTTGGTAGAAAAGTGGGGACAAAGCCATGCAGCAGCTTCCAGTCATGCACACATGGCGGATGGCAACTACCTGGAAGCCCTGCGCCTGATTCGGGAAAGTGAGGAAGAAAACTTTAACCGCGATATGTTTATCGGTTGGATGCGACTTTGCTATATGAAAGACGTACTCAAAGCCCAGGAATGGACCGAAAAAATGGGTGGGATTGGTCGTGAGCGTCAAAAAAACTTTTTACAATACGGGCTGCACCTGCTACGGGAATGCCTTATGGTGAATTACGGAACCGATGCACTGGTGCGGTTGGAAGGCCCGGAGCGCGGCTTTGTCCAAAAGTTTTCTCCGTTTGTGCACGAAAACAACAGCCTCCAGCTCATCAGCAACCTGGAAGAGGCCCACGCGCACATCGAGCGCAACGCCAACCCTCGAATTCTTTTCCTCGACCTTTCCCTACGAACAATCAAATTGTTGCGCATCAAGCGGCAGGTAAGTGCTTAATGGGCGCATTCAATTTATTTTAGGTATTGTATTTGCTGGGTCTTTGGATACTTCAATACCCCAACAATGACTCATTTCAAAATTGGCCTTGCTGCCCTGCTTGTTTTCGCCACTACTGCTTGTAGTTACCAATATCACTCCAACAATCAAGCTTTGACCTACCTTCCGGCGGGTTCACCTACATCAATAGTAGAGGTGTTTTATGAAGGTGATGTTATTACGAGAGATTACGTAGAATATTTTGACCTGAAAGTGGTAAAACGGGGCATTTTTTCCGAACAAGACATGATCTATTATTTGGAAGAAGACGCCCGAAACAAAGGACTTGACGCCATTCTTTACCCAAAAATGTGGAACGAGTCTTACGAAACAATGACGGTCTTAGACCTCGCTGCTACTATCGCCGACGATGAAGATTACACCTATACCACTCAGATCAACCTTAGCATTATTACAGGCGTTGGTGTAAAGTATGTAGAGAACATACAACTTGAAAACAGCTTGAAATCTGGTAAAATCTATCAGGACAGTACCGTGATTGGGGAGGTCACCTTTTTTCCGGATGGAACAGTACAGCGTATTCAAGCCAGCAGTTCAAAAATTCGTGCTGTATTGAAAGATTTTGTGACTTATCGAGGCCCCCGGTTAGAAGAAGGAGAAGGAATGGATGGACGCTGTAAGGTTATGATGGATAAGCATGGGCGGATATCTACTCGTTATTACATTGGGACGAAAAACCGCGAGGCGAATAAGGTGAAGATTTACTACAAAGGCAAAACAGACCAGGTGCATAGCATCCGATTGGTGGAAGAACCGGTAAATTATTACCGGGTTTCCTACGTCAAATACATTTACGATCAATCGGGGCGGGTAATCGAGCGGCAGGTAACGGGTTCCAAAGAGATTCGACAGCGGATGGTGTATGCCGACGAACGCCTCTCAGCGGTAAAACTCGTTTATCCCAAAGATTTCTACCGCATTGAGTTGGCGTATTTCCAGCAAGAAGATTTGGCCGAGATGATTCAAAAAGTAGAAGATTGAAGCAGGAAAGAGACACCTGAAATTGGTGCTTATTGTCGGTTTCTCAACACCCCTATAAATCCTTAACTTCGTATCGCCTGGGTAAAATATAGATAGAAAGTAGATTGAGTCCCGGGATCACCTGTAGAATGCAGATGGTTTTCTAAATGAAAACCGAGTAAGATCAACGACTGCAAGTCGTTGAAAACACAAACTTATGGGATGTGGAAGTTGTTCATCCGGCGGATGTGGATCCTTGCCTGCCGGATGTCGAAATAATGGTTCGTGTGGAACGGGAGGATGCGACAAACTGGAGGTATTTGATTGGCTTTCAGGAATGGAACGTCTCGGCGGCCACAGCGCCAATGATACAGTAGAAGTGCGTTTTAAAAACACGCGCAAAGATTTTTACCGCAATCCGGACGGGGTTACCCTCAATCCGGGCGATATTGTTGCTGTAGAAGCGCTCTCGGGACACGATGTTGGAGTCGTCTCCCTCACCGGAGAGTTGGTTCGCTTGCAGATGAACCGCAAAAAGGCAGGGAACGACGGAAAAGAGTTGCGCAAGGTCTACCGTAAAGCCCGTCAAGCGGATATCGACAAATGGCAAGAGGCCCGGGAGCGGGAAAAACCGACCATGTTCAAGGCCCGGAAAACCGTTTCCGAATTGGGCCTCAACATGAAGATCGGTGATGTAGAATACCAGGCCGATCAAACCAAAGCAACTTTTTATTATACGGCCGATGAGCGGGTTGATTTTCGTCAACTCATCAAAGTGTTGGCCGATCAGTTTCGAATTCGCATCGAAATGCGTCAAATCGGAGCCCGACAAGAAGCGGGTCGATTGGGAGGTATTGGCTCGTGTGGGCGCGAATTGTGCTGCTCCACCTGGCTCACCGACTTTCGGTCAGTTTCTACCAGTGCAGCCCGCTACCAGCAGTTGTCCATCAATCCGGTGAAGCTGGCGGGCCAGTGCGGCAAACTGAAATGTTGCCTCAACTATGAGTTGGATACCTACCTCGATGCTCTCAAGCAGTTTCCCAACAACGAACCACGGCTCAAAACCCAAAAAGGGTTGGCCTACCACCAGAAAACCGATATTTTCAAAGGTTTGATGTGGTATACTTACGAAGACGATCCAAGCAATTTTATTTCCCTTTCGGTAGACCGTGTAAAAGAAATTGCCTCCCTCAACGAGAAGGGAGAACGCCCCTCCGAACTGAAAAATTACGAGGAGGAGATTGTAGTAGAGGAGCCAGATTACGAAAATGTGGTAGGCCAGGATAGCCTTACCCGTTTTGATAACCTGCGCAAGAAGCGCAAGAAAAAACGCACGAAAGGACGTGCTGGTCAAGGCAATAACGACCAGGGTCCACAAGCAAAAGGAGGAAACCAGGGCCCGCAAACCCGCAAAGAAGGAGGGCGTTCCAAAACCAGGAATCGATCCAACAACAAGCCCAACGCAAAGGGAGGCGGTCGCCCGGGCAACCCAAACAAAGGAAATACTCCTAAGAACAAACCGGAAGGCCATAAGCCGAATGCACAAAAAAGTGGTGCCAACCCTCAAAATGGGAAACCAGGAGGCAGCGAAAATCGCAACCGTTCGCGCAAGCGCCCAAACAATCGTCGTAAGCCCAGCAATGACCAGTCCAAAACGACGTCTTAGCTCGCTTTATGCCTTATGCCTTCTGCTGTTGTTGTGCACTGCCTGCGACAGCAACCGGGTGTACGAGACAAACCAGCCGTTAGATGGGGAAGTATGGCCCATTCAAAAGACGGTGCGATTCTCTGTCAACATCAGCGATACCGTTTCGTCTCATGCATTGTTGTTCAATGTGCGCAACAGTGGACGCTACGCCTACAGCAACCTCTACACCTACCTCACCACGGAGTATCCCGACAACCGCATTGAATTGGATACCTTAGAGTTTGTGCTGGCTGCTCCTGATGGTAAATGGCTCGGTTCGGGCTTAGGCGATATCTACGACAATCAAATACTGTTTGCCCGCAATGTTCGGTTTCCGGTACCCGGAGAATACACTTTTGAGTTCGTTCAGGGCATGCGCGTAGATCAGCTGACCCATCTTTTAGATGTCGGTTTGCGCATCGAGCGCGAAGAATAGTTGGGTCCCTGTTTAAGTATCGGAATATGAATTGATCCGGTAAACCCGGTCGATGAGAATAAATCCCCAGGCGATGGCTACGCTACTTAGGAGAATAATGCCTGTCGTAGCACTCAGTTCCACTTCTGGTGGTCTCCAGGATACTCGGTCTAAACCAGAAAAATAGGTTTTCCACCAAGCTGTTTGAAAGTTGGCACTGCCCACGTAGGTGGCCAGTATGATCCCAACCACAGCAGTGCCAATGCCGGCCCAGCCCCAACGACCAATAATTGGAGCGGTGTTCAACGAAACGGAACTGGGCGCCTTAATTTCATGCATTACCCGTTCGGTGAAATCATCCGAAGGTTTTTCCGGAGTCCAACCTTCAAAGAGGTTGCGGGTAGGGTCGTTGTCTTCTGAAAAAGTCACAGCAAGGTTTTTAATTCATCTCGGAGAAGGCGCTCCAAGTAAAAATACAACTTCTTTCGTGCGCGGTGTAGCCGCACTTTTACGTTGCTCACGGTCATGCCGGTAATCTCGGCCACCTCATCGGTGGGTCGGCCGGCGAGGTAATATAGCTGTACCAAGGTTACGTCCTCAGGATGCAGTTTTTCCATGGCCAACCCAAGGTATTTTTGGCGCTCCTCCTGTTGCATTTGTGCCATTGCCGACTGAATGTCCTGTTCGGGGGCTTGTTCTACGATGCGGTCGTCAATAGCACTCACGGTCAATTTTTTCTTGCGGCCCTTCGAGATGGCCGTATTGTAAACAATGCGATACAACCAGGTTGAAAATCGGCTTTCTGCTTTAAAGCTGCCCAAACTGCGATAGCATTTGGCAAAAGCGTCCATGGCCACCTCCTCGGCGTCTTCCCGGTTTTTTAACAATTGTAAAGCCAGACCAAAAGCCATGTCTTGGTAGCGGTCGACCAGAAAACGAAAGGCGTTATCATCGCCATCCAGCACGCGCTGAAGGTAAACCTGGTCGGGAACTTCGGTCATAAGGCTAAGACGCGGGCATTTAAAAACCGGTTACAAAAAGTTTGTTCACTTTCTTAACAAGGTATAAAATGAGGCGCAGTGGTTTTTCAACCAAAAAGTTGTAACCACATCGCCAACCGGGGCGTCAAAGCTTGCGAAACTCACAAAATCAAGAATTATGGAAGAAGTATTGATCCCCCTGATAGTATTTGGAACCTTTTTTGGCATCGCCTATTTGTATTTTACCACCCGCAACCGCGAACGCATGGCCATGATTGAGCGGGGGCAGTCGGCTTCTATTTTCGACCGCAACAAAAAATTCAAACTTCAAAGTTGGACCCTTCGCATCGGCGTGTTGGCCATTGGCATTTCTGTAGGCATTTTGCTGGGCTCCATTGTTTCCAACACCGGTATTGTGGATGAAGAAGCCGCTTTTCCGGCCATGATTTTCCTGTTTGGTGGTGCCGGTTTAGTGGTCAGTTACTTTTTGGAGCGCAAACTCCAAAAAGAAGACGATTAAGTATCCTCTTCCAAGCGCTTCTAAATGTTATAAAATGGATGGAGTTAGCTAAGAATTCCCGCTTAAAACAATAGCTTGCTTTAATAAAAAAGCGTTCCGATATCCAGTGCTTCGCTTCCAACAGAAATTTCACCATCCAGTGAAAATTCGCATCCCAGGTCCACCAGCACCTCTTGGTCGGTAGTATTATTTTGCCAGTTTTCCAGCTTTAATTTAGCTGGACCAAAAGCTTTCTTTTTTACATAGACACCGATGCCCACTTTACAGTCTTCCGTTATCAAGGCTTGGGCAGTAACCACCGATCGATCTTTTACGCTAAGTCCGGTTCTCGCATGCTGCACCCGAGCTTCAACAATTTTGGCCGATGTGGCTTCTCCTAAACTGAGGCCCTTATCCCCTACCTCGTTGAGTTGGCAATTGACAATGGACACATCGCTTCCTGAAAAGTCAATGCCATCATCTCCGATACGACTAAAAACGCACCTTTCTACCTTTCCCTGGCAGAAATCGCCATCGAAGGCATCGTATCGGGTGTCGCTAAAACGGCAGCTTTGAAGATTAAACTCGCAGCGAAACAAGTTGAGCGCATCCTCTCCCAGGGAGTTTTGAAAATCCGTATCTAAAAAGGTCACTTTAGAACTATAGAAGTTCACCGCACCGGTTTGCTCCCATCCGTTCCAGGACAGGGAGTTGAGGTGATCAAATTGGGCGTGCACCAGCATGGCTGCCGGAGCCTCCAAAACCGTGAGCCCCATCCCACTCTGATCGGAGGAAAACACCCGAACCGGTTCCGCTTCAGTTCCTTGCATGCTGAGGGTTGAATAGCAGATTATAAATGCACCGTTTTGCAAGTCCAGTGAGGCTCCGGCCTCAAAGTAAAGTGTCTGTCCGGCGGGTACCGTCCAGGGTCGATTCAACACATGGTTTCCATTTGGTACCTTACAAATACCCTCTGTTTTTTCTACAAAATCGGGTAGTTTAGTGAATTCCGGCAGGTCAAGGCGTTCTCTGGCGCTGAGTTCCGTATCGTCCGACCATGGCCGAATGGCCACTTTTACCAAACTGTCGTTTGGGGCTTTTAGAAACAACCAGGAATAAGCCGTATCCAGGGCCAGCTGCATCGACAAAGCCGAGGCTACCGTTTGGCAGGCGGGAAGCTCTGACGGGGGAAACGGTTGTTGTGGCTGATCGGGCAGGTTGCCAGCGCCTACCAATTGTAACTTTTCCGAGTGGTAATTGGTGGCCTTTAAGGTCCACCGGCCGCTGCTGTTTGGGAAGGCATGGGCCTTTACCGAAACGCCCGGCAAAATGGCCCGTCCCGAAGTGGCGGCATACAGGCTGGTATCCTTAGGACTTAATGGAAAGTTAGAATAGCCTCCACGGGTCACTGCGCTTTGAAGTTGAGGCAGTTCCTGGCGCATTTTTTCCGCATTGGCCGAAAGGTAATCGCGGGGAAATGCGTATCCAGGATGCTCGGCCTGGAGCCAACTTTCCAAAGTCGATAGTTCGGGTTCTAAATCGGCCATCATGGCTGCGATGGCCTTTTTGTCGGTATAAGCGGCTACGCGTTCGCTGTAGAGTTGCAAAAACAAAGGATCGGTAAATAGTGCGTAATAGGCCCGATCGTGGGGATTCTCTTGTTGCAGTTTGGGGTGTGCTTCCAGCAAGCCCGATAGCGGGCCATAATGCTCGTTGTGGATGTGTTCCCCAGGAAAACCATCGTAGCCGATGGGTTCTAAGCGACAGGTAACCGGGTTGTAATAAAACCGGAGGTTGTGCCAGGTAACGGCATGCCAGGCTTTGCAGAGGTCGGTGATGGCGGCAAAATCAGCCAACAGTTGCAAGTCGAAAATGGCTGAGGCGGGTCGCGCTCCGCTGCGGTAGCTGTCTAGCAACCGACGGCCCATCAAAAAGTGGTTCAACTTGGCCGGATCTTTGGCCACCTTGCTGGCTTGAAAAGGAAGAATGGTAGACGCGGCAAACAAAGGAGCTTCAGGGCGGTCGCCGTTGGCCCTGCGGTCCATGATCAATTGAAACAAGCCCTCTTCATAAAACTTTAAGATCGGGCCTTCCCGGCGTTGGCGTGCTTCCACCAAATACTTTTCAAAATGCTCTTCCCACGCGTAGATACCTTGATAATGGCCATTAATCGTTACCGGTACAAGATCGTAGGAAGTGGTAAGTACCCCCGCTTTTTCTAACAATTGGTGGTACACCCACTCGTGTAAGTAGTAGCGAATTTGTGGGTGCATGATCGAAAAGGTGCGTTTTCCGTTCCAGGTTTCGCCTCCTTTAAGCCGCACCCGGAGCGACCACTTATCGGTTTGCAGGTGGTCTACCCAATCGCCCTTGAGGCGCACTTTGGCTTTGTACTCTTCTAAGCCATTTTGAAATTTTGCTTTTTTCCAGTCGTCTTTTCCGTAGCTGAGCCGGCCTTCTTGAATGGCCCGTTGTACATATCCGTGCAGTTTGTTCAGGCGTTTTTCGCTCAGGGTCAGCGCAATGGGTTGGCTTCCTTCGGGAGGAGTAGCCTCCACCCGGGTAATGCTCAAATCGTCGAAATACGTAGCTTCAGTGTGAGGGTTCCAGACATAAACCTTTAGCGCCTCCTCTTGGTAGTGTGGAGGTAATGTAACGATGACTTCCAACTTTCCCCAGCCATTTTCGGTGGCAGCAACTTGCTCTTGGGTGAGGTAAATCTTTGCCCGGTCGGCAGAAACCACCAACACTCCGTGGTTCCCTTTGCGCCAAACACTGATTTTGAAGCGGTCTCCGGCGGTCAGGTCTTCGATTTCAGACCCCAGTCCAAATTCTTGTTCACGGTGTAGTTTTACCGACCACTGCCCAGATCGAGCGTTTTCTTTGGACCGGAAATCGCCACCCGAAAAGGTGTAGCCAGAATTGATAAAAAAAGTTTTTCCCTCTTTCTGAACAACACTTTCTGCGTCACAAACCACTGCATCCAAAGGAGCTTGGCAACCCATCAATAGCGCAACACCAAACGCAAATGCAATTGCCCACACTGGGTGTTTTCGAAAAAGCTTTTCCGCCAAAAACTTCATAAACAATAAACCTCTACAAGAGCAGCATTGAAAGACCGTAATTCCTTACAAACAGGCTGCTCAGCTCAATGGGGTGAAATTACGAATGCTTTTTGATTCGTGAGATTTCATGGCTTTGAACCGCATGAAGGCAAGGTGGCTTGTTGGCAAGGCACAATGGAAAAAATAGAATTGAAAAGCATTTAAGAGCTGTTGAGTAGAATCTTGCATTCGTGTACCAGATTCAGTAAAGGGATGTAAGTGCTTGTGGTGCAGCAGGTTGTTAACTATTGTTAATAACTTTGTGCATAGACAACAGATCGTCGAACTTTGGGTTTATTGACCCCGATTTAAATTTGATCAACTATGTCTAAATCCAAGGAAGCGAAAGCGAAACCCAAGCGCAGGTATTGGAAATGGGTATTGCTCTTGTGGGCGGCTATCCTCTCTCCTTTTGTAGGAATCGCCATGGTCTTGTTGATGATATCACAAGGCATTTTCTTCGAAGAATTGCCCACGTTCGAGGAGTTGGAAAACCCACGCAGCAACCAGGCTTCGGTGATTTATTCGGCCGATGGTGAGATTCTGGGAAAATACTACCGCGAAAACCGAAACGATGTCTATTTCCAAGACCTTTCGCCCCACGTGGTCACGGCTTTGGTATCAACCGAGGACGAGCGCTACCGCCAACACTCAGGTATAGACCTTCGCGGATTGGCCCGCGCCATTGCTTACGGTGGAGGCAACGGTGGAGCGAGTACCATCACTCAGCAGTTGGCTAAAATGCTGTTTCACAGCCAACCGACCGGCAAGGTGGGACGGATTGTGCAGAAGCTGAAAGAGTGGATCATTGCGGTGCGCCTGGAGCGTCAATACACCAAGGAGGAGATCCTGACGATGTACCTCAACAAGTTTGATTTCATCAACAATGCAGTAGGTATTCGATCGGCGGCCCAGGTGTATTTTGGCACTACGCCCCAAGATTTGGAATTGCATGAAGCGGCCATGCTGGTAGGAATGGCCAAAAACCCGTCTTTGTTTAATCCAATCAGGCGTCCGGATACGACTTTACACCGACGGAATGTGGTGTTTGCACAAATGATGCGCAACCAGCAGTTGACCCGTACTGAGTTCGACTCCTTAAAGCAACTCGACCTGGGCATCGACTACCACCGGGTGGACCATAAGGAAGGTTTAGCTCCTTATTTCCGCGAAGAGTTGCGGCAAAAGCTGGGCAAGCTCTTTTCAGAAAAGAACGAAGATGGCGAGTACGTTTACCAAAAGCCCGACGGCAAGCCTTACAGCATTTACCGGGATGGGATTCGCGTGTACACCACTATCGACTCCCGGATGCAGCGATACGCTGAATATGCGGTTCGGCAGCACTTAGGAGGGGAGTTGCAGAACGACTTTTGGCGGAACATCAAGAAATTTAAAAGTCCGCCATTCTCGAACCGGGTGAATGCCAAGCAGATTGAAAACATCATGCAACGGGCCCGGAAAAATACCGATCGCTATCGGGTTTTGGCCGGAAAACAGTGTGCCAATTGTGGTCGCCGTGGCAAATACATCGACCAAAAAGCCATTGAAGGCATTGATTATTATGTGTGCAACGCTGACGATTGCGGTCATAAGCACCTCGCAATTTCTGCGGACTCTTTGCAGCGCAACTTCGATACTCCGGTGCCAATGAAGGTGTTTTCCTGGAAAGGAGATATCGATACGATCATGTCACCCAACGACAGCATTCGTTATTACAAAAGCTTCTTGCAGGCCGGAATGATGGCCATGGACCCGCACAATGGGCACATCAAAGCTTGGGTTGG